>WFNH01000001.1 GCA_015488685.1 Marinosulfonomonas sp.
CCCCTACCCCCCCTGCCAAACCCCTGACGGTCGCCACCATCGAACGTCGCCTTTCAGGCATCGCCTGGCATTACCAACAGCGCGGGTTTACCCTTGACCGCAGGGATCGGCATATCGCCACAGTGTTGGCAGGCATCAAGCGCAAGCACGCACGGCCTCCAATGCAGAAAGAAGCTATTCTGGCCGATGACATCCTCGATATGATCGAAACACTGGATTACGGCCTGCGCGATATGCGCGACCGCGCCATTTTACTGATCGGTTATGCAGGCGGCTTGCGCCGCTCCGAGATCGTCAGTCTTGATTATGGCCGCGACGATACCGAGGACGGCAAAGGCTGGATCACGATTGAGGATCAGGGTCTGACGCTGACGTTTCGGGGCAAAACCGGCTGGCGCGAGGTCGAGATCGGCCGCGGGTCCAGCGACGCCACCTGCCCTGTTCACGCGCTGGAGCAATACTTGCATTACGCCAAGATCGACTTTGGCCCGCTGTTCCAGCGCATCAGCCGTGATGATCGCAAAGCCACGGGGGATCGGCTGTCGGACAAACACATCGCCCGCCTGATCAAGAAGACTGTGCTGGCCGCCGGCATTCGCGCCGACCTTCCGGTAAATGAACGCCTGAAGCTATTTTCCGGCCATTCCTTGCGCGCCGGCCTTGCCACCTCTGCGAATGTCGATGAGCGTTATATCCAGAAACAACTTGGCCATGCCTCGCCGGAAATGACCAGAAGGTATCAGAGGAACCGTGATAGGTTCAGGGTCAATCTGACCAAAGCCGCAGGATTGTGAACCCACTTGTCCAACAAATTTGATTTTGTTGAACATCACGCTATATTCAACAAAGAAATTTTTGTTGAGTATGCCCGATGATCAACCGCCACACGCCTGTAGCCCATGCCGCCTATCTTGATCTTTTGCGATCATGGCAGGACGAAGCCGTTTCCGATATCCGTGGCGCGCCGACGCCGGTAAAGCGGAGTGGCAAAACCTATTGGTATGACAGCTACCGCATAGGTCAGGACGTGCGCAAAACCTATATAGGCGAGGATAGCCCGGAACTACGTCAGCGACTGGAGCGCAAAAAGGCCCTTGCCGGTTCAGCCGATGAACGCCGCAAGCATCGTGCGCGCCTGATCCGAATCCTGCGGGCCGAGGGTTTTCTGGGCATCGATGCCACCACCGGCAGCCTGCTTTCGGCAATGTCGCGGGCCGGCGTGTTCCGGTTGGGCGGCACCATTGTCGGCACCCATGCCTTTCGCCTGTACGAGGGCACCCTTGGCGTGCGCTATTCTTTTGACCAGATGGCCCAGACCGGTGATCTGGACATCGCCAGTTTCGAGCGTCTTTCCCTTGCCCTTCAGGATACGGTTTCCCCGCCGATGCAACAGGTATTGAGCGATTTTTCCTTTGCGCCTGTGCCCAGTCTGGAGCAGGAAAAGGTCTGGCGGTGGCAACAGAGCCGCAATGAGCTGCTGGTGGAATTCCTGACGCCATCCTTCGAGGACGACGAAGGTATCCGCCCCCTGCCCGCCCTTGGCGTCGATGCCCATTCACTGCATCACCTGAATTACCTGATTGCCGAACCGGTGCCCGCCATCGCGGTTTACCGCAGCGGAATCCTTGTGCAGGTTCCCCGCCCCGAATGCTTTGCCATACACAAGCTGATCATTGCGGACCGGCGGCGCGAAGGGCCGGACAGCCTGAAGGCGCACAAGGACCGGATGCAGGCGGAATTCCTGATCGGTGTTCTGGCACAGGACCGCCCCGACGACTTGAAAGAGGCATACGACGATGCCCTTGCAGTTGGTCCGAAGTGGGGCCAGCGGATTGAACAATCGCTAAAGCACCTGCCAAAAACACGCGCGGTTCTGGAGGCGTTATAGTCCCCTGCCCAGCATGGTTGACAGCTGTCAACTTTACGCCGCCTGCGCATCTGGTCGCAGTAGCGCCATGATCATCGGTCCGGGTGAAAACGCCCCCGCCTCGGCTTTGCGCGTCAGCGCCCGAAGATAACCGCCGGGGGATTTTATATCACCGACACGTTGCAAAATACCGGCCACAGTCACCGCCGCCACTTCCGGCCCCATCGCCCGTTGCGCCTGTTGCCACGCATCTTCGCTGATTCCCATCATTCCGCGCACAAAAGCGGCCAGAGCCACCAGTTCATGCCAGTGACGCACAGGATATTGCGAATAAGGTTCTATATCTGGACAGGCTTTCAGCACCAGCGCCAATGGAATATTCGGTTCTGCCCTTTTTATCGGCGCTGCGGGTTCAGGTTCTGGCGGAACGTCGCCTTTTGCCTTTTCTTGGCAAAGTTCAGATTCATAAGAGTCTTTATTTGAATTATGATAGTGGCGCTCATTATTGCCGTCGCTGCCGCTCATTTCTTTTGTTTTGGACAATGTATCGCGTATCTTGTCCAACAAGTTTTTCAGCTGTTCCTTCAGATCGCCCAGTGTCTCGACGGGCAAATTCCGCCGCATTTGCTTGTGGATGGTCAGTAGAGCGCTCTCAAACCCTTCCCACGGCCCCTGTGCGGCGCTCTCGCGGCCGTATTGCACCAGCTTTAGCGCATCCCGCTTCAGCAGCGTTACCGCCTCTCTGGCGCGCTTGCGGCGCTCTTCCGCCGCGCGGACTTCGGTTGCGGCGTGGTTGATTTCCCCGGCATGCACCAACAAGGGGCGCAGATCAAAGCCAAAGGCCCGAACCACCTGCCCGCCTTCCCCTCGCGCGGCATAGCGTTTGCCATTGGGGCTGTCGTGGCGCAGGATCAGGCCGGCATTCACCAAAGCGGCCAGATGGCGGCGCAGGGTGCTTTCAGCCATGCCGTGGGCGCGCTCTGCCAGTGCCACATTCGACGGGAAAACAATCAGATTGTCATTGTCCGACAGGTTTGCATCCTGATGAAAGGACAGCAGCGCATTCAGCACCGTCAGATCGCGGTCTGTCACATTGAAAGCCGTGCGTGCAACACACAGTGTGCGAAACAATTCCCACTTGTTCAGATGCAGCACACTGGCCGGGCCTGTCGCCGCCTGTATGGATTCTATCAGGCTAGCCGTCACCGGCCGCTGCCCGAAGGGCGTCGTTGTCAGTCGTTCCATATTGTATCACGAGACAAAACTTTTTCACCCGCCGGAGTCCGACGCCTGTTGACAGCTGTCAACTCTGTGCCTAGATTCGGAAGTGCGAATAACGAACCAAAGGCCTCTCGGGATCATTCTTGGGGGGCTTTTTCTTTCTCCGTCCTGTCTGTTCGTGCCTCCTTTGTTGCTGCTCTACTCGTTTGTTTATCCGCCGTCGCTGTCTTTCCAGTTCCGGTGAATTTCGGCCAGATGGGTGACAAGCCAGTCATCAAACCCGTCGGCATTGTTGCTGTTGATGGTTAGAACCACCTTGTCCTTCTTGCGGCTGGCGGTGGCGATCTGTGTCCCGCTGTCGCTGCGTATTGTTTCCGCGGTCTGCTGGGTTTTCGGTTTCGGTTTGCTTAACCCGCGCATCACGGCATCAAAGCGTTTGTCCGAGGTTTCACCAACGGCCAGTGCCGTTGCATCACCCCTGAATTGATCCAGCAGATCGGCCAGCGCCAACCAGCGATCGCGGCCAATACCCGGAGCCGCACCAATCGCTTCGATCAGGGGCAGGGGGGTTCGATCTGCCACGCTCAACATCCGCGAGATCAGGGTTTTGTCCATATGCAGCGCATCACCGATCACCTTGCGCTTGTATCCTGCTGCCACCATCTGGCGGGCAAAATTGGCCTTTTCAATAAATGTCAGATCCTTGCGGGCGCTGTTTTCCTGCCCCTGTGCAATCACCAGTTCGCGGTCATCCAGAACCCGCACCAGAGCCTTGACCGGTTGGGCCAGCTGTTTCAGTGCAGCAACGCGACGGCGACCATAAACCACCTGATAGCGTTCAGCATCATTCGGATTGGGACGCAGCAGAACCGGTACCTGCTGGCCGTATTCGCGGATCGATTCAACCAGCGCCGCAAGATCGCCATCTTCGCCAAGACGATCATGAAAACCGGCAGTGTCAATCAACCGCGGATCAACCTCGATCACCGAGCGGCGTTTCAAATCGGCAATCGACTGGCTGACGGCGCCAATCGCGCCGGTGGTGTAACGGGGTTTGGCTGCATCCACGCGGGCAGGGGGGGTGTTATCGGTTTTCGGGGCCTCCATCAGCCCTTTCAGAATATCCTTACGCGCCATCACCACGCCCCCATGCTGTCTGCACCAGTTGTTCGATTTCACCGTTCACCGCGTTCAGGCTCTCCATTGCGCGTTCATAGGTGGTGCGGGTGAATTGCGATTTTTCCACCTCGTAAAGCGACTGCTTGGTCAGGCCCGCGTCCGAAATTGCGGTTGATTTCAACACTGTATGGTTCAACACATTTTCCCCGAACATCGATCGCATAAAGCTGACCATCTGGTTTTGCGGCCCGTCACCCGGTTCGTAACGTGTTATAACATAACGCATCCAGTCATAGGACATATCTCCACCGGCCTCGGCCACCACGCCCAGCAGGTTCGATGTCATCAACAGAAACTGGCACATGCTCATCACGTCCAGCATCTGCGGGTGCACCGTCACCAGAACCGAAGTCGCCGCCGACAGGGCCGACATTGTCAAAAACCCCAATTGCGGCGGGCAATCCATCACCACCACGTCGTAATCCTTTTCCACATCCACCAGCGCGTCGCCGACTCTTGTAAAGAAAAGGTTGCCATCGCGTTGTGCCAGCGCGCGGGGGGTGTCGTGTTCGAACTCCATCAGATCCAGGTTTCCCGGGATCAGATCAAGGTTGGTGAAATAGGTTTTCTGGATCACATCCCGAAGGGGCAGGGGGTCTTCATATCGGATTGCGTCATACAATGTCCCGCCATCCAGCAGATCGAATTCGGGCTGAAACCCGTGCAGCGCCGACAGGCTGGCCTGCGGATCCAGATCAATGCCCAACACACGATATCCGTCCAGCGCCATCTTTTGTGCCAGATGTGCAGCAGTGGTGGTTTTGCCCGACCCGCCCTTGAAATTTATCACCGTGATCACCTGCAAATGATCGCCCTCGCTGCGGCCTGGCAGATAGGTGCCCGGGGTTTTGGCCCCGATCTCCAGAAATTCGCGAAGCGCCTGAATGTCGTCGGGCGAATAATACCGCCGCCCGCCTGCGCGAATTTCAGGCGAGGGGCCTTTGCCATCCAGATGCAGCTTGCGCAGATAGGCGTCCTTAACGCCCAGCAGATCCGCAACCTCACCCGAGGTGAATTTGCGCAATTCTTTCTTTGCGTCGGGCGGAAACAGCTGTGCCCGATGCGCCTGAAGCCGCTCGGATAACCGCAGCGCATGATCGCCAATCAGCTGATCTATTCTTGTCTTTTCCACTGCCATTTGTTCATCTCTGACCTGATACTGCCTCGTTGCACCGACCGTTTGTTACGGTCTTTCGCGTTTTATTCTGTTTATTCCGTAACAACATGGCCGGATCAAGAGATTCTGGCAAGTTTATTTTTACATCATCTTGTATCCCGAAAACTGCTAGACACTAGGAAACGATAAAAATGCCTATGAAACAGGGTTATTTTCGGGAAAAAGAGGTTCGCAAAACACAAGGGAGCAAAGCTAACTGACCAGATGTGCAACCCCGCAAACCATTGCCGCGGTTTTACCACCCTGTTTACGCGCTCCGTTCAGGTCCTACCGCATTTTCAGAATCCGGCACCGGCCCCTGATCTTTCATAGTTCTTTTGTCTCTCTGTGCGGGTTTTCTTATTTCCTTATAATTACCCTGCGCGCAGTTGAAAAACAGGCGCCGAATAATTCGGAGGTATATAATATGAAACTGTTTCAAATATTCTCGGGCTGCACGGCGGCGTGCTATGCGCCACCAACAGACGGCGGTGCTTCGGGGGCGGGGGTGAAAATTCATCCGGCCATTGATGTTGGTATTCATGCCGGCTCGCCCGACTTTGGCGGCGGAATACTGGCCTGTCATTGCGCAAGCGATCCGGTAAAGGTGAAAGTTTCAGCGCAGACGGCACATAATCATGCTTGTGGCTGCACCAAATGCTGGAAACCCGAAGGGGCGATATTCTCGCAGGTGGCGGTGGTTGACCGCAACGCAGTCGAGGTGATCGAGAATGCCGACAAGCTTGAGATTATAGATGAAAGTGCTGCAATCCAGCGACATGCCT
The DNA here is from genome assembly GCA_015488685.1 of Marinosulfonomonas sp. GTDB lineage: Bacteria > Pseudomonadota > Alphaproteobacteria > Rhodobacterales > Rhodobacteraceae > Profundibacter. Next base: position 6,209 of record WFNH01000001.1, read on the forward strand.
GTAAGGAATGTGGTGTGCATATGTACGGGCGGATCGAAAATAAGGACCATCCGTTCTATGGGCTTGATTTCATCCATACGGAATTGTCGGATGACAGTGGCTGGTCCGAGCCCAAATTTGCGGCTTTTGTTTCGTCGGTTATTGAAGGCGGCGTTGATCCATCCCGGATGGAAGGAATCCGTGCACGGATACGGGCCTTGGGGATAGAACCATATGACGCGCTGTCACCGCCCTTAATGGATGCGATTGCCACCCATATTGCCAAAGCGACAGGTGCGCTACCTGCGTGAACCAATCCGAGCACGCAATCTCGGATTGGTAGTTACTGTTGCTGACAGGTGGAACAGATTTCGCACAGCACCAGCTTGTCTATGAAAATCCAGCTCCATTTGGGTATCCAGAGTTTAGGTAAAGGATGATTGACGACGCTCCTAGTTCTAAGGTCTGCATAGGCACCACGGGATTTTGCATGCTAAGGTGGATAAATCTGCCTTTGAGAGGCACGGACAACCAAGGGAGAGCACCTGTTTGCCCATGTGTATTGCCGGTTCGGTTTTGGGTGGATGTGTAACGAACAGGAGCTTGAAAAGGGTATGCCAGAACAAAATGAAACCCCGCAAACACCCCTGGATATACATTCTGTCCTCGTGATTGATGACCACCCGTTGTTTTGCGAGGCATTGGCAATGACCCTTCGTGATGTTCTGGAGTTGAAAAGGATTGAAACCGCCAATTCCCTGACCAAAGCTCTGGATTACCTTAAAACCGGGTTTCATGCCGATGCGATCGTTCTGGATCTGAACCTGCCGGATGTTTCCGGTGTAGAAGGGTTGCTGAGACTGCGGGCGATGGTCCCCAAAATTCCGATTGTTGTCGTTTCTGCTTTGGGCGATTCCCGCGTCATCACAGCGGTTATAACCGCCGGTGCTGCCGGCTTTATTCGCAAGGACGCCCCGCGTGATGTTCTGGCAGATGCGTTTCGCAAAATCTGGGCCGGAGAAACCTATTTACCTGCCGATTACAACCATAATGTTGGCCAGTCCGGGGAACCCGATAAGATGGAGCGCACGGTTGAGAAACTGGCCAGCCTGACGCCGCAACAGGTAACAATCCTGAAATTGATCTGTGAAGGCAAGCTAAACAAACAAATCGCCTACGAACTTTCGATCGCGGAAACAACTGTAAAGGCTCACATAACTGCTATCTTGCGCAAACTTGGTGTTCACAGCCGCACACAGGCGGCTTTGCTGGCAAAAGAGGCTGATTTTTCAGCCTTGATTAAATAACGCAGTGGGCGCCATAATTCTGTTGGTAAACAGATCTATAACCATGGGGGGTGTTTGGAAGGTTCTGTTCGAAACAAAAAGGCACATGGCCAAACCGGTGATGCGATCAGATTTGGAGCCAGTTCGACACCCGATCCGATGCGGGCAGTCGAGGAAATCCAAAACCTGGTCTGGCAACCGGACATGGAATTTGTAATCTTTTTCACCTCGCCCGAATATGATCAGGACAATCTGGCCAAAGCCCTTTCCTGCGCTTTTCCCGATACCACTGTTGTCGGTTGCACAACCGCCGGAGAGTTAACCCCACGCGGTTATGCCGAAGGATCGATCACTGCGGTTTCCTTCGCGGCACGGCATTTCAAGATGCAATGCCAACTGATCGAAACTGTGTTGGAAAAAGGGATTTCCGAATTTTCCAGAACCGCAAGCACCCTTATTGCCGACACGCTATGCCCTGACGGCTGGAATACGCTTGCCCTGCAGGTTGCCGATGGCATGTCCTTGCAAGAAGATGTGCTGGTTGCCGCGCTGGATGCCGTTTTGACCCCGATTCCGTTATTCGGAGGATCGGCGGGTGACGGGATGTGTTTCAAGGAAACCTTCATCTATAAAAACGGGATATTCCACTCGGATGCAGCGCTGCTGATGCTTGTCCATACGGATTACCGCTTTAGGGAAATCAGCTTTGACCATTTCATTCCGTCAGCCGAACAGATGGTGGTTACGAACGCCATTCCCTCGGAAAGGATTGTAACCGAGATTAACGGCGAAACGGCAGCGGATGAATATGCGCGTATTATTGGAGTACCAAAGGAAAAACTGGGTCCGTTCCTATTTGCCTCGCACCCGACATTGGTCAAGGCGGGCGGGCGATATCATGTTCGAGCTATACAATCTGTCGTCAATGAAAACAGCCTGAAATTCCTGTCCGCTATTGATGTCGGCATAGTTATGACCATTGGCGAGGCCCTTGATATAGTTGGCGAGATGGAGAAAGAATTCAACCATCTGGAACAAGAGATGGGCAAGCCCGCCCTTATTCTGGGCTTTGATTGTATATTGCGAAAAATCGAAATTGTAACATCCGGAAAGAAAAATGAAATCTCGCGGTTGCTGGCTGAAAACAATGTCATCGGTTTTAGCACTTATGGCGAACAGCATAACGGAATGCATGTAAACCAAACCTTTGTCGGAGTCGCCTTTTTCCCGCCTAACACCGGGGAACCGCATGATTGATCCTGATGATCCACCCGAGGTTCAGGTCGGGAAACTGCAAAAGGTTGTAAAGGCCCTGATGTGGCGCGTCGAACAGAACAACGAAAAAGGCCGCACACCCTATACGATGTTTCAAACGGCAATCAATCTGGAAAACGAGGTGCGCGCCCGCACTGTCGCCTTACAGGAAACGCTGGAACAGCTAGAGCAAACACATGGCGACCTGACCGCCGCCTTACAAGAGGCCGAGCGATCCCGGCAGATCCTTCTGGATGCGCTGGAGGTGATGAACGAAGGTTTCGCCCTGTTTTCAGATGACCGGTTGGTAATTTGCAATGATCGCTTTAAAAATCTTCTGCCCGATGTGTCCGCCCAGATCGTCGAGGAAATGACATTCGAGGACTATGCGCGGATTGTTTCGTGCAGCCGCTATCTGTACCTGGCCGAAGATCAGTGTGGCGATGACTGGTTGCGCTTTCGCTTGGCCCAACACGGGCGTCAGCAGGCAACCTTTATCCTGAGATTGCCAAATGATCAGTGGATACAGATTTCCGACCGCAAAATGCCTAAGAACAGGGTGGCAATCCTGCACACGGACATAACCAAAATGGTCCGCGAACAACGCAGTCGGGGCAAAAAGGTGCTGGATGAACAGGCCCGACTGGCCCGTGCAACCATCGACCATATGAGTCAGGGTGTTTGCACATTTGATGCCGGTCATCTGTTGGTTGCCAGCAACAGCGGTTTTGGGGAATTATTGTCTCTACCGTTTCATATGGGCCAGAACGGCACGCCGCTAAAGACAATTCTGGATTATCTTGAAAAGAACAGGATTATAAACAGTAATCTGTTACGGCGTAAATTTCTGCCCTGGATGGGTGACAAGATTACCCATCGCAAATTACAGCTGGAATTACACCGCTTTGATGGAACGATCATTGATGCAAGTTTTCGCAAACTGCCGGATGGCGGTTTTGTGGTCAGCTTTACCGACGTAACAACCGAACGCCGTGCCACAAAAGCCCTGTCCGAAGCCAAAGCAACGCTAGAACAAAACGTCCGGGAACGCACATCCGAACTGCTCGAGGCCAACAAAGAGCTGTTGCGAAAAACCCGTGTGCAGAAACAAACCGAACAGAAACTGCGCGAAGCCAAAGAAGAGGCCGAAGCCGCAAACCTGTCCAAAACCCGTTTTCTTGCTGCAGCAAGCCATGATTTATTGCAGCCTCTGAACGCGGCCAAACTGTTTCTCGCCAGTCTGACCCAAACCCGTCTTGAAGGCACACAAAACGATATTGCCGAACGGCTTGGCCAAGCGTTTAATTCGGTCGAATCCATTCTGGACGCCCTACTTGATCTGTCACGGCTGGACGCCAAAGGAGCAGAATTTACAATCACCCGTTTTCCGATCAGCACGGTGCTGGAGCCATTGCAGGCCGAATATGAACAGATCGCAAACCGCGATGGTGTGGACCTGCGTGTTGTTCCGTCGTCTATCACCGTGGTCAGTGACCAAAGGTATCTTCACCGTATCGTTCAGAACCTGCTGTCGAACGCTGTGAAATACACCACCTGCGGCAAGGTTCTTCTTGGATGTCGCAGGCGTGGCGGTCATATCGAAATTCAGGTTTTCGATACCGGAATCGGGATTGCAAAAAAAGACCAGAAAAGGATATTCGAGGAATTCCAGCGGCTTGCCAATGATGGGGCAGATCAGGGCATGGGGCTTGGCTTGTCTTTTGTGGAACGGGCATGCAGCCAATTGGGCCACGACATGCAGTTAGAATCCAAACCGGGGCAAGGATCTTTGTTTTCGATCAAAGTCGAGTGTTCGCAACAGGCGGTTGCACCCGTTATATTCCCCAAATCCGAACCCGAGGTTTTCAACGGGCAAGAGGACAATGTTCTGGCTGTTCTGGTGGAAAACGATCTGAACGTGTTGCACGCCATGACCGGCACGCTGGAGCGCTGGGGGATCAGCGTTATTCCTGCCAAATCCACGCAGGAATTGTTGTTTCTGGTTGATGAGCTGGGCGTGCCACCTGATATCATTATTGCAGATTACCATCTGGACGGGGATGATACCGGGTTGTCTGCCATCCGCAGCCTGCGTCAATCGGTCGGGCAGAATATCCCGAGCATACTGGTCACCGCCGATCGTAGCAGGAAATTGAAGCAAAGCGCACGGAAAATGGGGACCGAAGTATTGACCAAACCGGTCGAACTTCAGGCGCTCCGTTCACTTGTGCGTTGGGGTATTCAGTGATGAACAGGGTAGGGCGGGGATACCGACCTTTTGCCGATACCGCCACACAGAGCATTGCGTTAGGACAGTAGAGGATGTGTTTGCCAGGAGGAACATATGATTAAACGCAAACTATGTTTTCTGGTAATCGTTATTCCTATGCTGGCTGCGCTGCCGTTTCATGCAGATGCAGACCGTGCCACCGATCTGGTGTTTTCAACCAGCGTTCTGGGCAACATCCCACAGCAAAAAACCGTTACCTATGATCACACCCGCCTTGGCCCAAAGGATAGCGGGCTGCATCAAATCGAAAACGGGTCGGTTACTTTGACTGTGATGGCGGCTGAACGCGGCGGAAACGTGGCCATTCTGGAAATGCGCGATAACGGAACCCTGCGCAACCGAACGCCGTTTCCGGTAGATGCAGGCAATCCGCTGGTGATGGCCTTTCTGGAATCCGCCCTGCGTTCGATGGCGCAAATCACTGGCGGCAGCCCGTTTTACCTGCGAAACCGGATAAAGGAGTCACTGCGCTCGGGCGGGCAGGTAACGCCAACGACGGTCACCATCGGTGGTGAAACAATGCCGGCAACACAGATCGCCTTTCAGCCGTTTCAACACGATAAAAACGCGGCCAGAATGGGGGATTTTGCCGATCTAACGCTGACGTTTGTTGTGTCGGACGATGTGCCGGGGGGCTTTGCGCTGTTTTCGGCGGCAACTCCGATGATCGACGGCAAAAACCTCTATCGGGAAACCATCCGCTATTCATCCCTTGCAGATCGGGAATAGACGGATGCGGTGTGCAATCTGGATATGGGTGATGCTGGCGGGGGCCGCGCAGGCGGACAGTTTATTGTCGCTGAACGATTACCCGACCGAGGCCCGGGCGGACTATGTATTCGCCTGCATGGCAGTGAATGGCGAAACCCGCGATGTTTTGCGGCGTTGTTCCTGCTCGATCGACGTGATCGCATCAATTCTGCCCTATGACGATTACGTCAGCGCCGAGACCGTGTTGCGGATGCTGCAAACCAGTGGCGAGAAAACCACGCTGTTTCGCAGCACCGAAATATCAAAAGGTGCCGTTCGGGATTTGCGCCGCGCACAGGCCGAAGCCGAAATGCGCTGTTTCTAGATTACATTGCCACCTTGGCTTTCGGGAAGGTCTGTTCAAACACTTCGCCTTCGGTGTCCTCGGCATAAATGCGCAGGGTATCCGAGCCGTTATCGGTGTAAGTAAAGCGGAACGAGGGGTCCTCGCTGATTGAAATGCCGGCCTCCATTTCGAACAACAGATCGTCGCCCTGATAGACCTTAAGCACATCGATGAAACGCGCCAACACGAACAGATGTGTGATCTGGTCGCGCGACAGGCCGGAATAGTTGGGGTGTTTGATCATGATCTGCGCCACACGGCGCAGACCGGTCTGATCTGCACTCGATTGCGCTGGTTGGTCCATATTGTCGAACTGGCGGATTTTCATTTTCCCAAGCGAGGCGAGTGCGGCGGCGGCATCCTTGCTGGCGGGGGCGGAACAACCGCCTGACGCCTTGACATACCGCCCCGTCATATAGGCATCGCCGCCTTCTGTGATGCCGATGGCCCGCACGTTGGAATAGGAATTGACCCGCACCCGCGTTTCAAAATCCAGCGCGCCCATGTTTTCACCAAAGGTGAATTCGGCCACCACCGGTGAGGGGTTTTCATCCACCACCAGAATCAGCTTTTCGATCCGCGCCTCTGATCTTTCGGACTGGGTGATGTGCACCGGCACCGTTGCCGCGTCAAAGGCGCGAAACGGGGCGTCCAGCGTGAACAGATCGTCACTCTGGATCAAGGGCATGTCCTCGACCACATCGTATTTCAGATCGGTCCATGTTTCGCCGTTGACCAGCGGATTTTTCACCGCCTCGCCTGCAATTGTGCCTGTGGACATCAGTGCGGCCATGGCTGCGCCTATCAGCAATTTTTTCATCTGCGTCTCCTTGGTGGGTCGGTATTTCTGTCGCGTTAGTGCAATGCAGGCACATATTAGCGGGTCTGTAAATTGGACATTGGTCCGCTTTTCAGGGGGATTTGCGATGTTTACCCCTGAAAAACGGTCACGATATGGTGAAACCGCCGGTTTGCAGACGCGCCTATACTTTGGGGCATCGCAGACCGGACAAAAGGAGGGGTGTGATGATCGAGCTTGTTTTAACAGCATGTCTGGCGGCTGATCCGGCGGTTTGTGCAACCCATTTACTGCCGCAAACTGTTGTGGTTAGCCAAGCTGATTGCGAGGCCTTGGCAGGCGTGCGGATAGAGGCTTGGCAGAAGCAACACCCCGATTTGATGATTGCAAATCAGGTTTGCGAAACCCCTGATATTACTCCGCTGCCTGTGACCGAAGTTGCCGATGGAATCTGGATGCACAAGGGCCTGCATGAAATACCAACGCCGAAAAATGCCGGCGATCTGGCGAATATCGGCTTTGTGGTGGGGCAGGATGCAGTGGCCGTGATAGATGCCGGTGGATCACGTGATGTGGCTGAAAGGTTGCTGGTCGCAATCAGGCAAGTGACGGGTCTGCCGGTTAAATATCTGGTGCTGACCCATATGCACCCCGATCATACGATGGGGGCGTCCTTGTTTATGGATATGGGCGCGCAAATTATAGTGCATGAAAACCTGCCCGCTGCATTGGCCAGCCGCGCTGAAACCTATCAGGCGAATTACGGCCGTCTGATAGGGGCGCAACGGATGATCCTGTCAAATGTGGTGCAGGTAGATGCCCTGACGACCGGCATTGCCGAAATCGATCTGGGCGGGCGTATTCTGCATCTTGCCCAAACGCCGACGGCCCATACCGACAATGATCTGCGGGTATTTGATGATCAGACCGGCACCCTGTGGGCCGGTGATCTGGTGTTTGCCGAACATACGCCAGCATTGGACGGATCAATCACCGGTTGGCTGGCCGCCCTGGATGATTTGCGGGAATTCAAAGCCGACCGCGTGGTGCCGGGGCATGGGCCGGTCAGCCTGCCGTGGCCCGAAGGGATGGAGGATGTTTATAGCTACTTATCCGCCATCGCGCAGGAAACCCGCACCGCAATCAAGCAGGGCGAAAGCCTAAGTCAGGCCATCACCCATGTCGGAGAGTCGCAACGCGACAAGTGGCAGTTGTTTGACGAATTCAACGCGCGCAACGCGACTGCCGCCTATACCGAACTGGAATGGGAATAGATCACGGGACCAGATGCGACTGGATCGCACGGGCGATGGCAAAGATACGTTGTTCCAGAATGGTTGGCGTTTCACAGACATAGGTCAGCGATTGCCGACGCTCGTTAAAGATGCGCTCATCCCACGCCAGATTATCCTGCAACTCTTCTAGCTTGTCCGGATCAGACGATGTTCTGGTTTGCAATGCGGCCAGTGTTTCACGCCTTTGTTCAATCTGGCCGGACAAACCAGCCTGCTTGTGGGCATAACGGCTGATCCCGGCCATCACGGATTTGCGCTCAGCCGAAATATGGGCGAAGGTTTTGGCAAAAAGCGCGGTCAGCTTTTCATTGCGATTTTCTTCAAGGCCGGCTGCATAGTCCGTAATCAGCTGTTCGGCTTCATCCAAAGATATCCGCCGCAAAGCCAATCGTGCGGCAAGCTGTGTGATCTCGCTGTCTTTCTCGATTTTCACAATCGCGTCTGTAACCTCGGGACCTGCCCACATCTGCGCCACCGAAATGTCAGGCACTTTACGCTGGATGCAGGGCCAGTCCGGATCATCAAACGTCGCTGAAAATGCTGCATAGGGCAGGGCGGCGAAAATGGTCAAGGCAGGCAGGGATTTGAACATGGATGTCTCTTTGAAGAAACGGTTTCTTTTGCAATCACCCGTAGGGTGCATAGCCATATGTTTAACATCACAGCACCGCACTTGCCTTACGACCAATAGGCAATATGGGCGGCACCGCACTGTCGCTAGACTGTGACGCACTGCTATTTGCCAATGGAGGACGACATGGCCTGGACTGCACCTGTACTGAAAGAAGTGAACTGCGGCATGGAGATCAATATGTATTCCCCATCCGAGGACGGGGATCGCGGAGGCGAACCCGACCTGTTTTGAGCGTCATCTGATGCAACAAAATTCCGCAGGCGGGCCATGACATGAAGTTTCTTGTTCTTGGTTCGGCTGCCGGTGGTGGGCTGCCCCAGTGGAACTGTGGCTGTCCCAATTGCCGTGCCGCACGGGCGGGCGACATCCCTGCCGCTACCCAATCATCGCTGGCGGTATCGGGGGCGGACGGGCAGTGGAGCATCCTGAATGCCTCGCCCGATATCCGCGCCCAGATGCAGGCCAACGCGGCGCTGCATCCGAAAGGGTTGCGCGGTAGCCCCTTGCGCTCGGTGCTGCTGACCAATGGCGATATTGACCATATCACCGGATTGCTAAGCCTGCGCGAACAGACCCCCTTTACCATTTTTGCCACCCGCGAACTGCTGGGTATTCTGGCGCAGAATTCTGTGTTTGATGCAGTTTCATCCGAGCTGGTCAAACGCCAGATCGTGGCGCTTGAGGCCGGTTTCGAACTGCATGACGGGCTGCAAGCCTGTCTGTTCGCGGTGCCGGGCAAGGTGCCGTTGTTTTTGGAAGGCGACAGCGTGCAGACCGATCTGGTGGGGGAACAGACCGTCGGTGTGCGTTTAAGTGACGGGCGAAAGGTGGCCTATTATATACCCGGTTGTGCCGTAGTGGATGATGCGCTGCTGGGGCGTCTGGCGAATGCCGATTTGCTGTTCTTTGACGGCACCCTTTGGTGCGATGATGAAATGATCCGCAGCGGCACCGGCCAGAAAACCGGACAGCGCATGGGGCATATGTCGATCAGTGGGCCGGAGGGCACAATCGCGCGCCTTTCGGGTCTGGCCCGCCCGCGCAAGCTGTTTATCCATATCAACAACACCAATCCGGTGCTTGATCCGGCCAGTCCGGAACGCGCCGATGCCACCGTGGCGGGTTGGGAAATTACCCATGACGGGATGGAGGTAGACCTATGAACAAAACGATGGGCCGCCGTGACGCGCTTGAGGCCCGCTTGCGGGCCATTGGCGTTGAACGCTATCACGACAAACACCCGTTTCACCATCTGCTGCATTCCGGCGGCTGCACGCAGGATCAGGTGCAGGCCTGGGTGATCAACCGCTATTATTACCAATGCAGTATCCCGTTAAAGGATGCGGCCTTTATGTCGCGCTGCGAAGACCCCGAAATGCGCCGCAACTGGCGTTCACGGATCGAGGATCATGATGGCGGCGTCAATGATGGTGGTGGTCTTCGCCGCTGGCTGAAACTGGCCGAGGCGGTGGGGCTGGACCCTGAATATGTGGCCTCGTGCCAAGGGGTGTTGCCTGCCACACGGTTCGCCGTGGATGCCTATGTGCGCTATGTGCGGGACAAGCCGTTATTGCAGGCCGTGGCCTCGTCCCTGACCGAATTGTTTGCGCCGAAAATCCACGCCGAACGCATTGAGGGGTTGTTGGCGCATTACGATTTTGCCGATGATCGCGCGTTGTCCTATTTCCGCCACCGCCTGAAAGAGGCGCCAAAGGATGTGGCTTATGGTCTGGCCTGGGTGCTGGATCATGCGGACACGCCCGAGAAAGAGGAAATGGCAGCCGAGGCGCTGATGTTCAAAACCGATCTGTTGTGGGCGCAACTGGACGCGCTGCATTCGGCCTATGTCGAACCGGGGCGGATACCGCCGGGCGGCTGGCAACCGGGCGAGGGGGCGGCATGACGCTGGAATTAACAACAACTGACCGCCCTTACCTGCCGCGCGGGGTGCGGATGCACAAGGACCGTGTGCGTGGCGGGGTAGTTTTGTTGGCGCCGGAAAAGGCAATCCTGCTGGATGACATCGGAGTTGCGATCCTGTCGCGGATTGATGGCAAGCGGCGGTTCGGGGAAATCATTGCCGATCTGGCCGAGGCCTTCAAAGCACCGCCTGCGCAAATCGAATCCGATGTGCAACGCTTTCTGGGGGGCTTGCGGGCGCGGATGTATCTGGGGGTTACACCATGAATAAACCGTCACCGATCGAACAACCCGAACCGGCGCAAAGCACCGGCAATGTGCCGCCTCCACTGGCCATGCTGGCCGAACTGACCCACCGCTGCCCGTTGTCCTGCCCCTATTGTTCCAACCCATTAACCTTGTCGGGCAAAGATGGCGAATTGGACACAAGTGAATGGATTGACGTATTCCGGCAGGCAGCCGACATCGGGGTGTTGCAACTGCATATCTCGGGTGGCGAGCCAGCCTCGCGCCGCGATCTGGTGGAACTTGTTGAAGGGGCCGAAAAGGCAGGGCTTTATACCAATCTGGTGACCTCGGGCGTCGGCCTAACCCCGCGCCGGATGGATGAATTGGAACAGGCAGGGCTGGAACATATCCAGCTGTCGCTGCAAGGCACCAATGCCGAATTGGCCGACCGGATTGGTGGCTATAAGGGCGGGTTTGAGCGCAAGATGCAGGTCGCCGCCGAAATCGCCAAACGCGGCATCCCGCTGACCCTGAACGCGGTGATGCACCGGCACAATATGGACGATCTGGAGCACACGATTGAAATGGCGCTGGAACTGGGCGCGCGGCGGCTTGAGGTTGCTTGCGTGCAATTCCACGGCTGGGCCTTGAAAAATCGCGCCGCATTGATGCCGACGCGCCAGCAGACCGACAAGGTGAAACAGCAGGTGGCCGAGGCGCAGGAACGCCTGCGCGGTGTGCTGGCCTTTGATTTCGTGCCGCCGGATTATTATGCGGATTTCCCCAAGGCCTGTATGGGTGGCTGGGGTAGCACGGGGTTGAACATCACGCCTGATGGCACGGTTTTGCCTTGTCATGTGGCCCAATCCATCCCGCATCTGGAGTTTGGTAATATCCGTCAGACCCCTTTGCGCGATATCTGGTATGACAGCGCCGCCTTCAACGCCTATCGCGGCACCGACTGGATGCCCGAGCCTTGCACCAGTTGCGAGCGCAAGGAGATTGATTTCGGCGGTTGCCGCTGTCAGGCGCTTCTGCTGGCGGGGGATGCTGGCGCGGTTGATCCGGTCTGCACCCGTTCGCCGGATCACGGGCGGATCACCGACATTCTGACGGCGGAAATGGCGGCGGATACGCCGGAATTCACCTATCGCAAACTATAGCATCGGGACTAAGGTCTAATCCAAACACACCGCCCTGCGGCGCTATACAGATTTCCGAAAGCCACCCTGAAAATTGTGGCCAAAGGGTCTGTATTTTGATTAGGGTGACACAATAGAAACGGGAGGAATGATCATGCGGACACGCGCAGCTGTGGCACTTGAAGCGGGCAAACCGCTGGAAGTGATGGAAGTGAACCTAGAAGGGCCAAAGGCCGGCGAGGTTTTGGTGGAAATCAAGGCAACCGGCCTGTGCCACACCGATGAATTCACCCGCTCTGGCGCCGATCCCGAAGGGCTGTTTCCGGCCATTCTGGGGCATGAAGGTGCAGGTGTTGTTCTGGAGGTAGGCGAAGGGGTAACAAGTGTTGCCCCCGGTGATCACGTGATCCCGCTCTATACGCCCGAATGCCGCGAATGCGAATACTGTCTGAACCCCAAAACCAACCTGTGCCAGTCGATCCGCAGCACACAGGGCCAAGGTCTGATGCCTGATGGCACCAGCCGGTTTTCCATGCTCGATGGCACGCCAATCTTGCATTACATGGGCTGTTCCACCTTTGCCAATCATACGGTGCTACCGGAAATCGCGCTGGCCAAAATCCGCAAGGACGCGCCGTTTGACAAGGTTTGTTACATCGGCTGCGGCGTGACCACCGGCATTGGCGCAGTGATCAACACCGCCAAGGTGGAAATCGGCAGCACGGCGATTGTGTTCGGTCTGGGCGGTATTGGTTTGAATGTATTGCAAGGCCTGCGCTTGGCAGGTGCCGATCAAATCGTGGGCGTGGACCTGAACGATAGCAAATCACAGATGGGACGGCATTTCGGCATGACCGATTTTGTCAATCCGTCGGATGTGAAAGGCGACCTTGTGGAGCATCTGGTCGAACTGACTGGCGGTGGGGCGGACTATACCTTTGACGCCACCGGCAACGTCGATGTGATGCGCACCGCGCTTGAGGCCGCACACAAGGGTTGGGGTGAAAGCATCATCATCGGGGTTGCGCCAGCGGGGGCCGAGATTTCGACGCGACCCTTTCAGCTGGTCACGGGTCGTTCATGGCGTGGCACGGCCTTTGGTGGCGCGCGCGGGCGCACGGATGTGCCCAAAATCGTGGACTGGTACATGGACGGCAAGATCGAGATCGACCCGATGATCACCCACACGATGGGGCTTGAGGATATCAACAAAGGGTTTGATCTGATGCACAAAGGCGAGAGCATTCGTGGGGTGGTAATTTACTGATGGAAGACAACTCTCCTCTATTGGCTGTTCTGATTGATGCAGACAATATTTCGGCCAAACATGTGAATAAAATATTTGCCGAGATAACATCCTTTGGTGAAGCCAGTGTAAGACGAATTTACGGAGACTTCTCAGCAAGTAGCAGCAAAAGTTGGTCAAACACTCTGGCCGATCACGCGATTGTACCCATTCATCAACCGGCCAATACAGTTGGAAAAAATGCTTCGGATATCGCTCTTGTTATTGATGGAATGGATTTACTGCATTCGGGTCGTGTCGACGGTTTTGTATTGGTATCATCCGATAGTGATTTCACACGATTAGCTAGCAGGATTCGAGAACACGGTTTGCCTGTATATGGGATAGGTGAACGCAAAACACCTGCTGCATTTCGCAAGGCTTGTAGGCGGTTTATATTTATCGAGAATATTGGCAATAGCAGTAGTGATACTGAAGTTGTGCAACCCGAGAAGAACAATCAATTCGCACCAACGGAATCAAGAACCAACAGGGATAAGGTACAAGAAACGCCTCCGCCTTCCAAAGAACCACCATCAAAAGCAGTGCCTCTTATTCGCACGGCTATGCAAAATATCGAGACAGAAGACGGGTGGTATAACCTCGGTTCTTTGGGACAAAAGCTGATGGCAAATAACCCAGACTTTGACTCACGAACCTATGGCTGCCCGAACTTAAGCACTTTGTTAGAGAAGGCTGGTCATTTTATTGTTGATCGAAGTGTCACCCCCATAAGAGTAAAGCGAAATAATGGAAAGGGTGCAAAATGAAAACCATCTCGGAAAATACCTGTTTCGGCGGCACCCAAGGCGTCTATAGCCACACATCCAAGGTCTGTAACTGCGATATGACCTTTGCCGTTTACCTGCCGCCACAGGTCAAATCCGGTCCCGTGCCGGTGTTGTGGTATCTGTCCGGCCTGACCTGCACCCATGAAAATGCGATGACCAAGGCGGCACTGCAGGAACATGCAGCGCGGCGGGGAATGGCAGTGATTTATCCCGATACCAGCCCGCGTGGCGAAGGTGTTGCGGATGACGAGGATTACGCGCTGGGGCAGGGGGCGGGGTTCTATGTGAACGCGACCCAATCCCCTTGGGCAGCACATTTCCAGATGTACGATTATGTGCTGGCAGAACTGCGCGAACTGGTGATGGCCGAGTTTCCGCTTACCGATAGCCACGGCATTACCGGCCATTCAATGGGCGGGCACGGTGCGCTTACTTTGGCGTTGAACAACCCTGACAAATTCGCCTCGGTTTCGGCCTTTGCCCCCATTGCCAACCCCACGGCATCCGATTGGGGCAGGGTGCAACTGGCGGCCTATTTGGGAGAGGATGAATCCGCTTGGCTGGCCCATGACGCCACCTTGCTGGTCAAAACCACAGGCTGGCCACGCGATGTGCTGATTGATCAAGGCACATCCGACCAGTTTCTGGAATTGCTAAAGCCCGAGGCATTATCAGCAGCCCTTGCGTTGGCGCGTATTCCCAGCATATGCAGAATGCAGCGGGGCTATGATCACAGCTATTACTTCGTCTCGACATTTGCTGGTGACCATATGAACTGGCACGCGGATCGAGCGGGGAAGTGTGGCCCAGCTTGATCATTTGGCGGCTCCAAGAATGAACACTCCCACAGGCCTCCACTGTAGTTCGCTTCTCCCATAATGCCGCCTTACCTTGTTTTCAGGAAAGAAAGAAGGTGTCTACAAATCTAGGGGCTATCCCATCCGCCTAAGCAGCTCGTTCCGGTTGGCGGCGGGGGGGCGGGCCATAAAGCGCATCAAGTGAATTGTGCATGGTTTTCGCGCCCCGCACACGCGCGCTGCCTATCCTCCTGTCGCTGAAGGGGGGGGACTCAACCCACGTAGTCGTCGGGCAGAATAATCAATATCCTGTCTTCGCAAAACTCGATATCTGCCCCGCCTTTCCACAGCTCGAAATAGGCTTCATCATCAACTGGGTATTTTACGATGGCGCTGAGGATGTAGCGGGTGACAGCCGGGTACTTGGTCATGAAGAGGACGGCTTCGTCCAAACCGTACATATAATCGGGCCAACCATCTGTGAAGTCTATAAAATCATTGCCTAAATCCCATAATGCATTAATAAACGGCAATTCCTTGGCTGCTTCTTTCCTTTTGAAATCGCTCTCGGAAATAAATTCTATTGGCGCTTTCAGAATACGGGCAGCCTGTTCGGCTTCACCAATCTCACGCAACCTGTCGGCAACCGAATCTGCATACCTCCTTGCCAGCGTTTTCAACTGTTCCGGTAATCCCCCCATTTTTAATGGGGTCCGCTCGTAGAATTACGCGGCGTGTTTCAGTTTCATCGCGGGCGTGATCCCGCCGATGGCCATGTTGGGCCGGTCGTTGTTGTATGTCCAGAGCCAATCTGTGGCCTGTTCTTGGGCCTCCTCTATCGTTTCAAAGATATTCTGATCAAGCCATTCGTGCCGAACCGTTCGATTGTAGCGCTCGATATAGGCGTTCTGCTGTGGCTTTCCGGGTTGGATGTATTGGATGTGGATGCCCATCCGCTCAGCCCACGCCATCAACTTCCCACTTATGTATTCCGGACCGTTATCAACCCGAACAATCAACGGTTTGCCGCGCCATTCGATGATCCGGTTCAGGCTGCGCACCACCCGTTCTGCAGGCAGAGAGAAGTCCACCTCTATGCCCAATCCTTCGCGGTTGAAGTCATCCAGCACGTTTAACGTGCGAATGCTGCGCCCATCTGCCAATTGGTCGGCCATAAAATCCATTGACCACGTATGATTGGCTGTATCCGGCACCGCCAGCGCATCCGGCTTGACCCGTTTCAGTCGTTTCTTTGGCTTTATCCGCAGGTTTAGCTCCAGCTCGCAATAGATACGATACACGCGTTTATGGTTCCAGCCATAGCCCTTCACATTGCGCAGATACAGAAAACACAGGCCAAAGCCCCAGGTACGGCGGTTGGCCGTTAACTTCACAAGCCATTCCGCGATTTCCGCATTCTCGTCAC
>WFNH01000002.1 GCA_015488685.1 Marinosulfonomonas sp.
GGCTGCGGAAAATGGTTCCATGCCGCCCGCTGCACCATGACACTGGAAGTGTTCGGCACCTACAGCGCCCAGACCACACAGCCCCCCGCCGACCTGATAAAAAAGATCAAACAAAAACGCCCCGATTGGGAGGGCTACTGATGCCCTATTATCGTTCCCCAAATATCCCCGCCGGAGGCTCCGGCGTCACCACAATTGAAAGGGCTGCAAAATGAGCGCCCGCATCCAAAATATGGGCCGTTTCCTGAACAAAAACGCCCCCGTAACCTTTACTTTCAACGGCCAGTCCCTTGGCGGCTATCGGGGTGATACGCTGGCCTCGGCCCTGCTGGCCAATGACCGGATGCTGCTGGGCCGCTCGTTCAAATACCACCGCCCGCGCGGGCTGGTGGCCAGCGGGGCAGAAGAACCGAACGCACTGGTGAACATGGGGCAGGGCGCAGGGTTCGAGCCGAACCAGCGCAGCACCACCACCGAATTGTTCGACGGGCTGACTGCAACATCGCAAAACCACTGGCCCAGCCTGAATTTCGACGTGGGCGTGGTGAACAACTATGCCGCCCGTTTCCTTCCTGCCGGTTTCTACTATAAAACCTTCATGTTCCCGCGCGTCGCTTGGAAACATCTGTTCGAACCCGTGGTGCGCCACTCTGCCGGTCTTGGCAAACCGCCCAAGGAACGCGATGCGGACCGCTATGAACATTTCTATTTCTTCACCGATGTGCTGGTGGTTGGCGGCGGCATTGCCGGTCTGCAAGCTGCACTTGCTGCGGCGTCTTCCGGCGCCAAGGTGCTGCTGATCGAGCAAACCGCCCATTGGGGTGGACGCGCACCGGTTGACGGGGCCGAAATCGGTGGCAAACCGGCCGAAGACTGGGTCGCGGAAACGCTGGTCACGCTGCAAGGCATGGAGAACGTCACCATCCGCAACCGCACCATGGGTGCTGGTGTTTACGATCACGGCTATGCGCTGGGCTATGAGCGCATCACCGATCACGCGCCGGATACGGATGCCCCGCGCCACCGGCTGTGGCGGATCCGGGCGAAACAGATCATCACCGCCACCGGCGCGATTGAACGCAGCCTGTCCTTTGCGGGCAACGACATCCCCGGTGTGATGCTGGCCTCTGCGGTGCGCGATTATCTGGTGAACTGGGGTGTGGCCGTGGGGCAACGCACCGTGGTGGTCACCAACAACGACGATGCCTATCGCACCGCAATTGCGTTGAAACAGGCAGGGCTTGAGGTTCCTGCGATCATTGATGCCCGCCCGCTGGTGGATGGCAATTTGCCCAATCAGGCCCGCGCCCTTGGCATCGAAGTGCGCGAGGGGCGCGCCATTGCCAAGGTCAAGGGTGGCAAACGGGTGACCGGCGTGGACATCTGCCTGCAAGACGGCGATGGCGGCGCACGCGAGGAAATCAAATGCGATTGTGTTGCGATGTCCGGCGGCTGGTCGCCGGTGGTGCATCTGTGGTCCCATTGCGGCGGCAAGCTGAACTGGGTCGAGGATCAGGCCCATTTCGCCCCCGACCCGAACCGCCCGCCCACCGGCGCTGACGGGCAGGGGTTCGTGCTGACTGCCGGTATCGCCAGCGGCGCAATGGACACGCCCGAGGTGCTGAAAGACGCCCATGCGGCAGGCAAATCCGCCGCCAAAGCCGCCGGATATACGCCGAAAAGGGCAGGGCCGCCAAAGGCGCGCCCGACCGATGAGGCACTGATGGCCCCCGTCTGGATCATGCCCGCCAAAGCCACGCCCGATCTGAAAGCCAAGATGTGGCTGGATTTCCAGAACGATGTGAAAGTGTCCGACGTGCAACTGGCCGCCCGCGAAGGGTATGAAAGTGTCGAGCACACCAAACGCTATACCACCCTTGGCATGGCAACTGATCAGGGCAAGCTAAGCAATATCAACGGCTTGGCTGTGCTGTCCGATGCGCTGGGCCAGCCCATCCCGCAAACCGGCACCACCACCTTCCGCCCGCCCTATACGCCGATTTCCATGGGCGCGATTGCGGGCGAGGCGCGCGGCGACATCTTCCAGCCCCTGCGCCGCACCCCGATGCACGACTGGCATGTAGAGCAGGGCGCCTATATGGAACCCGTCGGCCAATGGCGCCGCCCGTATTGTTACCCACGGGGGGGCGAAACCCATGCGCAAGCCGTGGCGCGCGAGGTGAACAACACCCGCAATAATATAGGCCTGCTCGATGCCTCGACCCTTGGCAAGATCATCGTCAAAGGGCCGGATGCGGGCAGGTTCCTCGACATGCTCTACACCAACATGATGTCCAGCCTGAAACCGGGCCGCTGCCGTTACGGGCTGATGTGCAATGAAAACGGGTTCCTGATGGATGATGGCGTGGTGGCGCGGATTGATGGCGATACCTTCCTGTGCCACACCACATCCGGCGGGGCCGAACATATCCATGCGTGGATGGAGGAATGGCTGCAAACCGAATGGTGGGACTGGAAGGTCTATGTCGCCAATGTGACCGAACAATTCGCACAGGTCGCGGTGGTGGGACCGAACGCGCGCAAGTTGTTGGAAAAACTCGGCGGCATGGATGTGTCCAAAGAGGCGCTGACCTTCATGGGCTGGGCAGACGGCACCATCGGCGGCTTTGATGCGCGCGTCTGCCGGATTTCGTTCTCGGGCGAGTTGTCTTATGAAATCGCCGTGCCCGCCTCGCAAGGCCGCGCGTTCTGGGATGCGCTGCACGCGGCGGGCGCAGAGTTCGGCGCGATGGCTTATGGCACCGAAGCGCTGCATATCATGCGGGCCGAAAAGGGCTTTATCATGATCGGGGATGAAACCGACGGCACCGTGATCCCGCAGGATTTGGGGCTGCATTGGGCGATCTCGAAAAAGAAAGAGGATTTCCTTGGCAAACGCGCCCAGCAGCGCAGCCATATGACCGACCCGAACCGCTGGAAACTGGTCGGGCTGGAAACGCTGGATGGCTCGGTGCTGCCGGACGGGGCCTATGCGCTGGCAGAAGGAGAAAACGCAAATGGGCAGCGCAATATGCAGGGGCGGGTTACGTCAACCTACCATTCGCCCACTCTGGAGCGTGGTATCGCGCTGGGGCTGGTATTGCACGGACCTGACCGGATGGGCGAGGTGATCGAATTCGGACTGATTGACGGCACCACAGTCCCTGCGAAAATCGTGGATCCGGTGTTCTATGACAAAGAAGGGGAGAAGCAGAATGTCTAATGCTGTCAGCGCGTTGCAGGGCGTTTCTTCTGCCGGATATGTGGATGTGCGGGAAATTGGCCTGCAAGGGATGATCACCCTGCGGGGCGATCTGTCGATGGCCAAAATCGCCAAGGCAGTGAAGGCGGCGGTGGGGGTGGATATGCCCGCGCGGCGCGGGATCAACCTGAAGGGCGGCAAGGGCGCGGCGTGGATGTCGCCGGATGAATTGCTGTTGATGGTGGCCTATGAGGACGCCGCCGCAACCGTGGCCAAACTGCAAAAGGCATTGGGGACCACCCATTCACTGGTGGTCAATGTCTCGGACGCCCGCGCGGTGTTTACCCTGACAGGGGCGCGGGTGCGCGAAGTGGTAGCGAAACTGTCGCCGGTGGATATGGGCACCTTCCCGGCGGGCGAAATCCGCCGCACGCGGCTGGCACAGGTGCCGGCGGCGTTCTGGATGTCGGGGGATAATGAAATCACGCTGATGGTGTTCCGCAGCGTGGCGCAATACGCGTTTGATCTGCTGAAAACAGCGGCGGCCAAGGGCGGCGAGGTGGACGTTTTCTAGGCCACTGTGAAATTTCCAATGGAAAAGCGACTTTACCGCCCGTTATTGGTGTGTAATAATTTTCACGGGTAGCAATAGGTTTAGTTATGACTTTGAATAAATGGATTGCTGGAATTCTAGTGGGTTCCTTTGTTGTCGCAAATACCGCATCTGCAACAACGTATAAATGTGACGTTCGTCTGAATGGCCACTATGGCGGCATATCACCGGTTCTGGTTTTTTCGATCAATGATGATGAAACCGAAGCCATGGTTTATGATGCCTTTATCAAGGAAACATATGATAAGCCAATCGAGGCTGAGATCGCTGTGGCAAATACCAAACGGTATACTTTTAAATGGTCAGTTGCGATTAAAACGGATTCGAATGGGCAGCCGATGCCGCGGATCGACTATCGGGCTACATATCTGAAACGTAACCACCGAATTTCAGTCACGGGGTTTCCTGCCGGATATGACAACCGGTTCGAGGGAACCGGGAAGTGCGCAGTGACCAAATAAAACCACAAATACGGCGAGGTAAGATGTCCCGGCTTGGAAGTTGTGGCCATATCAGCCGTTTCTATGTTCTGGCATTCACGATTTACTGTCAGGGATTAGATCTAAAGGCGGCGATATGCTAAAATTTTTCAATGGTGGATACGGTCTGGCCAAAACCTTTTGGATTGGGGTTTTTTGGGGCTGGAATTGTTTTTAAGGTTGCGTTTAGGTTTATTACCAAAGGGTATCTTGCCGCCAGAAGTGACCTGGATATTGCGCGGGTGGAAATGTTCCACCATGTCCTGTTGGTGATGCTTTGTATCTATGTGTTGCTTATGGTGCGGGCGATGATCAAAGCTGGGTTCGATGGTCGGCGTCCTGGGGTATGGGGCTGGATGGGAATTGGCCTGACAGTATTTGTCGCTGTGGTTAATATTAACATCGCTTCCAAAACATTTTTCCCTTCCAGTCCAACACCAAGATTCATGCTGGAGATGGAAATGCGTCAGGTAAACAAGCAATTGCCTCAGGATTTTGGGAATGGGATGACTATGACGCGGGCCGAGATTTCGGGCGATGATGTGATTTACTATTTCGATGCGGAAGGTGAAATTGATGCTGTTGTCAATAATGTCATGGAGAAGTCATCGGGTATCTGTAAGAGGATTTCCAAAAGGGTTTGATGCAGAACTCGGGGGATCCGGAAAATGCATTGTAACAAAATAATGCAACTTCAGGATGGGATACCAGTCACAACTGACTGCGGATCTGTTAAAGGTTACCCATCAGTTTGCCCATTATTCGCATTTGGAAAATATTAATTGGTGTTAGGAAAAGGGTTTCGTGATGAAGATAGCTAACTTGTTCTCTGCGGTGCTGGTTGGATCCATATTTTCAAGCAGTATTGCAACGGCCGAGGTTTATGTTTGCGATATTACAAGCATTAAAAGTGGAGGCGGAATTGCTTCTGTAATTGTGTTTTCAATTAATAAGAATGAGACGGAAATATCGGTTTATGACGGGTACATAAAAAAATATTACGGTAGGCCGATCGAGGCTGGAATATCGGTTGTAAATCCAAAACGCTATACTTTCAAATGGGAAGTAAAGATGAGTGGAAATACAAATGTCTACGGCCAAAACCTGCCCGGGATACGATACCGTGCCACATATTTACGCGCCAAGCATACGATAAGTGTCAGGGGATTTCCTATGGGATATGACAATCAGTACAGCGGGTCCGGCATATGTCGAATCGAAAAATAGATCAGTCACGTTTGTTCAAGCTTATGTGCTGTTCCCTTCAAAGATTTCTGGAAAATATTATGTTGAACACGGTTGCTTCCATATCTACGAAAGAAGGGAAAATCTAATGAAGGTCGTTTCAATTGTCGCCGCTTTGGTTTTTGGGATTGCCGTGTCTGGCCCTGTAAACGCCAAAACATATTCATGCAGTATCTTACCGGATAATTCCCGCCATTTCATCCCGCATACCCTGTTGATGAATATTGACGACAACACCGGCGATATCTTGATCTATGATGATCTGGTAAAGAAAATGACAGGCGTGCCGATTCACGGTAAACTGTCCGCCGAGACCGGTAAGCGAATTACCGTGAAATGGACGTTGCATCAGGTGCATGACGATTACGGTGAAAGCACCGCGCGTTTCTTTTTCCGGGCGTCCTATTACAAGGATAATGACAAGCTGATTATGTCGTCTATTCCAGGCAGCTGGGCCAATATGTTTGGCGGGCGGGGACGCTGTGTGGTTTCTTCGGACCAGAACTGGTCTAATCAATTGGCAAACACACCGGTTCAGATATTTAGCGCCCGTGGTAAAGAGCGTTTCTTTATGGCCGGTGAAAGAAATGACTGGGTATTGCCGTAATGTTGGTATGGGAATACCATTATAGTTAAGTCCAGAGAAAGGAATAATTGTTGAAAAAACTGCTAGCAACTGGGATGATTGCCCTCGGTCTGACTTCGGGATACGCCCATGCCAAAACATATATCTGCAAGGTGAAGCCAGATGCACATGACCTAGGATGGATTTCAAAAACCATCGTCGTCAATGTGGATGACAAGACCGATGAAATATTTGTGAAT
The DNA here is from genome assembly GCA_015488685.1 of Marinosulfonomonas sp. GTDB lineage: Bacteria > Pseudomonadota > Alphaproteobacteria > Rhodobacterales > Rhodobacteraceae > Profundibacter. The sequence continues at coordinate 6,365 of WFNH01000002.1, forward strand.
GATATCCTGATTCAGGACGCCTATGATAAGCCAATTCCAGCCAAAGTGGTGGTGAATAGTGATAAACGCTTAACGATCAAGTGGGAAGTGAAAGGGTTGAAAAATGACCGCCATCAAACCATTCCGCGCTGGATATACCGTTTGACGATCCTGAAAGCACGGGGAAACAAGGCAATTGTCAATGCCCAGGCTGCCGGTTATTACGGGGCATTGGGCGCGTCCGGTAAATGCAGGGTTAGCAAGTAAGCGGTTCTGTCGCATCGTTTGAAATAGGGAAATCCCTTGACCTCCCCCCCTTGGCCGCTGCATCTATCAGCATAGATTTTCACGCGAACAACCAAGGGGGCTACTATGTCTTTTACACTTCCTGATCTACCCTATGCACATGATGCGCTGGCCGATGCCGGCATGTCCAAGGAAACGCTGGAATACCACCACGACCTGCACCACAAGGCCTATGTCGACAACGGCAACAAGCTGATTGCTGGCACCGAGTGGGAAGGCAAATCGCTGGAAGACATCATCACCGGCACATATGACGCCGGTGCGGTGGCCCAGAACGGCATCTTCAACAACGCATCCCAACACTGGAACCACAGCCAGTTCTGGGAAATGATGGGGCCGAATTCCGGCGCCATGCCCGGCGATCTGGAAAGCCGCATCAAGGATGGCTTTGGCACGGTCGACGAATTCAAATCGCAGTTTGCCGCCGCTGGCGCAGGCCAGTTCGGGTCGGGCTGGTGCTGGCTGGTGGTTGATACCGACGGCACGCTGAAGGTGACAAAAACCGAAAACGGTGTGAACCCGCTGTGTTTTGGTCAAACCGCGCTTCTGGGCTGCGATGTATGGGAACATTCCTACTACATCGATTTTCGTAACAAGCGTCCGGTTTACCTGTCCAACTTCCTTGACAAACTTGTGAACTGGGAAAACGTGGCCGAACGTCTGGCCAACGCCTAAATAATAGGGGAGGGCGCTGTGCCCTCCCTTTCACCCACCCGAGGAGATATAAAATGAGCTATACTCTGGACCGTATTCTTGCCGATACCGACATGGCCACAGCCGAAGAACGCACCCGCGCGGCGCTGATGGCCAACGGCTTTGGTGTGCTGACCGAAATCGACGTATCCGCGACGATGAAGAAAAAGCTGGATGTGGATATGGCAGGGTATAAAATTCTGGGGGCCTGTAGCCCGCAGATGGCTTATGACGCGATCCAGCTGGAACCGAAACTGGGCGCGATGCTGCCCTGTAACGTGATCCTGCGGGCCGTGGATGGCGGCGTCGAGGTCAGCGCGATTGACCCCGTGGCCTCGATGATGGGCGTTGATAACGCCGAGCTGCCCAAAGTGGCCGATGTTGTGCGCGGGATGCTGCAAAAAGCGGTTGACGAAATCTGAAAACGGCAACAGTGTTGCCTGATGGCGCCCTTCGCGATGCGAGGGGCGTTTTGTTTGGAGCAGCACCATGACACGCACACAACAAGGTATCGTCGCGATGATCGCGGCCTGCGTCCTGTGGGGCCTGTCACCGCTATATTATAAGGCCCTCTCGCATGTCCCGCCGCTGGAAGTGCTGTCGCATCGCACCCTGTGGTCGCTGGTGTTCTTTGGCATCGTACTGGCAGTGCAGGGGCGGTTGGGGGAAATCGGTGTGATTTTCCGCTCGGGCGGGTTGCTGGCGGTGATGTTGACCTCGTCAATATTGATTGCAATAAACTGGGGCATCTTCATCTGGGCCATTCAGGTTGGCCGCACGGTCGAGGCCAGTTTGGGATATTACATCTACCCGCTGATCTCGGTCCTTCTGGGGGCGGTGCTGTTTCGCGAACGGTTGGACCGCGTGCAAATCCTGTCGGTGGCGCTGGCCACAGGGGCGGTTGGCCTGCTGACGTGGGGATTGGGCGTCGCACCGTGGATATCGCTGTCGCTGGCGATTAGTTTTGTTGCCTACGGTGTGATCAAGAAACAGGTGCCGGTGGGGCCGGTGGTGTCGGTCACCACAGAAGTACTTTTGCTGGTGCCGCTGGCTATTGTCTGGCTTTGGGGCACCCACATGCAAGGCTGGAGCGATTTTGACGGTCGCAAGGTTGCAGCATTTGGCGATGGCTGGTTCAACACCGTTATGCTGATGGGGCTGGGGCTGATTACGGCGGTGCCGC
>WFNH01000003.1 GCA_015488685.1 Marinosulfonomonas sp.
TGACTTGGGAGTGCAAGATTTCAACCTTGGCATGGCACCGCTTGCCGGGCTTGAAGCGCGTCGGGGTACCAGGCTTTGGACCAGATTCGGGGCGTTGTTGTTTCGCCATGGCGGGGCCTTCTATAACTTTGAAGGCCTGCGTGCCTTCAAGCAGAAATTCCAACCGGAATGGCGCGCGCGCTACATGGCCATCCCGGGGAATACCTTGCCTTTGGTTGCGATCAAGGATGTGGCGCTATTGATTTCCGGCGGGCCGGCAAACCTGTTTAAAAAGTAAGGCGATGAAACATGAGTTTTAGCTTTGATCAAATCCTGCCTTCTCTTCAATCGTTCGGGTTGTGGTCTTACTGGATCATCGGGCTTGCCTCTGCGCTTGAGGCATTTTTTGTCACGGGGGTGGTCACACCGGGCGTGCTGGTGGTTGATCTGGGCGGGGTTCTGGTTGAACGCGGGCTGCTCGATTATTTCGATCTGGTCTGGTTTGTCGCGATTGGGTCATTCATCGGCGGCGAGCTTAGCTATTGGGTCGGACGGCGCGGGGCCGCCAGTCTTAGGCACCATATGGATATCGAAAATTCCCCATCCTACCTAAAAGCCAAACGCCTGTTTGAACGCCACGGCGGGTTGGCGTTGGTGATCGGACGCTTCCTTGGGCCGGTTGCGGGGGTTGTGCCCTTTGCGGCGGCGGTTTCGGGGATGGAGCGCAAACGCTTTGCCATCTGGAATCTGTTCGGGGCGTTCCCTTATGCATTCGCACATGTGTCACTTGGCTATTTTCTGGGGGATGCGTTTTTCACAATGGGACCCTTCGTCAGCAGGATGATGCTGTTTGGTCTGGTTGTTCTGCTGGTGATGCTGCTGTTGTGGTATCTGGTCGTGCGGATCAAACGGATGTTGCCATTTGTGGTTTCGGTGATTAAATCCATGCTAAAGGCGGCGCGCGAAAACCCGGAAATGCGCAGTTGGACAGCGCGTCATCCACGGTTTTCGGCATTTTTCACTCGCCGGTTTGACACCAGTCATTTCTTTGGCCTGACTGCCACATTGTTGTCTGTGGTTTTCCTGTATATCCTGTTTATCTGGATTGGCACGGTTTTTGATTTCCTGATGGCGGACCCAATCCAGCAAATTGATACACGTCTGGCCAATCTGATCCATGCCTTCTGGAACCCGACCTTGCTGCGGTTCTTTACACATATCACAGCTATGGGCGATTGGCGTATTGTGGCGATCCTGTTTGTCGGCACCCTTGCCATGCTGGGGTATCGTAAATGGCTCAATCTAATTTTGGGACTATCGCTAACGGTCATCGGCAATGTGGCGCTGGTTTCTATCCTTAAGGCGATCTTTCACCGCCCCCGCCCGCCGCTTGCCTATTTTGTCGAAACCAGCGGCAGTTTTCCGTCAGGCCATGCCGCGATCTCGGTCGCGTTTTATGGCATGGTCTTTTATATCCTCTGGCGTTTGCGGGTTCTTGGACCGGTTCTGGCAATGATGCTGGAGCTGACATTGGCGTTTACGATCGGCCTTAGCCGGATATACCTGATCGAACACTATCTGACGGACGTGTTAAACGGGTATCTTGTTGGCGCACTTTGGCTGGTGATCGGCATTGCGTTGTCAGAATGGTGGCGCGAAACACATCCGGTGCCAAAAGGTGGCGGCAACCGTATGCTAATCCCTGCATTAATCCTGCTAACCGCCTTTGCTGGCGCGGGTTGGGTAAATTATACCTACAATAATCCCCGCAATACAGCCGCATTATACCAACCCGTAGAAACGGCAACCGATATTCCGGCCCTGTTCACTACTGGCAAAGCCCGGCCAACCAGCGAATCCATCACCGGAACCCCGCTGGAGCCGATTAGCCTGATCATCATCGCCAAGGACGCTGCAGGTTTTGAGGCCGCAATGAAGCAGGCCGGATGGGTCGAGGCGGTCAAACCCAATATCACCACTTTGGCCCGCGCCGCAGTTGCGGCCTGGAGCAACCAGCAGGATAACACCGCCCCCGTCACCCCCTATTTCTGGAACCGTGAACCAAATGACTACGGCTTCCAGAAACCCACGGCCGATCAGACCTTGCGAAAACGTCACCATGCACGGTTCTGGAATACCCGTTTTGTAACGCAGGATGGCGCGCATATCTTCGTCGGAACGGCCAGCTTTGATGACGGGCTGGATTGGGGCGTGTTGCACCATATTGACCCCAACATCGACAAAGAGCGCGACACGCTGATTGCGGATTTGAAAGCAGCAGGACAGATTGCACGCAGCACACCGTTCCAGCTCTCGACCCCGCATCTGGGAACGGATGTTGCAGGGGATCCGTGGTTTACCGATGGTAAAGCGGTTGTTGTTTGGATCAATCCATAGCTGGTGTATATGCCACCGACCTGTCCACCTTTGTGTCTCGCATTGGTAAAGGCACAACCACGGATTTCCTGACCAATCAAAATAATTGCCCTGAATGTCTGCTTAGATAAACATTGCACTATGATTAGGATTTTTGTGAAAGTCCGCAATCGCCTCGTTCTGTCGATGCGCCATGTCCGCTTTGGGGCTGGGAGCCGACATAGATACCGTATGCAGCTTCCCCAGAGCGGACGTTCGTCCATACTGCAGCATTGTGCATTCACCAGGATCGCAACCAGACTTTGGTGTCGTTCGCCCTGCAAGCGCCAATAACGGCTTTCATAGCACCGTGGGAGCAACGGGCGCAAGTTCGGCCCAAAGCTGCCCTTCGCACCTTGATCCGCCGGCGCGGTGCAGTTTTCGCATTGCAACCACTTGGTAAGACCGCATGTCTTTTGTACGGTGGCTTGATGCTGTGATGATTTATGCTGCCTTCTCAGGGGAGCCAGACATCTTGCTGCCCTTCATTTTTGGAGGAACGGTATGAAAGACAAACAGGAAATGGCCTTCGTTGGGCTTGATGCTTCGAAGGCAACGCTTGCGGTTTCTGTTGCGCAGGACGGTAGGGAGGGTGAGATACGGGATTGGGGCACAGTTCCTACGACCCCTGTTTCTGTTAATAGGCTGCTGAAGAAGCTGGCAGCACGGTTCCACCGTGTTGAAGTATGTTATGAGGCCGGACCAACGGGTTATGGTTTATATCGGCAAATAACGTCATTCGGTTTTGCCTGTTACGTTGTGGCTCCGTCTCTGATCCCAATGCGTGCCGGTGATCGGATCAAAACGGATAGACGCGATGCAGAACGATTGGCGCGGTTACTGCGCGCTGGCGAATTGACACCAATTTGGGTGCCCGATGAATCCCATGAAGCCATGCGAGATTTGGTACGGGCACGTGAGAGCGCAGCCGAGGATCAGCGCCACAAGCGGCAATTGATATCAGCATTTCTTCTGAGACACGGACGGATTTATCATCGCCCCAAAACTTGGTCGATGCGTTATCGCCGTTGGCTACAACGTCAATCCTTTGACCACCCTGCGCAGCAGATCGCTTTGCAAGAGATGGTTCTGGCCGAACGCCATGCCGTGGAACGGGTCGCGCGGCTAACAACGGGTATTGAGGAGTTGGTGCCAAATTGGAAATTGGGGCCGGTTGTTGAAGCATTGCAGGCGCTGCGCGGCGTCGCCTTGATCAGTGCAGTGACCTTTATGGCCGAGATCGGTGATGTCCGCCGATTTGAGAACCCACGCAAGCTGATGGCCTATCTAGGGCTGGTTCCAAGCGAATATTCCACAGGCCAAACGGTCAAACGCAGCGGGATCACCAAGGCAGGCAATTCCAGGGTCCGGCGCACGCTTATCGAAGGGGCTTGGAGCTACCGCTTCCCAGCCCGGATCGGGGAAAAGAAGCTCTATGTTTTACAAAAGCTGCCGCCCGAGATCCAAGACATTGCTTGGAAGGCCCAATCAAGGCTGACTGCGAGATATCGGCGGCTCAGCCAGCGGGGCAAGAAAAAGACAGTGATCACGACTGCCATCGCTCGCGAGCTTTCAGCGTTCATGTGGGATATTGCTCGGAGAACAATGCCAGTGATGTAGTCGACACCACCTTCCGCGCCCATTGGCGGGAGCGAGATCACGGCAGGGGAATATCCGGCACCGCTTTGTGGCCAACGTGAAGTTATGTTGACGCCCGATGTAAGATAGGAATAGCCCCGAGACGCATATGCGGTCATGCGGTAACCAACCCGCGCATCAGAGCTTGTTCACCGACGTCTTCAGATCTCGTTCCCACCAATGCGCGCTATAGACTCGTTGGAGCCACGCCAGTGGGTATATTTGCTGCGTAAAAATCATTGACAAAAGACATCAGAGACATCAGAGCGGCGCGATATCAGCCAATTGAGTCATGCTGTATTGGGCGCTCAGCATCATGTTGGAGATGCAGAGGGCAGATAAGGCCCCGCCGGCTTCTCGAGGCCGGGAGAACAGGCAAAATATGCATATCGCCTCCCTTTCCCTGATCGAAGCTATTATTGTCGGTGCGGCCCAATGCCTTCCAGCGCGAAGCCTTACCAACTTCTAAGAATTGGATCATCTGGGCCAAAAGTTTTGCGGGCCCAGAACAGAAATGTGAAAGCACTTTCGAATGCCACCTTCCCATTAAAATAATGCGGAAATTCATCGACTAAAGGATTTCCAGGAACACCAAAAATGTAGACAAAAATACCCCTTTAAGGTGGCTATAAACAGGTTGGTGCGCGCAACATGATTGCTATCATGCGAGCGTGAAAAATGATTATTCCAGCAATCCAATGCCGAAAAACCACACCAGCAGCGGCACGGGAGCGGTGGCTAGTGCAATGGTGAGAAAAAATTGCAGGGAGGTAAACATGCGGCTCATCCCCGCCACCAAGGCAATGCCACCGCCGCCGCCGATCAGGCTGTTGCCCGGCAGGTTCAATAGGCCCGCCAGCAGCAGCGCCCGATTGCCCAACAGCCAGCGCTCAGCCCAGTCAGGCAGCGCTGCTTGCATCCGCGCCAGCCGTTGCGTGCGATTCAGACGTTTGTTTTCCTCGATGAATTCACATGCGCGCGACAGCCCGAACACCAACAAAAACCGACAGGACATTGTTCCGGCCAGCAAAACCCCCGCTCCGTAAGCCACCATCAACCCCGAAAGCGTGCCCAGATAGACAAACGGCGCGGCCACCGCCCCATGGGTGATCAGCAGTGAAACCCCGATTTCCATGCTGGGCACAAAGGGGAGGGCAAGTAGCAGGACATAGGCAAGCCACAGAAGAACAAGGGTCAGATTGAGCATGAAGTTCGACCCGGCCAGCGGTTCAGACAGGTGCTCGATCAGGTTGCTAACCCCAAGGTTGATACCCACCAGCACTGCGCAAAGCATAGCCAGCCGGACAAACGCCAGCCCCCATTTGCGGCATCTGGCAGACATCGTTTGTTCTATTCCCATTCTAGAACCTGAAAGGCTTTCTGGGCGTTCTTACCGGCAAAACCCTCAAAATGTGGTAAATTGGCAAATTCCGACTGATCCACATCGACCGCGCCGATGATATCGCCGCCATCGGCGATATAGGCGCGCATCCTGTCGCGTAGATTCACCAGATAATCATAGGTATCACGGGTGGCCCCTGCGAGGTCGGTCACATGGCCGTGGCCGGGCACCACGTATTCGGGCGTATAGGCGGCCATGGTTTCGAAGCCTGCGATCCAGTTCAGGAAACGGTCTTCGCCAAAGCCCAGCATGCGCTCGTAAAACACGATATCGCCGGTGAACATCACGCTTTTATTGGCCATCCACACAAAGCTGTCGCCTGGCGTGTGCCCGCCGGTTTCGGGGTGAATGATCTCAAGATGTGCACCACCAAAATCAAGCGTATAGCTGGCGTCAAAGGTGATGTCGGCCCTAGTGGGCTCAGTGCCTTCTAGCGCCGCCTCGCCCGCGAAAAGCGTCAGCATGGCGAATTCTTGGTCCAGCCGAGCATAGCGGTCGGCCTCGGCTGATGCAGACGATATCACTACCGCGCCTTGCGCCTGCCAGTATCCATTGCCCAGCCAGCGGTGATCCTGACCGCCGGTGTCGATCACGTACTTCACCGGCTGGTCGGTTATCTGGTCAAGGGTTTGGTCGATCAGCTCTGCCCCTTTCCAACTGCCGCCCGGGTCCACCAGCACCACGCCTTCGGGGGTAACGATCACGCCAAACGTGGCGTTGTCGCCAAAGTTTTCAGCGCTGCGCTGGTTGATGGTGCCAACGAGGGCATACACATTATCCACTACCGGCTGGATTTCCAGCTCTCCGGCAAGGGCGGTTTGGGCGAAGAACGGCAAGGTCGCCGCGCAGAGTATCAAGTGTTTCATTTAGACTCCGTTGCTGGGGTTCGGCACGCCGGATAACATGGCGCGCTGTCCAGAGATATGATTGCAATCATGCTGTGGCTTTTACATCTCTAGCATCCTGAAATGTGCCCAGATCATCTTTGTGGCCAAAAGCAGCAGCAAAACGGCGATGCCCTTTTTGATCTGCGCAGGCTTTAGGCGGTCATGCATGATGCGCTGGCCAAAATAACCGCCGACAATCGCAGCAAGGGCCACGACGGTCAGCAAGGCCCAGTCCATGTCTGTAAAGCTCAGATAAGTGAAGAATGCCGCGCCTGAGGAAAACGGAATGACAAAGCTGATCGCACGGGCGGCTTCTTTAGCGTCAAATCCCAAGAGGATCAGCGCGGGCATCATCAGCATGCCACCCCCGACACCAAGCAAACCCGAGATCACCCCGACAACGCCGCCGATGGGCCAAAGCTGCCATGCGTGCGGGATTTCAACTACGCTGGTGCGCTTGGTAAACAGCATTAGAAAGGCCGAAGTGATCAGGAACAAAATCATCAGATCATGCACCCAGATATGCGGCACGAACTGGCCGCACCACGCGCCAACCGGGGTGGCGACAAGCACCGCAAGCACCAGCGGCAATGCAGTGCGCACCTCTAGCACACCACGTCGGAAATTCATCACCGAGGCGGTGGCGGTTGAAGCGGTATTGACAAAAAGCCCAAGCGCGCGGGCGGGGTTGAACGGGATGCCGTGCATATGCAGGATCGGCACCAAGCCAAGCGCAGAGCCAACGCCGCCCATGGCAAAAACGGTAGACACCGCCAGCGTCAGCGCAAAATAGAGGCCATAGTCAAGCACCGTCACGGCTCAACCCTTAACCGCTGTCCAGAGTGAACCAAGTGTCAGGCGCGCCGAAATAAGCCAGCCTGCAAGTGCACAAAATAGCGCGGTCACAAGCGGCGGGACCAGCCAATCCCAAAGGGTGGCCCTGACGGGCAGGGCCACGCTTTCGGGCGGGGGCTGAAAGCCGCCGGCGGCAAAATCGACGGGATTTTCACCCGCCAAATTGCTGGGAAGCTGCAAATGCACCTGCCCAAGCAAAGCCAGCGCAACCGCCAGCACGCCAAGTGCCACCAGCCCGCCAATCAACCCTTGCAACGCCGCTTCGCCAATCAGCTGGCGGCGGGTTTGCTTGCGGCTCCAGCCCAAGGTGCGCAATATCGCTGCCTCTTTGCGCCGCTCGCCCATCGCCCCGAACAACAGCGTGGCAATCAACGCCGCCGCTGCCAGCCCGCCACCCAGAAGCGCGATTACATGAAAACGGCCAATTACCTGCGAAATGCCGCCGAATAATTGCAGCATCGAGCCGGAGGACACGATCGAGGCCTTGGGCAACCAACCGGCAATCCGTGCCTTTATCGCCTCAGTCTGGTCAATGTTGGAAACCTTGAGAAAGGCCTGATTGACCGCGTCGTCCGGCAGATTACCCAAAGCGCGGGCTTCGTTGATATCCATATAGAAATTACTGGCGACAAACTGGCCACCGCCCTGAATATCAACAACGCCCGTCACCGTGAAATCCTGCCCCGAAAGCGCAACCGTTGCCCCCGGCTTGATCTGGTAAAAGGCACCGTAATGGCGTTCGATCAGAATCTCGTGGCTCGCAGGCCTGGGCATGCGCCCCTTGAACATCCAGTCGCGCACCTTGGCGGGGCCAAGCAATGGCCCGTCTGTGGCAAGGTCCAGCCCGCTGATCGAATAAAACCGCCCCTGTCCGAGGTTCCACAACAACACAAAGCCGCTTGCGGCTTCAACGCCATCTTCGCCCGCCAGCCGCGCCATCTCGACAGCGCTGATCGGCTGGGCCGAATAGGGCAGGATCACCCCCATCTGGTTTGGGACTGCGTCCTTTGTGGCGCTGCGTTGCACCAGCAAATCGGCGCTCAGGCTTTTGAACGGCAGGGTTGAAACATCACTAAAGGCCCGCCCCAGCACATCGAGCAGTAAAACCAGTGTTACCGCCATGGCAATACCGGCCACGGTAAGCAAGGTGCGGGTCCATCGGTGGCCGGCCTCGCGGGTCAGATAGCGCCAATGCAGCAGCGGGTGGGCCATGGTTTAACCTCCGGTCAGGTTATTAAGCACATATTGCAGATCTTCCACACTCCAGCTCCCTTCGGCACCCAGCGGGTTTGCCTCGCCGGAAGGGAAACTCATGAATTCGATAATGCTGCCGTCGGGACGGGGAAATTTCCACGCGCCGTTGATCACGATCAGAAGCGGAACGTGGCCCTTCAAACCGACCCGCGCGAGAAAGGCTTTGCCATCATCTGCTTCGGCGTCCATTTCCTGCACGACAACCTTGTTGCCATAGGTTTTGAGCAGGTCACGCGCCGGTTCCAGCGACTTTTGCACAGGCCAGTGACCAAGCGCGATGAGCTCCACTTGAACCGGATTTCCGGCATAGGCAAAGCTGGTACCTTGGAGTAGGGCCGTGGTTGCGAGGGTGGCAAGCAGGGTTCTGCGGGTGATCATTGTTCTACCTTTCCGTTTTTGATTTCGATTATGCGGTCCGCCTTGGCGGCGATGTCCATATCGTGGGTGACCATCAGAAGGGTGGTGCCGATGTCGCGACACAACCCCGTCAGCAGGTCAAGAACCCCGGCAGCCGTGGTTTCATCCAGATTGCCGGTAGGTTCATCCGCCAGCAGAATTGTCGGCTGGTTGATCATCGCGCGGGCAATGGCCACACGCTGTTGTTCGCCGCCGCTCAGTGCGCCAGGGCGGTGGCTGGCACGATCATTCATGCCGACTTGGCTTAGCAAATCATGGGCGCGGGCCTCGTAATCGGGTTTGCTCATCTTGTCGTCAAACACCACCGGCAGCAGCACATTTTCCAGCGCACTTAGCGAGGGCACAAGGTTGAAGCTCTGAAATACAATGCCGATCTGGCGGCGGCGCGCCTCGGCCATGCCATTGTCATCCAGCGCGAAAATATCGGTGCCATTCAGCAGCACGCGGCCCTTGTCCGGATTCTCCAACCCCGAGATAATGCCCAAAAGCGTGCTTTTCCCCGAGCCGGATTTGCCGACAATGGCAGAAAACTGCCCCTTTGGAACTTCGATGGAAACCCCTCGGATCACCTCGACAGCACCATAGGATATAGCCAGGTCTTCGGTTTGAATTGCAAAATCGGTCATATCATTCACTTTCATTCACTGCATAGCAGCGCCCAAGGCTGCGGGCGTTTGAGGGAGGTGGCGATGATCGCCGAGAGCAGGCCAACCGCGATGCCACCAAGGCCGGCGACGGCCATAAGGCTTGGCGAGATTTCCAGCGGCAGGTTCACGATCGCGGTGCGATCCAGCTTGGCATCGGGCAGGAAATGTGGAGTGGAGCTGAGGTCCCACGGCAGATCAATACTGATCTCGATGCCCCCCATCAGGCGGGCGATGACCACGGCCAGAAGGATGCCGCCCACACTGCCCAGCACCGCCAGCACGGTATTTTCCAGAATGACCTGCCACTTGATCTGGTGCCTAGTCCAGCCGATGGCCTCTAGTACCGCCATTTCCCGCTGGCGCTCGTTTACTGCCGACGCGGTGGCGCGCAGCACAAAAGCGGTGGCAAACAGCCCCACCACCAGCGCCAGAATAAGGCCGATCTTTTCCGAGAGAAACAGCACACTATCCAGCGTTTCCTGAAAGCTCAGCCCACTTGAAACCACCGCCTTTTTGCCCAGCTCGGTACGGATCGCCTCGACCACAGTGCGCAAATCGCGACTGTCAACCTTGATCAACAGCATATTGGCATCATTCGGCCCGAACGGGTAAAGTTCCTGCACGCGGGGTGCATTCACGGCCAGCTCTTGCGCCAGCCCGATCGGCATATAAACATTGGCGCGGATCACCTTGCCGCCGGTTGCCGCGTCAACAATGCCGGAAATTTCGAAATCCTGATCGCCGATCAAAAGCGCGCCGCCAACAGCCAGCCCGTTTTTGGCGGCATAGTCGCTGTCAATCAGAATGGCATTGCTCTCGGGCGTGATCGCCGCGCCTGCAACGAGGTTGGCATTGAGGTTATCCAGCCCCGCCGCTCCACCATCAATGCCCAGAATGGATTTATAGGGGTTTGGCTGAAGCTCCCATAAATATACCCCGCGGGTGACGCTAACTACGCCGGGCAGCGCCGTGATCTTGCTCACGGATTCTGCGGGCAACAGCGCATTTGGGTGTGGAAACACCAACCCCTCCAGTGCCTTGGGAATGTCGCCGCTAAGCTGCGCCACAATATCGGCGCCGACGCTTTTCATCGGGGCCTGTACCGCTTTGGAATAAGTGGTGGCAATCGAGATCAGCAGGACCGCCGCCAACGCCGAAACGCCAATACTCAGCAACGTCGCAATCGAACGCCCGCGCCGAAACCCCAGCTCTCGCTTAAGATAATGCGTTCGTTTCATCAGGGTTCTCCAAACTCTTTTTCTAGCTGACAGGCTGCAATTGGGACAATGCCTCAGCATGCTGATCATCAATATGATAATGATCATGCTCCCCTGAGAAATCGCAAACAGACCCGACTTATGCAAAATAAATCGTCTTAAAATAACGCCGACCTTTGCAGGTAAAGGGCGGACGTGTCAGTCATTTACAGACTATTTTCCACCATAACAAATGTCCGCTAATGGCGATTTCTTGAGTGGATGCACCGAAAATGGCGATGGTCCGCTTCCCATCCGTTCTGCCGCTGCGTCCTGTCTGCTTTGGGGCTGGGAGCGGGCATAGAGACAGTTAATGCTGATGGCAGCAAAGTCCGCATAGCTGTCATTTACCCTCTCGCCCGCAACCGACAGCTTCCCAACTCCCACCTACTTCCACAAATCAAGCCCGCTCATCCTTAGGCGACCCCATCACCACATAAGACGTGATCGAATTCACCTGCGGCACGGTGCCCAGAATATCGGTGTGAAAGGTCTTGTAGCTGGCCAGATCCGGCACCTCGACCCGCAGCAGGTATTCGTAAACCCCCGCCACATTGTGACACTCGCGCACCTGCGGGGCCAGAGCCATCGAGCGTTCAAACGCCTCTTGCGATTTCTTGGTGTGGTCCGACAGGCCCACCGCCACATAGGCGGTAAACCCGTTGCCCAGCTTTTCGCGGTCCACTACGGCGCGGTAACCTTTGATCACCCCGCGCCGCTCCAGTTCCTGCACACGGCGCAGACAGGCCGAGGGTGACAGCGCCACCCGTTCGGCCAGATCAATATTGCTGATCCGCCCGTCACGCTGAAGGATACGCAATATTTGGTCGCTTTTTGTGTCTATTTCGGGCATCTGTTGCTAAACTTTCTTATGATCGGGGATTATAGGCGAAAAATTGCGCCGGTTTTCAAACATAGTTGCCAAACGAATACAACAAAGGCAACCCCGCAATGACACCCGACCTGATCCTCGCCCTGATCGCCTTTGCGCTGGTCAGTTCCATCACCCCGGGGCCGAACAACCTGATGCTGATGGCCTCGGGCGCCAATTTCGGCCTGAAACGCACCATTCCGCATATGCTGGGCGTGTCGATCGGCTTTGTGTTCATGGTGGTGCTGGTGGGGGCCGGACTGGTGCAGGTGTTTGACGCCTATCCGGTCAGCTATACGGTGCTGAAAGTAGCCAGCGTGGCCTATCTGCTGTATCTGGCGTGGAAAATCGGCTCTAATCGCAAACCGCCCAAAGGGGCCAAAACCGGCAGCAGACCGATGACCTTCCTGCAAGCGGCGGCGTTTCAATGGGTCAACCCCAAGGCCTGGAGCATGGCCCTGACCGCATTGGGCGTCTACGCCCCGCCCGCGCCAACATTTGCCGATATTGTGGTGGTGGCCAGCGTCTTTGGCGTCACCAATCTGCCTGCTGTCTCGACATGGGTGATGATGGGTCAGCAAATGGCCCGCTTTTTGAACACCCCGCGCCGGTTACAGGTTTTCAACATCACAGCCGGATTGCTGTTGGTGGCCACCCTCTATCCGATCCTGACGTCCTGACCCAAAGGCGCGCCTGCGGCACACACTATTCTTGGCCCCTTCGGGGCGTTGCCTCTGGCAGAGGTATTTGGAAAAAGAAGAAGATAACTGCACTTCTTCTTTTTCCAAATACCTTCGCCGAAGGCATCCTGCGCGTAGCCCCGTCAGGGGCGAAGCGCGGGTCGACGGGCGTTAAAGTGCTTTGCGTTTGATCTGAATCGGCATGGCCGCCGAACGCCATTGCGCCAGCAATCGCTGCCTCGGCGGCCATGCCGATGCTTGTATCAAATTAAACGCAAAGCACTGTAGCCCGGCGAAACCGGATCAGAACGGCACATCATCCGCCCGATCCGCCGGCACCACAAATCGTGCAACGATCTTTTTCGCACCGGCGCGCTCGAACTCGATATCCAGCTTGTCGCCCTCGATCCCCATCACATAGCCATAGCCGAATTTCTGGTGGAACACCCGCTCGCCCTTGGAAAATTCCGCGTTCGCGGTGATGTCGATCACCGCCTTGCTGGCCTCGCGCGGTTGCCCCATGCCATGCCCCGCCTTGCGCGCCTGCATCCGTCGCCAGCCCGGTGAATTATAGGCATCCGCCCGCTGCGCCTTGTCCTCCATCGCCACGCTGGGCGAGGCCGCCCCGTAGCCACCGCCATAGAGGCCCGGTGGGGTCAGCACCTCGACATGTTCTTCGGGCAATTCGTCAATAAACCGCGAGGGCAGTTGCGATTGCCATTGTCCGTAAACCCGCCGATTGGCAGCAAAGGAAATGGTGCACAGTTCTTCGGCCCGCGTGATCCCCACATAGGCCAGCCGCCGTTCCTCCTCCAGCCCCTTCAGCCCGCTTTCATCCATGCTGCGCTGGCTGGGGAACAGCCCGTCCTCCCACCCCGGCAGGAACACGGCGGGAAATTCCAGCCCCTTGGCCGCGTGCAGCGTCATGATGGTCAGCTTTTCTTCGGAATCCTCG
Source organism: Marinosulfonomonas sp. (assembly GCA_015488685.1). Taxonomy (GTDB): domain Bacteria; phylum Pseudomonadota; class Alphaproteobacteria; order Rhodobacterales; family Rhodobacteraceae; genus Profundibacter. The sequence continues at coordinate 13,257 of WFNH01000003.1, forward strand.
GAGGCATTGTCCATGATCAGCGCGATATGCTCCAGAAACCCTTGCAGGTTTTCAAACTGCTCCAGCGCCTTGATCAGTTCCTTCAGGTTTTCCAGCCTTCCTGCTGCCTCGGACGATTTGTCCTTCAGCCACATATCGGTATAGCCGCTTTCCTCAAGGATCACCTCGGCCAGTTCCACATGGCTGGCATTTTCATCCGCAGCCACTCGCGCCCAGCGCGCAAAGCCGCCAACCAGCGCCTGCAACGCGCCCTTGGCCTTGCCTTTGATCTGATCCGCCTCAAGCAGCATCCGAGTAGCCATCAGCAAAGGCACCCCGTTGTCCCGCGCTGCCCGCTGGATGGTCTGCAACGCCTTGTCCCCCACCCCGCGCCGTGGCGTGTTGACGATGCGTTCAAACGCCAGATCATCTTCGGGGCTGACCGTAACGCGGAAATAGGCCATCGCGTCGCGGATCTCCATCCGCTCGTAAAACCGGGGCCCGCCGATCACGCGGTACGGCAGGCCGATGGTCAAAAACCGGTCCTCGAACGCGCGCATCTGGTGGCTGGCCCGCACAAGGATCGCCATATCGTCCAGCGACATCGGCGCCTGCCCGCGTGTGCCGCGCTGCATCGCCTCGACCTCGTCGCCGATCCAGCGCGCCTCTTCCTCGCCATCCCAATGGCCGATCAGGCGCACCTTGTCGCCCTCGTTCTTATCGGTCCACAGCGTCTTGCCCAAGCGCCCCTCGTTGGCGGCAATCACGCCCGAGGCCGCGCCAAGGATGTGATGGGTCGAGCGGTAATTCTGCTCCAGCTTCACCACCACCGCGCCGGGGAAATCCTGTTCAAACCGCAGGATATTGCCCACCTCGGCCCCGCGCCAGCCATAGATCGACTGGTCATCATCCCCCACACAGCAGATGTTCTTGTGCCCCCCCGCCAGCAGCCGCAGCCACAGGTATTGGGCGACGTTGGTATCCTGATATTCGTCCACAAGGATGTATTTGAACCAGCGCTGGTATTTCTCCAGCACATCCGGTTGTGTTTGGAAAATCGTCACCACATGCAGCAGCAGATCACCGAAATCCACCGCATTCAGGGTTTTCAGGCGGGTCTGATAAGCGGCATACAATTCGCCCCCCATGTTGTTGAACGCCCCCGCCTCGGCCGCAGGCACCTTTTCAGGCGTCCATGCGCGGTTCTTCCAGCCGTCAATCACCGAGGCCAGCGCGCGGGCGGGCCAGCGTTTGTCATCAATATTCGCCGCCGCCAATAGCTGTTTCAGCAGGCGTATCTGGTCGTCGGTATCCAGAATGGTGAAATTGCTTTTCAGCCCCACCAGTTCGGCATGACGGCGCAGCAATTTGACACAGATCGCATGGAAGGTGCCCAGCCACGGCATGCCCTCGACCGTTTCGCCCAGCATCTGCCCGACGCGCTCTTTCATCTCGCGCGCGGCTTTGTTGGTGAAGGTCACGGCCAGCACCTCGTTCGGGCGGGCACGGCCGGTGTTCAGCAAATGCACAATCCGCGAGGTCAGCGCCTTGGTCTTGCCGGTGCCCGCCCCCGCCAGCATCAGGACCGGCCCGTCCATGGCTTCGACCGCGCGGCGTTGTTCGGGGTTCAACCCGTCCAGATAGGGCGCAGGGCGCGCCGCCATCGCGCGGGCGGCAAGGCCGGTCGGGGCGGGGATATCGTCAGAAGGACTCATGGCGACGTGGGTAAACGAAATGGCGGACGAGATAAAGGGGTGTTCATATTATGTTCTGAAGGCATTACTAAGACGCTATGTAAGGAACAACACCATTTTGTAAAAATGGCAGCGCCCGACCTGGTGGGCGCGTGGTGCAATGGGTTTCGCATGTGGAGCGGGTATAGACCCTACAAACGCAGTATCTGAACGCACCATATCAAAGCGCCCTCCATGGGGAGGTCGGGCGCTGTCATTTTTACAAAATGACGGGTGCAAGTGGACAAGTATTAATTTTTGCAGGAGCTGCGGGAGAACCATTCTAGCTCTTATATATTCTCAAACACCGCTTGACACATGGCTATATTTGTTCCCTTATTGTTCTCATTTAGCATCTTGATGTATCTGGAGCCAATATGGATATTCAAACTTATCTGATTTACACTTTAACAACGGCCATTGTCATTTTTTCGCCTGGTCCCACCGCAATTCTCATGGCGTCCCAAGGTGCCAGTAATGGCCTGAAACCGACGTTGTTTGGCGTGTTCGGCATAACCTGTGCAACGATGATATATTATGCAATGTCCGCCACCGGCATCGCCTCGTTGATTGTTGCGTCATACACTCTTTTTCAGATTATCAAATGGGTTGGCGTTGCTTATCTGTTGTATCTCGGGTCTTCGGCAATATTCAGTAAATCAGGCGGATTGGTTGTTAAATCTGGCGCACCGTTGCGCAAGCGCAGTTCACTATTCACGCATGGTTTTTTGGTCGAGTTTTCCAACCCCAAGGCCCTATTGTTCTTTTCGGCAATCCTGCCGCAATTCCTGAATGTTGAAAAACCAATCGCACAACAGTTCTTTATCATGTGGGCAACGGCGTTCCTGCAGCAATGGGTTATCTATTCGGGGTATGCGTATCTTGGGCATCGCTTGGTCAAGGGCGGCGTCAAAAGCTGGATAATAAACACAATCAACAAAACTGCGGGTGCGGCCCTTATCTTTGCCGGTATCAAAATGGCAAGTGTGACGGCGAACAGGTAACGGCAGATTGATTGCCCGTCTTTTTTTCGGTGTAAATCATCCGTATTATCATTGGCTCACCCCCCGCAACCCGCTAACACTCCCCCTATGACCCTGCACAGCACTCACCCCTCCCTGACCGACCTGCGCTATCGCGCCCGCAGGCGCATTCCGCATTTCGTGTGGGAGTATCTGGACAGCGCCACGGGGGATGAGGCGACCAAGCATCGCAATCGTACGGCCCTTGATGACATCCTGCTGAAACCCGGCATCCTGCATGGCGAATTCACCCCCGATCTGACCACCCCCCTGATGGACCGCAGCTATCCCCTGCCCTTTGGCATTGCGCCGGTGGGCATGTCGGGGCTGATCTGGCCGGGGGCGGAGCGGACGTTGGCCACACTGGCCGCGCAAACCGGTATTCCCTACACCCTGTCCACCGTCGCCAGCCAGCCGCCCGAGGCCGTGGCGGGTCATATCGGTGATCAGGGCTGGTTCCAGCTCTATCCGCCGCGTGATCCGGTGATCCGCACCGACATCCTGAACCGCGCCAAGGCAGCCGGATTTCATACGCTGGTGCTAACGGTTGACGTGCCCGTGGCCAGCCGCCGCGAACGGCAGGTGCGCAGCGGGTTGACTAATCCGCCGCGTCTGGCGCCCCGTCTGCTGGCGCAGGTGGCGCGGTGCCCCACATGGGCGCTTGGCACGTTGAAACACGGGATGCCGCGTTTGCGGCTGATGGAAAGCTATCAGAAATCCGCCGCGGCGTTATCTTCCACCGAACATATCGGCTATCTGCTGCGCACCTCGCCCGATTGGGAATATTTGCGCGAATTGCGCAGCAAATGGGACGGGCCGTTGGTGGTCAAGGGGGTGCTGACCCCCGAGGACGCCCAGCGCCTGCAAAACGATGGTGTGGATGCGGTCTGGGTGTCCAACCACGCCGGTCGCCAATTCGCCGGAGCCCCCGCCTCCGTAACCGCCCTGCCCCTGATCCGCGCCGCAGTGGGGCCGGATTATCCGCTGATTTTCGATAGTGGTGTCAAGGGCGGGCTGGATATTCTGCGGGCCATCGCGCTGGGGGCCGATTTCGTTATGCTGGGACGGGCGTTTCATTACGGCCTTGGGGCGTTTGGCACCAAAGGGGCGGCGCATGTGGTGGACATTCTGCGGGCCGATCTGGAATCGAATATGGGGCAGATTGGGGCGCGGTGTCTGAAGGATGTGAAACAGCGCCTTTGGACCTAGGCGAATCCTTTCGCAAACCTTACAACCCCCTCGAACCCTGTCCTTCGTCAGGGGAGCAGCGACCAGACCCAAAGAGGGGGCCACATGCCGGACTTCAACAAAATCCTGATTGCCAATCGCGGTGAAATCGCCATCCGCATCATGCGCGCCGCCAACGAGATGGGCAAGAAAACCGTCGCCGTCTTTGCCGAAGAGGACAAGCTGGGCCTGCACCGCTTCAAGGCCGACGAGGCCTACCGCATTGGCGAGGGCATGGGACCGGTCGCCGCCTATCTGTCGATCGAGGAAATCATCCGGGTTGCCAAAATGTCGGGCGCCGATGCGATCCACCCGGGCTATGGCCTGCTGTCGGAAAACCCCGATTTCGTCGATGCCTGCACCGCGGCGGGTATCACCTTCATCGGCCCCAAGGCCAAAACCATGCGCCAGTTGGGCGACAAGGCCTCGGCCCGCGATGTGGCGATCGAGGCTGGCGTACCGGTGATCCCCGCCACCGACGTTCTGGGCGATGACATGGACAAAATCCGCAAGCAGGCGGCCAAGATCGGCTATCCCCTGATGCTCAAGGCGTCATGGGGCGGTGGTGGCCGTGGTATGCGCGCCATCATGTCCGAGGACGAGCTGGAAGAAAAAGTGCTGGAAGGCCGCCGCGAGGCAGAAAGCGCCTTTGGCAATGGCGAGGGCTATCTGGAAAAGATGATCCAGCGCGCCCGCCACGTCGAGGTGCAGATACTGGGCGATCAGGCCGGCAATATCTATCACCTGTATGAGCGCGACTGTTCGGTGCAGCGCCGCAATCAAAAGGTGGTTGAACGTGCCCCCGCCCCTTACCTGACCGAGGAACAACGCGCCGAAATCTGCGACCATGGCGTGCGTATCTGTAAACATGTCGGTTATGAATGCGCGGGCACGGTTGAATTCCTGATGGATATGGACACGGGCACCTTCCACTTCATCGAGGTAAACCCCCGCGTGCAGGTGGAACACACCGTCACCGAAGAAGTCACCGGCATCGACATCGTGCAGGCGCAGATCAAAATTGCCGAGGGCAAATCCCTGCCCGAGGCCACAGGCAAAGCCAGTCAGGACGAGGTGCGCCTGAACGGCCATGCCCTGCAATGCCGCATCACTACCGAGGATCCGCAAAACAACTTCATCCCCGATTACGGTCGCATCACCGCCTATCGTTCCGCCACCGGCATGGGTATCCGTCTGGACGGCGGCACGGCCTATGCGGGCGGGGTGATCACGCGCTATTACGACAGCCTGCTGGTGAAAATCACCGCCCATGCACAGACCCCGAACGCCGCCATCCGGCGGATGGACCGCGCTCTGCGCGAATTCCGTGTGCGCGGCGTGTCAACCAACATCGCCTTTGTCGAAAATCTGCTGCGCCACCCGACCTTTCTGGACAACAGCTATACCACCAAATTCATCGACAACACGCCCGAGCTGTTCAAGTTCAAGAAACGCCGTGACCGCGCCACGAAAATCCTGACCTATATCGCCGATATCACCGTCAACGGGCACCCCGAAACCGAAGGCCGCACCGAGCCTTCCGCACAGGTGAAAACCCCGCATCCCCCTGCCCCGCGAGCTGATCCAATTGCGGGCACCCGCACCCTGCTGGAGCAAAAAGGCCCGCAAGCGGTGGCTGATTGGATGGCCGCGCAAAAGCAACTGCTGCTGACCGACACCACCATGCGGGACGGGCACCAGTCCCTGCTGGCCACACGGATGCGCAGCATCGACATGATCCGCGTTGCCCCCACCTATGCCGCCAACCTGCCGCAACTGTTTTCGGTGGAATGCTGGGGCGGGGCGACCTTCGATGTCGCCTATCGTTTCTTGCAGGAATGCCCGTGGCAACGCCTGCGTGACCTGCGCAAGGCCATGCCCAACCTGATGACGCAAATGCTGCTGCGTGCCAGCAACGGCGTTGGCTATACCAACTATCCCGACAATGTGGTGCAGGCCTTTGTTGCCCAAGCAGCGGCCAGCGGCGTTGACGTGTTCCGCGTGTTCGACAGCCTGAACTGGGTGGAAAACATGCGCGTGGCGATGGATGCGGTGATTGCGGCAGACAAGGTTTGCGAAGGCACCATCTGCTATACCGGCGACATCCTGAATCCGGACCGCGCCAAATACGACCTGAAATATTATGTCGCCATGGGCAAAGACCTGAAAGCGGCGGGCGCGCATATTCTGGGGCTAAAAGATATGGCGGGGCTGTTGAAACCGGCCTCGGCCACGGTGCTGGTGAAGGCGCTGAAAGAAGAAGTCGGCCTGCCGATCCATTTCCACACGCACGACACATCCGGCATCGCGGGGGCGACCATCCTTGCGGCCTCGGACGCGGGCGTGGATGCGGTGGACGTGGCGATGGACGCCTTTTCCGGCGGCACCTCGCAGGCCTGTCTGGGATCAATCGTCGAAGCCCTGCGCCACACCGACCGCGACACGGGGCTGGACATCGGCCATGTGCGCGAGGTTTCGGACTATTGGGAATCCGTACGTGCCCAATATGTGGCGTTTGAGTCAGGCCTTGCCGCCCCCGCCTCCGAGGTCTACCTGCACGAAATGCCCGGCGGGCAGTTCACCAACCTGAAGGCTCAGGCACGCTCGCTTGGCCTAGAGGATCGCTGGCACGAGGTCGCCCAGACCTACGCCGATGTGAACCGGATGTTCGGCGATATCGTCAAGGTCACGCCGTCGTCCAAGGTGGTCGGCGACATGGCCCTGATGATGGTCAGCCAGAACCTGACCCGCGAACAGGTCGAAGACCCCGATGTGGACGTGGCCTTCCCCGATTCCGTCATCGACATGATGCGCGGCAATCTTGGCCAGCCCCCCGGCGGCTTTCCCAAGGCGCTGATCAATAAGGTGCTAAAGGGCGAGAAACCCGACACATCCCGCCCCGGCGCACACCTGCCGCCCGTCGATCTGGAACAGACCCGCGCCGACCTGTCCAGGGAACTGGAAGGGTTCGAAGTGGATGACGAGGACCTGAACGGATATCTGATGTATCCCAAGGTGTTCCTTGATTACATGGGCCGCCACCGCCAATACGGCCCCGTGCGCACCCTGCCCACCCGCGCCTTTTTCTATGGCATGGAACCGGGCGAAGAAATCACCGCCGAAATCGACCCCGGCAAAACGCTGGAAATCCGCCTGCAAGCCGTGGGCGAAACCAACGAGGACGGCGACGTCAAAGTGTTCTTCGAGCTGAACGGCCAGCCCCGCACCATTCGCGTGCCCAACCGGCTGATCAAATCACAAACCGCCCAGCGCCCCAAGGCCGAAGAAGGAAACCCCAACCACATCGGCGCGCCCATGCCCGGCGTGGTGGCCACGGTTGCGGTGACAGTGGGCCAACAGGTGCACGAGGGCGACCTGTTGCTGACCATCGAGGCAATGAAAATGGAAACCGGCATCCACGCCGAACGCGACGCGGTGGTCAAGGCGCTGCATGTGCAGGCGGGCGGGCAGATCGACGCCAAGGATTTGCTGGTGGAACTGGAGTAACCATCCTTTAGCGGCATAAAGAACCGTTATTTGGCACGCATTTGCCCGGAAATCACAACAGGGTCGACCTGTTGCCGGTTGGATTCTATAATGGCCTGATTACGCAATACCATATTTTATCGCTTTTCAGGGAGACAAGCCATGTTGTTCAGGCTTCAGCAACACGCCATTGTCGTGTTTGTCTGGCTTATTGGGGTCATGGGTCCTGCATATGCCTGCCCGACCGCAGCAGATTTGGCAGCGACAGGGGCAGGGCCGGACGCCGCAGTGCTGGCCGATTGCCTGGAACTGGCCCGTTTCGACATCCCTACAGGACGCGGAGTGGTGCAGGGTTCGATTTATGGCACGCCGGAAACTGACTTGAACGATGTGCGCAAGATCGAAGAGGCTCTGGTCAGGTCAGGCAATACCTTGCAACGGTTTCTTGCCCTGGGAACAGAACCGATAGACGTCTTTGTTTCGCCAACACCGTATATTTCTGGCGAAACTGTGGAGTCCGACACCGACGCTGCGGCGGCCCATTCGGTTACCACCGGTCCCGACAATCCGCCGAAATGTGTGATTTCGGTCTTTCCACCGAACGAACCTGCCGAGTACAAATACACCATCGCGCATGAATTCTTTCATTGCGTCCAGATCAGCGATTTCGGCCCTGCCCAAGAACAGGATGGCGCGGCATGGTGGGTCGAAGGCACGGCCGATTGGTTCGCCAGCATGGTCTATCAGGGCACCCCCTATTCGGATGATTGGGTGGCGGGATTTGACAGTGATTCAGCAACAATCCCGATCACAGAGATGGAGTATGAAACCGTTGTATTTTTCTGGTGGCTCAGCCAGACCTACGGGCCCGACAGGGTGATCGACCTGATGGAGGCCATGCCGCATGCCAGAGGATCACAGGAGGATGCTCTGGCGCGTGTCATCAATGATTCAGAGTTCATGGAGTTCGTCAAGGATTACCTGGAACGCAAGATCATCCAACCCGGCGGTCGACCGGTGGCCTCTACACCGCTAGAGGGCGAGCGGCACAAGATTGACAGTGAAACCGAAATGATGCTGGAAGCCCCGAGATTCGTGGCCTTCCGGGCGCATCTGGAATTTGCATGTGGGGGCTGGACTACGAAAACCTATGACCGCAAAGGGCAATACGCAACCATACGCGAGCCTGAAATCGAGTGGAAGGAACTGCCAGTTGATTTTCGTTCCGGCAGCGAAGGTAATATCCGTTTTCTGGTTGCCGGTGCAGCCACTGGTGAATCGGGGTTTCGCATTGGCCTTCAGGCCAGAAAAACCCCTTGTATCCCCTGCCAGACCCCGGATTACAGCGACGGGCCACAGGCCTGCCTGATCGGCGAATGGCATCTGGCAAGCGGCGGCATGGGGGCCAAAATCGGAAAAATGCTACAGGATTCGCCGGCTTTGGCAGGGGTGGATTACCCCGATCTGGATGGCTTGCTGATCCTCAGGCCGGACGGAACCTTTACGTTGCGCGCTGACGATGATGGCAGCATGGAAACCAAGACCCCAAGTGGCGGGATATTCAGCGCTGAAATATCGTTGCGGCTGGAAAAAGAAGGCACCTGGTCAGTGGAAGGTGATAAATTGATCCAGTGCTACATGCCAATCAAATCAATAGAGATTGAACAGACGGTAACAACTCCGGAAGGCCTAACAGAAAAGATTGATGCCAACCACTATTTGGGACCACCGGTTACCTATACGGAAAAACGCAAGTTCACCTGCACAGACAACCGTCTGGATATTATCCAAAAGGCATTTTTGGCCCCGACAATCCAATGGAGTTACGAAAAATGACATTGACGCGATAGTGGCATTATTCACCAGTCCGGACCTGTCTTTTCCTTTTGACAACACCCTGATGTTGGGCAAACCCTGTAAACGCAAACAGGAGAAACACCATGATAACCGTCACCCCGCTCTACGCCGGCCTGGTCGCCCTGCTTTTCGTCTACCTGTCTTTTCGCGTCATCACCGTGCGCCGCAGCGACCGGATTTCCCTTGGCGATGGCGGCAAGTCCGATATGGCAAAACGTATCCGCGCGCAGGGTAATTGCGCCGAATATGCACCGATTGCCCTGATCCTGCTGGCTCTGGCCGAGTTTCAGGGCGCGCCGGTCTGGGTGCTGCACCTGTTGGGCTTCATGTTGCTGTCAGGCCGCATCATCCACGCATGGGGCCTAAGCCAATCACCCCAAAACCTGAAAGCACGGGTATTGGGCATGCTTCTTACCTTGCTGATGATCACTTTCACAGCGATTGCCGATATCGGTCACGCCCTGTTCTAACCCGCCGCACGATCATTTCCGCAATTATCAGGTTCGGCACCCAGCACATCCATGCAAGATACGGGGAGGCTTCGGTATAGCTAAATCCACCAGCCATAAACCCCAACAGATACAGCCGTAACGTGACCGCAGCAAAGGTCAGGGCAAATGACCGGATCATCCAGCGCCGGTGTTCGGCAATCCGTCCGGCCATTGCCAGCCGAACCGCATTTGCGGTGATCCCGATCCATAACAACGACAACAGCGCAAAACCAAAATTGGCGGCAATGCCCCCCTTCGCCCCAAGCGCAATGACCAGACCAGATGCACCACCAACCAGAATAGCCACCCCGTAAATCCGCCCGATCCAGCGATGCAACCTTGGCCGACGTGACCGAAGCCGGGGAAAAAACTGCAAAGCACCCAACGCCAGTGCAATGGGAGAGGCCGAAATATGCAGGATGAACGCCAGCGGGCGCTGTTCCAGATGGCCCAGCAACTCGGGAAACGAAAGTGCAAGTGTTAAAAACGCAAACCGGTAAGACATTATCGCGATAAACACACTTAGCACGGCCATGATTGCAATCGGTATTCGGCTTTTGGTCATCGCCTTGCTCCTAACTTTACACTGTCAACTTGCCCACGCTAACCCTTTTATCTTGACACTGTCAAGATGGCTGATACCTTATCCCTATGACAGACCAACCCCGCCCGCATCATCATGGAAACCTGCGCGAAGCCCTGATCGTGGCTGGTCTGGAATTGATGGAAGAAGGTGGCCCCGATGCCCTGACCCTTCGAAAATGCGCCAAACGCGCCGGTGTATCGCACGCCGCACCGGCCCATCATTTCAACGGTTTACCCAGCTTAAAGGCCGCAATTGTTGCTCGCGGATACCGTATGTTTGCCCAAACCATGCGCGACTATCGCGCGGCTGCAAAATCCGACCCACAAGCGCAACTGGCGGCAATCTGTGATGGTTATATCGCCTTCTCGCGACAACACATGGCGGTATTCAAATTCATGTTCCAACCACATGATCTGGCCAATGAAACGCTTGATAAAACAACGGCAACCGAACTGAAACACGAATCAACCGCCTCTTACCAAATCCTGCAACAGGCCTGCGCCCCTTTCGCACCAGAAAAGACCGATCCAGCCAGCATGGAAATCATGATTTGGTCGCTGGTCCATGGCTATGCCATGCTGTTTTGCAATCCCTGTGAAAACGGCCTTTCCCCACCACAAACCATACCCGATTTTTCGCAAATCCTGCCAAAGCTGAAATTGAAAACAAACTCGGCGCGCAAATAATATCATCGTCCCTTCATTTCCCTCTTGCAGCCCGCAAAACCTGTAAGCACGGGTATTGGGCATGCTGCTGACCCTGATGATGACCACCTTCAGAGCGATTGCCAATATCGGCCACGCCTACCAACAGGAATTTGGGAAACTCGTGCAATCGATTGCCCATTCGGGATCATAACCGCATCATGTTTTGGGCGGCATCGGTGCCTGTGGCGGCGCATAAAATTGCTGCATGGTCCCGCCTTCCGATTGCCGGAAAGGGGTTCGCATCCGTACCTCTGTGCCGTTGTTTTTCGCCTGAACCTGTGCCTGGCGCAGGGCCTCGGCCGTTTCCAGTGACCAGGGCAGGCTATAAGCCCGTGGCGTATTGGTATCCGGCAGGATTAGCCACAGATAGATGGCTTTGCCCTCGACATTCAGCGAAGCGACAACGACCACCTCGTCGCTGGTGCTCTCCAACAGGGCCAAGCGGGCCGGTTTTGGTTGGCCCAGCAATGCGGTTCCGGCCAGATAACTGGCGACAAGCAGAACCGCAGCAATCACCAGTGCCAGCACTTTCATGCCGGTATGGGCCGGCGCCTGGATGACCAGCGCAGCCAATGCCAGTATTGGCACCAGTATCAGCAGGAAATACAAGAACAGTTCCAACATCCACACACCCCCTTTCCTATCCCATGTTCCGCAAGTGTCTTGGCAATTGATTCAGGCTGCCCGACACCAGCGCCCCATGTGCATCAAGGCGAAACCGCTGAACTGTCACTTCCTCGCCCTCGCGGCGCAGCGTTACCTGTCGCGACGTGATTTTGGTCAATGCGCCGGTGGCCGCATTACGTAAAGAAATAACCACACTCACCGTGATTGGCGGAGGGTCGTTTCCAAGCCTGAACAGATGCAGGTTGACGATATATTCCCCGGCAGGCGCCCCGTGGCTGAAGGCAAATTCATAGTTCAGATTGGTCAGATCACGACTGAGACCCAGATCATCGCGCAACAGATCAAACGCAACGCCGTTCTTGCGCGAATATCCCACCGGCCTGTCCCCCGGCCCCATGACCCACAGGTCCACATCGCTTTGCAGACCGTCGCCCCAGCGGGCCTCGACCACGACATTGCCGGCGGGCCGCGCGGTTTCCTTTGCGGCAGGCGGGTTCAGATGCGGCAGCAACAGCACGACAATCGTAACAAACCCCAGCAAGGTCAGCATCAATACGTCGCGAAAAACCGTTGCATCGCCTTCGCCAGTCGGGTCAAGATCGTTCATTGTCTTCCCCCAATGCCACCAGACCATTGATCAGACCCGCCGCCCCTGCTGCCAGCATCCGGTAATTTGCAATCAGCCAGAGGTTCAGAATTGCCCCTTCCAGCGTGGTATACAGCGCCACCGACATGCCGGAAATCAGTCTGGAGACCATCGCCGATGTTTCCGTAAGGTTGGTCGCGCTTTGGGCCGACACACCGGAAAGCGCGATGATAAATCCCAGCACCGTGCCGATCAGGCCAAGCAGGACCAGACTGCTTGCTACATGGAATACCGGCGAAATCCGCGACCCAATCTGGAACCGCAGCGTCGAGGCCGAAATCGCCCGGCTGCCCGCGCTTCGCCCGCGGATGCTTTCGATATATTCAGCCGCCAAGGTGCCCGTGCAGGGGTTATGCGCGCGAACGCAGTTTGTTTCGCAGGCAACCTTCCAGGTTTTGACGAAACTCATACCCAATCCGAACAGAAAGACCGTGGCGATGGTATAGGTCAGGCCGGTAATGTCCGAGCCAAAGATCATCTGTGCCCAGCCATGCACAAAAGCAACGATCAACAGCGCCACAGCCGCCAGATTGAACAAGGCCATCCACAGAACAGTCGTATAACC
>WFNH01000004.1 GCA_015488685.1 Marinosulfonomonas sp.
CAACGCCCCCGCCCCGACTGAAATCTGCCCCTTGCCCCGCCGTTCCACCGCGCGGGCCAGCGCCAGCGTTAACTGATGGGCAAACAATTCGTCATAGGCCAGCCGCTCGCGCGCAGGTGCCTCGGCCGCCAGATCGACGTGGGTCTTTGGCGTATGAGCCGCCTTCAAAGCATCTTCCCAATCCGGCCATTTCGCCTTTTTCTTTTGCCCTGAATCGATCCACTCGACCACCTGTGGCACCCGAGCCAAAGCCGAATGCATCGCTTTGGCCATCAATCTTTGCGTAATTCCCGAGGTCAGCGGGTAAACCGGCTCGAACGCCGGGATTTCATCGGCTTCATCAACCCGCAAAACGTGGTCGGGGTGCACAATCTGCGCGATCCCGTCAAAGATTTCCACTTTCCCCGACACCACCCGTCGCTGGCCTGTCGGCAGGATTTTCTGCAAATAATCCGGGTGTGCGTGAAAGAACACCAGTTGAAAGGTGGTTTTCGCATCCGTCATTTCCACCCGATAAGGCCGCCCCCGCGCCGAGGGCGGAATATGCCGCCCCACCACGCCTTCGACCGTCACAACCGCAGGCGCGGTCACATCGCGGACACTCTCACGGCGTTGGCGATCAATGCCGCTGTGGGGCAGTGTGAAAATCAGATCACGCGGTTTTTCCACCCCCATCTGGGCGAAATGCGCCGCGGTTTTCGGGCCAACGCCGTCCAGCGTTTCCAAATCCGCGAACAGCGGAAACAGGATTTCCGGCCGCCCGCTCACAAGTCACCAATCAAGGCCAGCCAGCCATCTTCGTCTATCATTTCAACACCCAGACTTTCGGCCTTTTTCGCCTTTGATCCCGCCCCCGGTCCGGCCACAACCAGATCGGTTTTTTTCGAGACCGAACCGGATACCTTGGCCCCCAAAGCCTCGGCGCGGGCCTTGGTCTCGGCGCGGGTCATCTTTTCAAGACTGCCGGTAAACACCACGGTTTTGCCAGCAACAGGGCTATCGACTGGCGCCTGTATCACGGCGTCCTGTGGCTCAAGCTGGGCAATCAACCGGTCGATCGACGCGCGTTCGTTTTCCTGGTGAAAGGCGGTGATCAGTGATGTGGCCATCACCGCGCCTACACCATCAATCCCCATCAGATCGTCCCATTCCGGCCCTTCGTTCAGGGTGGCGCGGGTGATGGCAGTTTCGAAATTTGCCCATGATACATAGTGTTCGGCCAGCAGGTTTGAGGCGCTGTCGCCCACATGACGTATACCCAGCGAATAAATCAGCCGGTCCAGCGGAATCTTGCGTTTTTCATCAATCGCGCGAAACAGGTTTTGCGCCGATTTTTCGCCCCAACCTTCGCGGTTCTTCAGCTTGGTCAGATTGGCCTCATCACGGGCCTGAAGGGTGAAAATATCGGCAGGCTCGCGGATCGGCAGCTGTTCGTCATGATAGAACATTTCAATCTGTTTTGCCCCCAGACCTTCGATGTCAAATGCGCCGCGACTGACAAAATGCTTCAGCTTTTCAACGGCCTGAGCGGGACAGATGATCCCACCTGTGCAACGGCGCACCGCGTCGCCCTCTTCGCGCACCGCGTCCGAACCACATTCTGGGCATTTTGTCAGGAATTCGTAAGGTTTGGCATTTGGTGGACGTTTGGTCAGATCGACATCGGCAATTTTCGGGATCACATCACCGGCACGATAAACCTGCACCCAGTCGCCGATGCGGATGTCTTTGCCATCGCGGATCACGTTGCCCTTGGAATCCAGCCCCTTGATATAATCCTCGTTATGCAGGGTCGCGTTGGACACCACAACACCGCCAACCGTCACGGGCATCAGGCGGGCAACAGGGGACAAGGCGCCGGTGCGACCGACCTGAATGTCGATGTCTTCCAGCCACGTCCATGCCTTTTCGGCAGGAAATTTATGGGCGATGGCCCAGCGGGGGGTGGTTGACCGAAATCCAAGCCGGTGTTGCAGGGCAAGATCATTCACCTTGTAAACCACGCCATCAATGTCATAGCCAAGGGTGGCGCGCTGGCTTTCGATTTCGCGGTAATGGGCAATCATTTCCGCAGGACCGTTGCACAAGCGGGTCAGTGGATTGGTGGAAAAGCCAAGGCTTGCCAGACGTTCAATCGCGTCCATCTGGGTTTTTGCAAGCGGTTCCGAAAGTTCGCCCCAGGCATAGGCAAAGAATTTCAGCGGGCGGGATTTGGTGATGCTGGCGTCCAGTTGACGAAGCGATCCGGCAGCAGCGTTACGCGGATTGGCAAAGGGTTTTTCGCCCTTTTCACGCTGGCGTTCATTCAGTGCCTCGAAGTCGGCGTGGGCCATATAAACCTCGCCACGCACTTCCAATATATCGGGCCCGCCGGAAAGGATTTTGGGAATATCATCCACCGTCATTGCATTGCGGGTCACATTTTCCCCGACCTCGCCATCGCCACGGGTGGCGGCCTGCACCAGCTTTCCTTGCTCATAGCGCAAGGAGAGCGACAAGCCATCAATCTTGGGCTCTGCCGTATAGGCCAGATCCGCGTCCGCACCCAGCCCCAGAAACTTGCGGATACGGGCATCAAAATCATAGACGTCCTCATCCGTAAAGGCATTGCCCAGTGACAGCATCCGAACCGCATGGGTAACTTTAGAAAACCCTTCAGCCGGCGCGGCCCCGACAACATCACTGGGACTGTCAGCGCGTTTCAGATGGGGAAAGCGGGCCTCGATGGCCGCATTGCGCCGTTTCAGGGCATCGTATTCGGCATCCGATATCTCGGGCGCATCCCGGGTGTGGTAGGCCAGATTGGCACGGTTCAGAATATCAGCCAGCCGCGCCAGTTCGGCGCGGGCCTGATTCTCATTCAGTTGATCAACTTCGATCTGCGTTCCCATCCCGACCCCTCTGCGTTTCCCTTATTGATAAGAGGGCACCACAAAGAGGTCCAGAGGGAGAGTGGTGGTCTGCCGTATGATTTCGCACCGCTTGTTGGAGGGGCGAAACCGGTCAGGCCCCGACGGCCAATGCTTCGTCCATCTCGGCCGCCACAGGGTCGCGCAGCACATAGCCCCGGCCCCAGACGGTTTCGATATAGTTTTCGCCATCCGTGGCCTCGCACAGTTTTTTGCGCAATTTACAGATAAACACGTCGATAATTTTCAACTCGGGCTCATCCATACCGCCATAGAGGTGGTTCAGGAACATTTCTTTTGTCAGGGTCGTGCCCTTGCGCAAAGAAAGCAACTCCAGCATCTGGTATTCCTTGCCGGTCAGATGCACAGGTTTATTGTCCACCTCGACTGTTTTGGCATCCAGGTTAACGCCGATTTTTCCGGTGTGGATGATCGATTGCGAATGTCCCTTGGAGCGGCGGATGATCGCATGAATCCGCGCCACAAGTTCCTCGCGATGGAACGGTTTGGTCAGATAGTCATCTGCGCCAAATCCGAACGCCTTGATTTTGTTTTCGGTGTCATCCGAGCCTGTCAAAATCAGGATCGGCGTATCCACCCGGGCCAGTCGCAATTGGCGCAGCACCTCGTTGCCATTCATATCCGGCAAGCCAAGGTCCAAAAGGATCAAATCGTAATCATAAAGTTTCGCCAGATCGATGCCTTCTTCACCCAGATCGGTGCAGTAAACATTCAGGTTGGCATGAGTCAGCATCATTTCGATGCTTTTGGAGGTCGTTGGATCGTCCTCAACCAGCAGTACACGCATTCTAGTCTTCTCCGCTTTATTTACCCTTCAGCAATATGGTTAACCCTGCCCCCAATTGGTTAACTACAAGTTACTATAGCGGAACATTTAGATAATTCACCTTAAAGTTGTCGATACTTTTGTAAAGAAGTGGTTTTTAAGGCGCTCTCACCGTGGTTTTTGATGGCTGACAGCCAAGAATCATACTCTTCCTGACTTAATCCATAGCGTTCCAGCGCCTCTTTCAGGGGAATCAGTCCGAAAACCACCCCCTTCACCACGGCAGCTTTACGGCTGGCGACCCAACGGCGCGTGCTGGCAGGCGGCAAATCGGCGCGGGTCATGATACTGCCGTCCGGCAGGGTAACGGCGCGCGGACCATCAACTTTCTTTAGATACATCACTTGTCCCTCTTGCTGGTTTTACCCAATCTGCGACAACGTGATTAAAGAGGGATGAAACGCGGCCTTGTTAATAGTTCGCATTTTCCTATATTCCGAAATACCCTGCTAACCCTTATGAACGGCTCCCTAATGACGCACCCTGTTAATTCGCTTGGTTTTGCCAAGTCCCCCAAAGATACCCGCGTGGTTGTGGCCATGTCCGGCGGTGTTGACAGCTCGGTCGTGGCGGCTGAACTGGCGGCCGAGGGCTATGATGTGGTCGGGGTAACCTTGCAGTTGTATGATCACGGGGCAGCGCTGGCCAAGAAGGGGGCGTGTTGCGCCGGTATCGACATCCATGATGCCCGCCGCGTGGCCGAGGAAATGGGATTCCCGCATTACGTGCTGGATTACGAAAACATCTTTAAGGAAACAGTGATCGACGAGTTTGCCGACAGTTATCTGGCGGGGGCGACACCGGTGCCGTGTATCCGATGCAACGAGCGGGTGAAATTCAAGGATCTGCTGGCCACGGCGCGTGATCTGGACGCCGATTGCATGGCGACAGGGCATTATATCCAGCGCAAGGGGGGCCTTAGCGGGGCCGAATTGCATATGGCGGCCGATCCGATGCGCGACCAGAGCTATTTTCTGTTTCCAACCACGCAAGAGCAACTGGATTTCCTGCGCTTTCCTTTGGGACATCTGGAATCCAAGGCGCAAACGCGGGCTTTGGCGGTGAAACACGGGCTGGCGGTGGCGGATAAACCGGACAGTCAGGACATTTGTTTCGTGCCCGATGGTAATTATGCGGCTTTGATTGAAAAGCTGCGCCCCGAGGCGGCGAGTCCGGGCAAGATTGTGGATATGGAGGGCAACGTACTGGGCGACCATCGCGGGGTGATCCATTACACCATCGGCCAGCGGCGTGGTCTTGGCATTGGCGGGCTGGATGATCCGTTATATGTGGTGCGGCTGGATGCGGATGCGCGCGAGGTTGTGGTGGGGCCGAAAGAGGCGCTGACTACACGGATTGTGCCGGTGCGGGAAATCAACTGGCTGGGGGATGCGCCGTTTGACAGTCAGGACGAATGGCATCTGGCGGTCAAAGTGCGCTCGACCCGTCCGCCACGGGCCGCGATTGTGCGGCCGTTGTCTGCGACCACGGCAGAGGTGGAATTGCTGGAGCCGGAAGAAGGCGTTTCACCAGGACAGGCTTGCGTGTTTTACGAGGACGGGGGCAGCCGAATCTTTGGCGGGGGCTGGATCTGGCGGGGCGCGTGATTTTTGGCGTTGCTCAAGAGATTCTATGCCTCCGGCGGGGATATTTGGGGAACAAAGATAGGCTATAGTGCTTTTAGAACTGATCGTGCCGCACGCAATCCCGGCGGTTCCTGATCACGCCCCAATCGTTTCATAGTCAAATCCATCGCTTCCTGCTGGGCTTGGGGGGTATTCAGCACTTCAAGCACTGCGGGCGCAATTTTACCCGGCACACAGTTCTTGCCCAGAAACTCCGGCACCACGCGGGTTTCAGACACCAGATTGACCAGCGTCACCGTGTCTACCTTCAGCATCCGGCCAATCAGGATGCGCGACAGCCAGTTCATGTCATAAGCAATCACCATCGGCGTGTTGGCCGCAGCCAGTTCCAGTGAGACGGT
Source organism: Marinosulfonomonas sp. (assembly GCA_015488685.1). Taxonomy (GTDB): domain Bacteria; phylum Pseudomonadota; class Alphaproteobacteria; order Rhodobacterales; family Rhodobacteraceae; genus Profundibacter. The sequence goes on from WFNH01000004.1 coordinate 5,744, forward strand.
GCCCGATGCAGCAAGCGCCACATCGGCGGCGGCAAAAGCGGCGCGTTTTTCGGGCAGGTCTGCGGCATCCAGCAATAATGGGGGGATGGGCCAGTCTGCGGCCAGTTCCTGCACCCGCGTTGCAACCGAGGGAGCGGCGGGCAGGACAATGCGCAAATCGGGGCGTTCGCCGTGCAACTGGCGGATGGTTTCGCCAAAGACCGGCATCAGGCGTTCGACTTCGCCACGCCGCGACCCCGGCAATGCCAAAAGCAATGGCGCGTCGTTGATACCGTGGCGGGTGCGAAAATCCTGTGCTTGCTCCGGTGTTGCCTGTGGCTCGGACACCACCGGATGGCCAACAAAATCACAGCCCATGCCCGCGTCTTGCATCAAGAGTGGTTCGAAGGGCAACAGAGCCAACACATGATCAATCACGCGGGCCATCTTGGTCGCGCGACCCTCGCGCCATGCCCAGACGGACGGGGCGACATAATGGATGGTGCGGGTATTGCTTTGCGACTTGACGATTTTCGCCACCCGCAGGCAGAAATCGGGGCTGTCGATGGTGATCAGCGCATCGGGTTTCTGCGCCAGCACTGCCTCGGCACATTCGGCAATCCGGCGTTTTAAGGCACGGTATTTCGGCAGCACCTCGGCCAGCCCCATCACCGACAGTTCATCCATCGGAAACTGGCTCTCCAAGCCTTGCGCCTGCATCAATGGCCCGCCAACGCCGGAAAATTCCACATCGGGTTGCAGTTCTTTTAGCCCCGCCATCAGCGCCGCACCCAAGGCATCGCCCGAAGGTTCCCCCGCGATCAGGTAGAACCGCATCAGCGCGCTTGCAGGAACAGGCCGGTTGCGGCCAGCGCCTGTTCCACTGCATCGCGCTGCAACACATTCACCCCGCCAGCCGGGATGCAGATACCGGCCAGACCGGCGGCAGCAGCGGAGCGCACCGTGTCAGGGCCAATGGTCGGCACATCAAAGCGCATGTCCTGCCCCGGCTTTGGCCCTTTCACCAGCACCCCCTTGGCGCGGCGCAAATGGGCGGGGGTTTGGGCGACATAGGCAAGCATCGCATCGGTGCCCTGAATGGTCTCGATCCCCAGCACCTGACCGCCCGCGACAACCGCCGCCTGCGAGACATCCATCGGCGCAAGGGCGGCCAGAATGTCCAGCCCTTTCTGCGCATCGGCCACGTCCTGTTTATCCGGCACGGGGCCAATGCGGGTATCGGCGGGTAGCATCAGTGCGGGGGCAACCTCGTGTGCGGCCTTGACGACAAACCCTTCTTCGGTGAACACCGCAGCCACTTCGCGCAGCAGGGCGTCATCCCCCTGCCCCATCGCGGCCATCAGGCGCGGCGCAAGGGCTATCATCTTGGCGTCAAAATTGGCGGGGTTCAGTGCAGGGCGGCTCATCGCACCGGCAAAGACCACTTCGGTTACGCCGTGGCTGTGCAACCCGTCAAACAGGGTGCCGAGCCGATCAAATGCAGCAGGCAGATGGATCAGGCCATCCGGCACCTCCACATCAACACCGGCAAAACTGACAAACACCGCCTGCGGGTCGCCCGCCGCCAATATCTGCGGCAGGGCGCCGGTTCCGGCGAGTATGGCAAGGCGTGGTTCCATACCCTATTTCGGCGTCAGAAACGAGCGATCACTGGCGCCCAGAATGAAATCGGTGATATCCCGCACATAGGCGCTATCATTTTCCGTTGCCAGACGGGCGGCGCGTTCCTGAAAGGCCCCCTCGCCCTGAGCCAGCATTTGATAAGCGGCCCGCAGGGCGGTGATGTCGGTACGATCCACCCCGCGCCGCTTCAGACCGACAAGGTTCAATCCGTCCAGCGCCCCGCGCGAAGATTGCACCAATCCGTAAGGGATCACATCATTGGTGACCATGGTTACAGCACCGATGATGGCCCCTTTGCCAACGCGCACGAACTGGTGGATGCCCGAAAGCCCGCCAATGATTACATCGTCATCGATCACACAATGACCGGCGATCGCCACCTGATTGGCCATCACCACATTGTTGCCGACAGTTGCGTCATGGGCCACATGGGCGCCGGTCATAATCAGGCAATCATCGCCCACCCGCGTTACCCCGCCACCCCCTTCGGTGCCGGTGTTCAGGGTCGCGCCCTCGCGGATGCGGTTGCGTTTGCCGATGATCAGGCGGGTTTCCTCGCCTTTGAATTTCAAATCCTGCGGGATTTCACCGACAGTGGCAAAGGGAAAGATCACGGTTTCCTCGCCTACTTCGGTGATGCCGGTCACAACCACATGGCTTTTCAAATGCACCTTTGGCCCCAAAACCACCTTGGGGCCAACACAGCAGAACGGGCCGATCTTACAGCCTTCGCCAATCACGGCACCGTCATCGACGACGGCACTGGCATGAATATCCGCTGTGGGATGAATGGACATTATTTATCCTCGAGAAGGTCGATCATTGCAACGATTTCGGCTTCGGCTGCAACTTCGCCGTCGACCTTGGCCACGCCACGGAATTTCCAGATTTTCTTGGAACCGCGCAGCACCTCGACATGCAGTTCCAGAACATCGCCCGGCACCACCTTGCGGCGGAATTTGCATTTGTCGATGCTCATGAAATAGACCAGAAGATCCTTGTCGACCAGATCAAGCGTAATGCCGACCAGAACAGCGGACGTCTGGGCGATGGCCTCGACCACCATCACACCGGGAAAGATCGGTGCACCCGGGAAATGGCCCTGAAACTGCGGCTCGTTAAAGGTGATATTCTTGATACCAACCGCGCTTTCGTTCGATTTGATATCCACCACTTTGTCGATCAGCAAAAACGGATAGCGATGCGGTATAATCCGCTGAATGATATCCAGATCGGCTTCGGTCATCTGCTCGGCCATGTCCTTTAGTCCCCATAGTATAATATTTTCACTGCCCTGATTAACAAGTCAGGCACATCCAGACAAGCAACCTATACATCAATACAGGAGGGTTCTGTGCTATTCCTTCGGGGCAGCGTCCTGAGTTTTACCGTCCCCGATTGTGGCATCGATCCGTTGCAAGGCTTCCTCGGTAATATCCACACCACTGGCAACGGCAAAAGCCATCCGATGGTCCAGAATAACCGCTGCGCCGCGTTCTTTCATCAGCTCCCCCAAAACGGGCAGGACCAGATTTAGATATTTGGCGCGTTCCTGTTCCAGTCGATGGTCCAGTTCGCGGGCCTTGGCATCCTGTGTTTTCCTGATTTTCTGAACCTTTGCATCAAAGGCATCTGCCAACGCGCGGAAATCTGCAGGGGCCATTGTTGCCCGCTTCTCGGTGATGTCTTTTTCTTCGGCTGTGAGGTCTGCTTCCAACTGCTGGAATTCTTTTTGCAGGGCTTGGGTGTCGGCAGCTATTTCAGCGTCAACTCTTTCCCCGTAAAGCGAGTCCGCAAACAGGCGCTCTGGATCAATTGTCAGAATTGCCTGCCGAGGGGATGGAGCCACCTGTGCCCGAGCAGACCCCGAATCTCCCAGCCCCAGCCCTGCCATACACAGCACCATCAGGATGAAGCCGCGCAATCCCATATCAGAATTGGGTCTGGATTGTCAGTTCGAACGAACGGTCGCGATCATAGTCCTCTTTTTGCAATGCTTTGGAGAAGTTAAATCGCAACGGCCCAATACCGGTAGTCCAGAGAATGGAAAATCCAACGGACGAACGCCAGTGCAAAGTGTCATCGACAGTAGAGCCGAATTTATTATCCAGTCCCCAAACCGAACCGACATCCAGGAATACCCCGCCGGTAATGCCATATTCTTCGGGCAGGCCCAGCGGGAATTCGGCGTCGAACCGCGCGACGGCAAACATATTGCCGCCCAACGCATTCCCGTTGATATCATTGCCATTACGCGGCCCAAGACCAAGAGATTCAAACCCGCGCATTTTACTTCCATTCAAGAAGAAACGGTTATTTGATCGGCTGTTTGTTCCTGAAAGAGACGTTAGCGCGCCCCCCTCAAAAACAGCCCGCAGCGTCACCTCTTCATTGTACACTTTGGTCTCGGCGCCCACTAATGCTGTCGTCTTGATGAATTTTGAATCCCCGCCAAGTCCGGCAAAATCCTGGCCAAACCGCAACACCACACCCGCATTGGGGTTCAAACCCGTGCGGCGTGTATCATAGCTGAACCCGTACCCCAATTGGCTGGTGATAACCGTTCCTTCTGCTTCTTCTGCCTGTAGGATTGGGGAAATGACCAACGGCAGGGCCGGTGTCGTTAGGTTGAAAATCTTGTCACTCCCGATGCTATACCGAAGCTCCAGACGGCCATTTTCGCTAATCGGGAATTCCAGCCCCAGAACGAAATTGGCTTTTCGGGTATCAAACGTGGAATTGAACCCTTTAGTCGTTGCATAATTACCGCCAAACCGCAGGCGCACATCACGCCCTAACAAGGCTGGCTCGATAAATGTAAATCCGGCAGCGGCGGTCTCGCTTGCTGTATTCAGCGAAAAATTCAGCTTTTGCCCACGCCCCAGAAAATTGCTCTCCTTAAAACCGATCGTAAAGCCAACGCCTCCATCAGTTCCATAAGACGCGCCGAAATCAAGGCTTCCGGTCGCTTGTTCTTCGACATTCACGTCCACAATCACCTGATCCGGCCCGGTGCCTTCCCGTGCGTTCACATCCGCCTTGCTAAAGAAACCAAGGCTGCGGATACGCTCGGCGGCTTCGCGAATTTGACGTGGATTGAATGGGTCACCTTCAACCACTTTGAACTGGCGCCGAATGACGCGGTCCAGCGTTGTTGCATTGCCTTCGATATCAATGCGCTCGACAAACACCCGTGGGCCACGGCTGATGACGAATTCTATGTCCAGTGTCTGATCACGGTCATTTCGGGTCACGCGAGGCTCGACCCGAATGAAATTCAGCCCTTTCTGGATGGCAAGACGTTCCATGCGTGCAATTGTCGTGTCGACGGCAATGGGTGTATATGTCTTGCCCGATTTGATCTTGATCGCGCGCATGAATTCCTGGGCGTCCACTTCGGGCAGGTCACTGACCGCTGTAATTTCCCCGAATTTGAAACGCTGCCCTTCACGCACATTAAAGGTCAGAAAAAACCCGTTCCGTTCGCGGGCAATCTCCGAGTTGACCGAAAGCACGCGGAAATCTATATACCCCCGCGACAGATAAAAATCGCGCAAAACCTGTTTGTCGAAATCAACGCGGTCTGGGATAAACGTATCCTTCTGGATAATAGCCCGTAGCAAACCGGCCTGTTTTGTTCCCAGAACACGGCGCAACCGGCGATCAGAGTAGGCCCGATTCCCGACAAAGCCGATCCGTTCGACCTCGACGACTTTGCCTTCCACGATCTCGAAGACCAAATCGACACGATTTTCAGAGCGGCGGATGATTTTCGGTGTGACCGTGGCCGAGTAACGCCCCTGCTGGCTATATGCTTCGGTCAATATCGCGGCATCGGCCTCGGCGGTTGAAGGACTGTAAACATGACGGGACTGGGATTGAATGATCCGCGCAAGGTCGGCATCTTTTAACCGCTTGTTGCCTTCAAAGCCTATTTTATTGATTGTCGGGAATTCCCGCACTTTGATCAGCAGCGTACCGCCCCGTGGTGTGACCTTTACAGATTCAAACAATCCACTGTTCAAAATCCGCTGGTAAGCGTCATTCAACTGCGCCGCCGATACGGTTTCGCCACGGGCGATTCCTGCGTAATTCAGGATCGTTGCGGGTTCGATCCGCTGGTTCCCTTCGATCTTGACCTGGTTAAAACGGTATGACTGTGCCTGCGCCGCATTGGGCATGGCAATATATGTCATTGATAACGCTAAAAATAATACGACAGAAACTCGACAAATCACTGCTTTAACCGCATTATATGTCACTGCTCTACCGGCTTTTATATCGGTCATGAAACCCAATCCGTTTAGATATCCCTTATACCTAGCTAACGGGTCGGTAATGGCTTGTCAAAAGGCCAAATACCATGGAGCCGAATAAACTAAATCATTCGATTATAGTTGATACTGTTTTGGATGCGTAAAATCAGTTTAGTACAAGAGACCCGAAAAAAGCCCCGCCCCACAGGGCGCCGACGATTGTGGCCAGATACAACAAACGGTCCCAGTTGATATCAATCAAAAGCGACAACCCGCGATAGCTGTTTTGGATCATTTCCATAGGGAAATCCCTGATTCATATAACGATGTTGTTATCGTAATGCTGAAATAAGGCAAGAATAGGGCGCCGCTTAGGGACAAGTGAAATCATTCAGCACGGCAAAGCCCATCAACATCAGGATCAAAATCAACCCTGTCGTCATCAGAATGTTCAGCGCCTTATCGCTGGGCGGCTTGCGCGCGATGGCCTCGTAAGTGAAAAACACCAGATGGCCACCATCCAGAACCGGCACCGGAAACAGGTTCATCAGGCCAACGGCGGTTGATAACATGGCAATGAAATACAGAAATGACAGCACCCCCTGCCGTGCCAATTCGCCCGACATATTGGCAATGCCAACCGGGCCGGACAAATTACAACTGCTGATTTTCCCCGCAATCATATGGGTCAGGCTGGAAAGGGACTGGGTGATTGTCCCCCAAGTGCGCTTAACGCCGATCATCAGGGCCTCGCCCACACCGGGGCGCTCGGTTGCTGGTTCAAAAAACATACTGCCGCTGATCCCCATGATGTAACGCGTTTCGAACTGGTTATCGGCAATCGGCAAATCGCGCTTCTGCGCCTCGATGGTATATTCCAGAATCTTGCCATCGCGCCACAGTTTGATCACCGTTGGCTTGCCAGCGCTATCGTTTATCAGCGGGATCATCTGGCCAAATTCATAAACCTTTGTGCCGCCGATTTCCAGAATGACGTCATTCACCTGAATCCCTGCCTTGTCCGCCGCCCACCCCGGCGTCACCTCATTGACCCGCGTCGGGGACAAGGGCGGGCCGCCAACCGTGACTTCATTTCCGTCGCGCAAAACGGTGTAGGACAGTTTCGGCTTGGTTGGCAGCGCATCAAGAAAGGCACTGTAGCCTTCTTCATCGGGAAACCGTACGCCCTCGATCGCAACCAGCGTGTCGCCCGGCTCCAGCTCTGACAGCCCTGCGGGCAATTCATATACCGTCGCGATTTTCGGCGGGTAGGTTGCAATCCCGCCAATCAGCGCCAGGCCAGTAAAAACAATGATCGCCAGAATAAAATTGAACACTGGCCCCGCCAGCACCGTCAGGAACCGCGCCCACAAAGGTGCACCGTGCATTGTGTGGCGCTTTTCCTCATCCGACAGGGTGCTGATGGCCTCGCCATCTTTACCGCTTGCAGCGTCCGCATCACCCAAAAACTTGACGTAGCCGCCAAAGGGCAGCGCCGCGATTTGCCATTTGGTGCCGCGTTTATCAATCCGAGACCACAGGGCCGGGCCGAACCCCAGCGAAAACACCTCGGCATGGATGCCGGACCAGCGGGCCACGATGTAGTGGCCGTATTCGTGGATGGCCACGATCACCGACAGGGCAACGATAAAGGCTGCAACCGTAAATGCAAAATTGCCGAAAACCGGAAGTATGCTTGCGAAATCCAAGGTGGTGTCCTTTATGCCTGCCGCTGGCGAATGATATCTTTGGCGGTCTGTCGTGCCAGATGGTCTGTTTTACGCACCATATCAAGGGTGATCACGGCATTATCAAGGCGATTGTCGTTCGTAGTGCGGTTTAACACCTCTTCCACCACCTCGGCCATGTGCATAAATCCGATATGACCGCCGATGAAAGCATCCAGTGCTGTTTCCTTGGCGGCGTTGAATGTGGCCCCTGTCAGCCCGCCGGATTCGATCACCTCGCGGGCCAATCGCAAGGCGGGCCAGCGCACTTCGTCCGGGGCGCGGAATTCCAGTTTACCCAGCTTGGCCAGATCCAGCCGCTCGACCGGCACATGGCCACGTTCAGGCCAATGCAGGGCATAACCAATGGCGTGGCGCATATCGGCGGGGCCAACATGGGCCATCAGGCCACCGTCAACAAAGCCGACAAGGGCGTGAACCATGGATTGCGGATGCACAATGACCTCGATCTGGTCAGGTCGCACATCGAAATATTCATTGGTTTCAATCACCTCAAGCGCCTTGTTGAACATGCTGGCGCTGTCGATGGTGATGCGCTGGCCCATGTCCCAGTTGGGATGGGTCTGGGCCTGTTTCAGGGTGGCGGTGGCCAGTTTTTCCAGTGGCCAATCGCGGAATGCACCGCCGGACGCGGTGATGATGATGCGCTCGACCTTGTTAATATCCTCGCCCACCAGCGCCTGAAAGATGGCGGAATGTTCGCTGTCCACCGGCAGGATGGTTGCGCCGTATTTGCGCGCCTCGGCCATCAGTAACGGCCCTGCGGCCACCAGACTTTCCTTGTTTGCCAATGCCAAAGTGGTGCCCTGTTGCAAGGCGCGCAATCCAGGTGCCAACCCCGCCGCACCGACAATCGCGGATAATATCCAGTCCGCAGGCCGGTCCGCCGCCTCGATCAAGGCCGCCTCGCCCGCTGTCGCCTGAATACCGCTGCCCGCAAGTGCCGCCTGCAAATCGCCCAGATATTCGGGAAAGGCCGTGACGGCCACTTCGGCCCGCAGCGCCCGCGCATCTTTGGCCAGTTGCGCAATATTGCGCCCGCCTGTCAGGGCCACCACCTGATATTTGTCAGGCTCCCGCGCAATCAGGTCAATCGCGCTTTGCCCGATCGAGCCGGTCGCGCCAAATATGCTGACCCTGCGCATGTCCTATCCGGCCCCGTAAGGAAAGCCCGTCAGAACCACCGCCACCAACACCACAACCGAGGCCCCCAACATACCGTCAAACCGGTCCATGAACCCGCCGTGACCGGGGATCAGGTTGGAACTGTCCTTGATGCCGGTTTTGCGTTTAATCGCGCTTTCGGCGATATCGCCCATCTGCGCGGCAAAACCCACCAGAACCGAGAACAGCGGCAGACCGCTCCACAACCCTTGAAAGGCGCTGAAATACCAGCCGACCAATGCAGCCCCGACCCAGCCGGCAATTGTACCGGACCATGTTTTCTTGGGGCTGATCGCCGGCCAGAATTTCGGCCCGCCCAGTAGACGACCGGCGACATAACCGCCAATGTCGCTGGCCACGACCACCAGCAGCAACCAGATCATCCAGACCAGTCCAAAATCCTGGCGCAAATAGATAAATCCGTATCCGGCCAGCATGATCAGCAGTGAATAGGCCCCGAATATCAGGCGTTTTTTCTTGATCACAATCAGGCCATAAAACACCGGCGCAAGCAGCGCGATAACTGCCAGATAGGACGGCACAAAAGCAGCCAGCGCCACCGCAAAGGCCGCGTTGGTGCCATAGCTAAGGTGGCGTTCCACCTGATCAGGCACCAGCATCCGCGCCAGTTCCCATGACATCAAGCCACTGGAAATCGCGATCAGGGCAATGAACCAGTACCCACCGGCCCAGACCGCGCCACCAGCCACCAGCGCCATCACAATCGCGGACAGCACCCGCGGCTTCAGGTCATCCCATTTGCTGTTGCTCATACCGGAACTGCTCCAAAGCGGCGCTCGCGGGTGCCGTATTTATTCAACACCTCGGCAAAGATTTCCGGCGTGAAATCGGGCCAGAGCGTATCGATGAATTCATATTCCGAATAGGCCGACTGCCACAGCAGGAAGTTGGACACGCGCGCCTCGCCCGAGGTGCGGATCACCAGATCTGGGTCGGGCAGAACGCAGGTATCCAGAAAATGCGGCAGGGTTTCTTCGTTTACATCTTCGGGCTTCAGACGTCCTGCGGCCACCTCTTCGGCCAGCCGTTTGGTGGCACGGGCCACTTCGTCCCGACCGCCATAATTCAGCGCAACCGTCATATTGACCAATTCGTTATGCGCTGTCACACGCTCCAGCTCGTCCATCAGACCAACCAGTTTCTTATCCAGCTTCACCCGATCACCAATGAACCGCACACGGATGCCGTTATCGACCAGCGCTTGCGTTTCCTTCTGGATATAGCGGCGAAACAGCAGCATCAGGCCGGAAACCTCGGCCTGCGTGCGCTTCCAGTTTTCGGTCGAAAAGGCAAAGATGGTCAGGTATTTCACCCCCAGATCGGGGCAAGCCTCGACAATCTGGCGCACGCGGCGCGCACCGGCGCGATGACCGAACAAACGCGGCTTGCCGCGCGATTGTGCCCAGCGGCCATTCCCGTCCATGATGATCGCCACATGGGCTGGTCCACCTACCGGTTTTTCCCTTACGGCCAATATGTTACCTCTCACAATTAAACCAAAAACCTATACTTGCATGATCTCTTCTTGCTTGTTCTCAAGCGCCGCATCAATTGCCCCGATCGCTTTGTCGGTCAGCGATTGCACCTCGTCGTGCCAAATCTTGTTGTCGTCTTCGGACATGCCGTCATTCAGCGCCTTTTTCAGCTGGTCCATCCCGTCACGGCGCACATTGCGCACTGCAACTCGGGCGTGTTCGGCATATTGCGCGGCCACCTTGGACAGCTCGCGGCGCCGTTCCTCGTTCAACTCGGGGATGGGCAACATGATAATAGTGCCATTCAGCTGTGGATTAATCCCGAGGCCACTTTCGCGGATCGCCTTTTCCACCGCCTGCACCATGGATTTATCCCAGACATTGATCGTCACCATGCGCGGTTCGGGCACATTCACCGTGCCCACCTGATTGATCGGCGTTTTCTGGCCGTAAGCCTCGACCATCACCGGCTCCAGCATCGAAGCCGAGGCCCGTCCGGTACGCAAACTGGCAAATTCTGTACGAAGCGACGCAAGCGCCCCTTCCATCCGGCGTTCAAGATCATCAAGATCAATTTCGATTTCATCTGACATGGCTGTTCACTCTTTTCTTCGTTCAGCTTGTGGCGCGTTATGGCTAATATAGGGTTAACTATGAACCGTTGTATAGGTGCCTTCCCCTGCCAGAATTCCGCGAAAACCGCCCGGCTCGTCCAGTGAAAACACGATGATCGGCAGATTATTGTCGCGGGCGAGCGCAATCGCGCTGGCGTCCATCACACCCAGATGTTTTTGCAGCACCTCGTCATAGGATACGCGATCATAGCGTTTGGCATCGTCGAATTTCGCCGGATCCTTGTCGTAAACACCGTCCACTTTGGTGCCCTTGAAGATCGCCTCGCAGGCCATTTCGTTGGCGCGCAGTGTGGCGGCGGTGTCGGTGGTGAAATATGGGTTTCCTGTGCCCGCAGCAAAGATCACCACACGCTTTTTCTCAAGGTGACGCACAGCGCGGCGGCGGATGTAAGGCTCGCAAACCTGATCCATCGGAATGGCGCTGATGACGCGGGTGAATACCCCCAAACTCTCAAGCGCCGACTGCATCGCCAGCGCGTTCATCACCGTGGCCAGCATGCCCATATAATCGGCCGTGGTACGCTCCATCCCTTGCGCCGATCCTTGCAGGCCGCGAAAGATGTTGCCGCCGCCAATCACCATGCATATCTCGGTGCCCATATCATGCACCGATTTGACCTCTTGCGCGATGCGCTCGACGGTGGGCGGGTGCAGGCCATATCCCTGATCGCCCATCAAGGCCTCGCCGGAAATTTTTAGCATAACCCGTTCAAAGGCCGGTTTTCCGCCTTCGGTCCCGGTGCCTTTTTCGCTGCTATTATCGCTGTCGCTCATGCTGATTTGCCCCCGCAGAAATCTTGGTGTTTGCGTTTTGGCTAAAATGTCGCAAAAAGCGGGGGGGTTCAACGGCAAACCGTGAAAGGCGCGGCATTTGGGCGATATTAATTCCATACCGGCGGATATGCCGGTTCTGATCGCGGGGCCGACGGCCTCGGGTAAATCGGCGCTGGCGCTTCAGATCGCGCAAAACAGCGGCGGGGTGATCATCAATGCCGATGCCTTGCAGGCGTTTGACGGCTGGCGTGTGCTGACAGCGCGGCCCGATGACGTTGATCTGGCCCGCGCGCCGCATCTGCTTTATGGCCACGTTCCGTTTGATGCGGATTATTCAGTCGGGCACTGGCTGCGACAGGTGGGGGACATTCTGGCAAATCCCCCTGCCCGCCCGATCATTGTTGGCGGCACCGGCCTGTATTTTCGTGCCCTGACCGAAGGCTTGGCCGACATCCCCCGCACCCCGCCCGATATTCGTGCGCAGGCCGATGCCCTGCTGGCCGATGGCGGCCTGTCTGCCCTATTGTGCGATCTGGATGACACCACCCGCGCCCGCATTGATCTGCAAAACCCGATGCGGGTGCAGCGTGCATGGGAGGTTTTACACGCCACCGGTCGCAGTCTGGCCGATTGGCAGGATGCCACCCCGCCACCGCTGTTGCCGCTGGAAACGGTCGCCCCGATTGTGATCAATGCCGATCGTGACTGGCTGAATGCGCGGATCAACCGGCGCTTTGACATGATGCTGGAAAACGGCGCTCTGGACGAGGCGCGCGCGATGGAACCCCTTTGGAACCCCGCACACCTGTCGTCAAAGGCCATTGGCGCACCGGAACTGATTGCCTATATCCGCGGAGAACTGTCGCTAGAGGAGGCCCGAGGAGCCGCCTGCACCGCCAGCCACCAATACGCCAAACGCCAGCGCACATGGTTTCGCGCCCGCATGAAGGGCTGGCGAATGCATGACGCTGCGTAACCCATAGGCCACGATCCGCGCAGTTCTGCCTGAACGTGCATTTTTTGTTTGGACACGGCGGCTTACCGGCGTAGGCTGCCCGAAAACAAGGGCAAAATGCCCACCGTCCGAGGCAAGTGATGACAGAAATAGCAAACAAACTACCCGAAGTCCGTATGACTCCGATTCCGCGTCTGGCCCAGGGCGGCCGCTGGCGTGTCGAAGCAATGCGCAGCTACAGTTCCAACCTTTTGCTGTGGTTCACCCGTGGTCAGGGGCGCATCACCGTTGCCGGTACCACACGCGGTTACGGCGCGCATAATGCCGTATTTATTCCATCCGGCGTGATGCACGGGTTCGAGGTGTCGACACAGGTATTCGGCACCGCCATCTTCATCCCGCGCGATCTGGGCTTTCCCTTGCCTGTGATGCCCACCCACTTGCGCATCCGCGATGCGATTCCGCAGGCCGAAGTCACCGGTATTCTGGACAATCTGCAACGCGAACTGGAAGGCAGCCAACCCGAACGCGTGCGCGCCATTCACCACCACACCGGCCTGCTGGCCGTCTGGATGCGCCGTCAAATTCTGCTGCACGAGGCTGAAAACAAAGCCCCCGATGCGGCCCAACGCCTGACCACACGATTTACCGAAATGATCGAGGCCGAATACAAATCCGGCATGAATATCGCCGAATATGCCGAGGCTTTGGGCGTTACCCCCACCCATCTATCGCGTGTCTGCAATCAGGCTTGCGGCCGGCCGGCTTCGGCCCTGCTGAGTGATCGCGTAATCTTCGAGGCCCGCCGCCTGCTACGCGAAACCAAAACCCCGATCCAACAGGTTGCGGCCGATCTGGGCTTCACTTCGCCCGCCTATTTCACCCGTGCCTTCCAGCACCACACAGGGCAAACCCCGTCCGCATTCAGGCGCGAACGTTAGCTTCTTCTTTTCCCAAATACCTGCGCCGCAGGCTATCGCGCCCCACAGGGGCGCGCGGGGTGACGCCGTTAGGCGGCACAACACTTCATTAATGGTCGCATGATATTCGTTGCAAATGCAACGATGTTGAATTATTCTTGCCTGATCAGGACCATTAAAGGATACCAAAGATGAAAATCGAACAAATCCACCACGTCGCCTATCGTTGTAAAAACGCCAAGGAAACCGTTGAATGGTATAGTAAAATGCTGAATATGGACTTTGTTCTGGCGATTGCCGAAGACCATGTTCCCTCGACCCATGATCCCGATCCCTACATGCATGTGTTCATGGATGCGGGGAACGGCAATGTGCTGGCCTTCTTTGAATTGCCCACCCTGCCCGAAATGGGCCGCGACCCGAATACCCCGATCTGGACCCAGCATTTGGCCTTCAAGGTAAAAGACCGCGAGGAACTGCTAAAATTCCGCGATCACCTGGAGGCCAACGGCGTCGAGGTTCTGGGCGTGACGGATCACTCGATCTTTCACTCGATCTATTTCTTTGACCCCAGTGGCCACCGTCTGGAACTGGCCTGCCCCGATCCCGAGGAAGACGCCATGCTGGCCAAGCTGGATGCGGTGAAATGGGACATGCTGAACGAATGGGACCGCACCAAAAAGGCCCCGCGCCATGCGGCATGGATGCACGAAAAGGAACTGTCAGAGGTTTAGGGCTTGTTGACGTTCCCCACACCGCACCGGTTTCGACCCAAAATCCGCCAGTGCAAACCAATTGAGTGCCGCAAGGGTGGCCCCCTTGCAAGCGAAATTGGTGTCGCAATGGCGGATTTTGGTGAAATCCCTGCGGGACGCGGCCAAAATTGCTTCCAACGCACGGATTTTCCCTTGCCGATACCAGCATCGCGGCGGGCAAATCAACGCGCTGGCTGCAATTTTGGACTCGCGCCGGTGCGGTGTGGGGAACGTCAACAGGCCCTAATACACTCGGGCGCGACACGCCTTAGCTACCCCAAATCTTGCGGACGTAATTCTTGGTCTCGCGATAGGGTGGAACACCGCCATATTTCTGCACGGCTTCGGGGCCGGCGTTATAGGCCGCAAGCGCCAGCCTCCACGAGCGGAACCGGTTATACATCTGGCGCAGGTACCGCGCCCCGCCGTCCAGATTTTCCCGTGGTACCCGCGGGTTCACATTCAGGCGCCGCGCTGTCTCGGGCATCAGTTGTGCCAAGCCAAGCGCCCCTTTGTGCGACTTGGCGCGATGGTTCCAGCGGGATTCTTGCTGGATCAAACGCAAAAACAAATCCTCGGGAACCCCGTGCCGACGCGCTGCGGCGCGGGCCATTTCCAGATAAGGACCACTATAGCGTCCGTTATATCGAAGAGAGCCACCTTTTCCCGGAGTGATCACCGGTTTTGGCTGCAAGCGGACAGAGTTGGAATACTGACTGGCGGCACGTCCATCCAGCACAGAGGTTTGTGAACGAAAAAGGCCAACGCGGGATTTGGTTGACAGGTTTAACGGCTTGGCCTCGGCCAGTCCGGTCATTCCAGTCAAAATGATGGCAGCAGTCCCAATAATTCGCTTCATACTCAAAATCCCGGTGCTGATCGGAAACAATATAATTTAACTCTTCAGAAATTCCAACCCTGTCAAATGCTGTAGTTTTTCAAAAAGCAGTCTATTCGTATAAGTCACTGTAAATAATCAGCAATACAAATTTAACATATATCATTCTATCCGCAGTCCCTGATGGTTCGGTTTGGCGGGAAGCACGATGAAGGGTCTACAGGCGTTCGTAGGGAAAACGCCTGGAAAAATATTCGGCCTCCCGCCCCGCAATAGCGGCATTCGGCATTAAGTCCAATGCATGTGCTGGTCAGATCACACCCTTAAACCAATGCCGTTTTCCAGTTGGAAAAGCCTGACGCCAGACTGTGGCGCAAGATTTATTTCCCCCACCGGATGGAAATAATGTTAGCATTGCATCCCTGTTGCTGACTATAGATCAGCAGGTATATCCACATACACCCGTTGATATAAAGCAATGCAGAATACCAATTTATACCTTTTGTTTATACGCACAATCGCCTTGTAAATTATCAATAATACCAAATTAGAAGCAATATTTACCTTTCCTTCAGCAACATGGGGTGATGTAACGCTAGAAACAATTTGAATAAGATTCGACGAAAGCAAGGGAGATCACGCATGGCGGGTTCGATTAACAAAGTGATATTGATAGGCAATCTGGGCGCTGATCCCGAGGTGCGCACATTCCAGAATGGCGGCAAGGTTTGCAATCTGCGGATTGCAACCTCCGAGACATGGAAAGACAAGAACACCGGCGAACGGCGCGAGAAAACCGAATGGCACACAGTGGCCATTTTCTCGGAAGGGCTGGTGCGGGTCTGTGAGCAATATCTGAAAAAAGGCTCGAAGGTATATATCGAGGGCGCATTGCAAACCCGCAAATGGCAGGATCAGTCGGGCAATGACCGGTATTCGACAGAAGTGGTTCTATCCGGGTTCAACGGCACATTGGTTATGCTGGACGGCCGTAGTGGCGGCGGATCAGGTGGTGGCGGCTATGGCGGCGGTGATCAGGGCGGCTATGGTGGTGGATCGTCAGGTGGCGGCTATGATAGCGGCCCGCAGCAAGGTGGCGGTGGCGGCAACATCGATGACGAGATCCCGTTCTAGAAAACGGAAATGGATTGTTACAAAGGCCCTGATGAAAATCAGGGCCTTTTTTGTTATCGGTGTTTGCGCCGCCTATCGGCGTCGCCCCACGCGCCCTGTCGGGCGCGATTGCCTCCGGCGGAGGTATTTGGAAAAAGAAGAAGATTAGCGGGCGGCAAGTGCCTGTTCCAGAACAGTTCGCACCACGGCTTCATCCACATCTGATGTGACAAACGCCTGCCCGATCCCGCGCACCATAATGTAGTGGATTGCGCCATCCATCACCTTTTTATCCTGCCCCATCAGGGCAATCAGTGCTTCGGCATCCGGCAGATCGCCGTCAATATCGGACAGATCCACCTTCATCCCCATATTACGCAAATGGGCACGTACGCGGCTGGGGTCTTCTTGACTGCACAGGCCCAGACGGGCCGAAACCTCGAACGCCAACGCGCTGCCGATCGCTACGCCTTCGCCATGCAACAGGCGGTCGGAATAACCGGTTGCGGATTCAAGCGCATGGCAGAACGTATGACCAAGGTTCAACAGCGCACGATCCCCCTGCTCGGTTTCGTCCCGCGCCACGATGTCTGCTTTGGCCTGACAAGAGCGGCGCACGGCCTCGGCCCGCAAGGCCATGTCACCGGCGGCCAATGCAGGTCCGTTGATTTCCAGCCATGCAAAGAAATCCAGATCGCCCAGCATCCCGTATTTTACCACCTCGCCATAGCCGGCCAAAAAATCGCGCGAGGTCAGCGTGCCCAGCACGCCGATGTCGGCCAATACCAGCGAGGGCTGATGAAACGCGCCGATCAGGTTTTTGCCCTGTGGCGCGTTGATGCCGGTCTTGCCGCCGACCGAGCTGTCCACTTGCGCCAGCAGGGAGGTGGGGATTTGCACGAAACGCACCCCGCGCCGCAGCACAGCGGCGGCAAAACCCACCAGATCGCCGATCACGCCACCGCCAAAAGCCAGCACCACATCGCGGCGCTCGATCTTTTGCTCCAGCAGCCATTCCACCGTGCGGGTGAATTGCGGCCATGCCTTGGTTGCCTCGCCTGCGGGCAGCACCAGTGACACCATGTCGATGCCAGCATCTGCCAGACCGGCACGCAGGGTTTCCAGGTGCAAAGCGGCGACGTTTTCATCCGACACCAACGCCACACGGGGACGCGCCAGCAAGGGGGCGATTTCAGCACCGACCCGTTTAATCAGCCCGTCGCCAATCCGGATATCATAGGCGCGATCGCCCAATTCCACACGCAGGGTTTCAACCATCTAATCTGCCTCCAGCACATCGGGACGGGATTTCAACACATCCAGAACCGCCGATGCCATATCGTTAATCGAATATTCCGCCCGCCCCTGCACGGCCAGATCGGCCTTTGCATAAAGCGGCTCGCGGGCCTCGCATAAGTCGCGCAGGGTTTGGCGCGGGTTATCTGTGCGCAACAAGGGGCGTGTGTTTTTGTGTCGAACCCGCGCCCAAAGCAGGTCAAGATCGGCCTTTAACCAGACCGCCACCCCTTTGTCGGCAATCACGACCCGGTTTTGTTCTGCCAGAAAGGCCCCGCCGCCGGTGGACAAAATGCCGGTCTCTTCTTCCAGCAGACGTGTGATCACCTCGGTTTCACGGGCCCGAAAGAAGGCCTCGCCATCACGCTCGAACACCTCGGCAATCGACATATTGGCGGCCTTGACGATCTCATCATCGGAATCCAGAAACGGCACCGAAAGGCGTTCGGCCAAAGCCTTGCCCACGGCTGTTTTCCCCGCCCCCATCATGCCAACCAGCACAACCGTCTTTTTCAACACATACGCCAAACCGGCAGTCACCCGCTTAATTCCGAAATTATTACATTCAATGGCGTGAAATTTCATAAAAGGCCATATATAAATCGGGCAAACTGCGTCATAATGCAGGCAAAACAAAAAGGCAGACGATAATGGGGCGATTGCTAAAGGCGCTTGTATTCCTTCTTTTACTGGGCTTTATCGCCCTGACGGGCTATGCTTACCTAGGGGATATGACCCCCGAGGTAAAAGAGGTTAACCAGCCGGTTACACTGGATGTCGAGTAAAAAGTTATTCATTTTCACCGCCCTTGTTCTGGGCAACGCCACAGTTGCGCTGGCGGATACCCCGCTTTCGGCGATTGACTGGTTGTCAGATACGGTGACAACACCGGTGGTGATGCAGCCACCTACAGCCGACGATGTCAGCCGCGATGCCTCGGTCGAAGACATCACAGTCACCACGCTGGACGGACCGACGCCGGATGCGGTGGGGTTGTTGCCGGTATCGGTTACCGGACTGCCGCGGAATTTCTGGGGCGCAACGGCCAGCGAGGGGCTGGCGCGACTGGTGCGCCTACAACAGGTTCAAAGCCTGCCCGCACTGGAAGATTTACTGAAAATGATCCTGCTGGCCGAACTGGATGCCCCGCTGGACGCCGATGGCACCGGGGTGCTGTTTCTAGCGCGGATTGATAAATTGCTGGATCTTGGGTCACTGGATCAGGCACAGGCCCTGTTGGAACGCGCGGGGCCAGACAGCCCCACTCTGTTTCGGCGCTGGTTTGATGTGGCCCTGCTGACCGGCACTGAACATGCCGCCTGCGCCGCGTTGAAAGAAAACGCTGATATTGCCCCCACCTACCCGGCGCGGGTGTTCTGCCTTGCGCGTAATGGCGACTGGAATGCCGCCGCCGTGACCTTGGAAACCGCCAAGGCTCTGGGCTATATCACCAAAGAGGAAGACGCCCTTTTGGCCCGTTTTCTGGACCCCGAACTGTTCGAGGGCCAGCCACCCCTGCCCGTTCCAAAGCACATTACGCCGCTAATATTCCGCATGCGTGAAGCGATTGGCGAGCCGGTTCCGACAGTCAATTTGCCACTGGCCTTTGCCAATGCGGACTTGCGCAGCAACAGCGGCTGGAAAACCCAGATCGAGGCGGCCGAACGTCTGGCCCGCACCGGTGCGATTGATCCAAACCGACTGTTGGGAATTTATACCGAACGGCTGCCTGCTGCCTCGGGTGGTATTTGGGAACGGGTCGAGGCCGTGCAACAATTCGACACTGCCATGTCCACCAATGATCCGGGGGCTGTCGCCACGACCCTGCCTGCTGTCTGGCAAGAGATGCAACATGCGCATCTGGAAGTGCCCTTTGCCACATTATACGGCGAACGGCTGGAGCGATTGCCCTTGCAGGGCGAGGCCGCGGAACTGGCGTTTCATATCGGATTGTTGTCAGCAGATTACGAAAAGGTTGCCGGTAAATTTACACCTGCCACCATCATGGACAAGTTTCTGGTGGCTCTGGCCCAGGGGGATGTAAACGGCGTGGCTTCGCCAAATGCCAAGGGCAATGTGGTAAAACCTGCGTTTCAGGCCAACACGGCACCGGTCGAATTTGCCCCGCTCCTGTCTGATAACCAGTTGGGCAAGGCGATATTGCAAGCCATCACCCTGTTTGCCCAAGGTGCGGATGGTGATTTGAAGGATGTGCGCAAAGCCTTGTTATTGCTGCGTTCTGTCGGGCTGGAGGACACAGCCCGGCGTGCGGCCATACAGTTGATGCTGCTGGAACGGCGCGGCTAGGCTGATGGACGCCCGCCACTGGATCAGCACCTATCTGGACGCCCAAGCCGCCGAAATGGACGCCGCCGCCAACACCCAGTCCGCCTATGCCCGCGACCTGATGGATTTTGCCGATTGGCTATCTGGCAAGGGGCCGGATTTCGCCAGCGCCACCCGCGCCGATGTCGAGGGCTATCTGATCCATTGCGAAGCGCAAGGGCTGGCCCAGGCCACCCGCGCACGGCGGCTGTCGTCGATCAAAGGGCTGTACCGGTTCGCATTCGAGGAAGGCTGGCGCAACGACAATCCCGCGATCCAGATCAAAGGGCCGGGGCGGGCCAAAAGCCTGCCCAAAACCCTGAGCATTGACGAGGTCGAAGCCCTTTTGACCGCCGCCCGCAATCATGGGCGCAATACTTCGGACCGGCTGCGCAATACCTGCCTGATGGAACTGCTGTATGCCACGGGGATGCGGGTGACCGAACTGGTGTCGCTGCCGGTGTCTGCCGTGCGGGGTGATCCGCGAATGATACTGGTGCGCGGCAAGGGCGGCAAGGAACGCATGGTGCCACTATCCCCCCCTGCCCGCACAGCATTGGTTGCATGGATCAAGCTGCGGGACGAACAGGACGACGCAGCCCGCGCCAAAGGGGCCACACCATCGAAATTCCTGTTCCCGTCGCGCAGCAAGTTGGGCCACATGACCCGCAACCGGTTCTATCTGCTGATCAAGGAGTTGGCCGTGCATGGCGGCGTTTCCCCCGCCAAAGTCACCCCGCACACCCTGCGCCATGCCTTTGCCACGCATCTGTTGGCCAACGGGGCTGATCTGCGGTCGATCCAGACGCTGCTGGGCCATGCCGACATTTCCACCACCGAGATTTACACCCATGTGTTAGAGGAACGGCTAAAGGAACTGGTGCTGGAGCACCATCCGCTGGCCAAGAAGAATTGAAGGCGAGGTGAACCCCACCCTACGGACAGCCACTTGAACCGGCGCGTAACAAGCCCCATAAAGGCGCCAACCCCCATTAGATGTGAGAGAAATGCCCGAAACTGCCCCCTTCCTTGATACCGCCTTCTGGATTACCGCTGGCTTTATCGCCCTGCTGCTGCTGTTATCGGCATTCTTTTCCGGCTCGGAAACCGCACTGACGGCGGCGTCGCGGGGCAAATTGCGCGCACAGGCCGACAAGGGCAACACCGGCGCAAAACAAGCACTGGATGTGACCGAAGATACTGAACGACTGATCGGGGCGGTGCTGCTTGGCAACAACCTTGTGAACATCCTTGCGGCCTCATTGGCCACCGCCCTGTTCACCCGCCTGTTTGGCGAAAGCGGTGTGGCGCTGGCCACCTTACTGATGACCTTCCTTGTGCTGGTCTTTGCCGAGGTGCTGCCAAAAACCTATGCCATCACCAACCCCGAAACCGCCGCCGCCCGCGTGTCGCCGGTTATCCGGCTGGTTGTCACCGTGTTTTCCCCCATCGTCGGCGCGATCCGCTGGTTTGTGCGCCTTGTGTTGCGGCTGTTCGGGGTCAAGGTGGATCCGGACGGCCAGATGCTGGCCGTGCGCGAGGAAATCGCGGGGGCCATTTCGCTGGGCCATTCCGAAGGCGTTGTTGAAAAAGAGGACCGCGACCGCATTCTTGGCGCGCTTGATCTGAATGATCGCACGGTCGAGGAGATCATGCTACATCGCTCGAAAATCGAGATGATCGACGTGGCAGATGACCCGCAAGCGGTGCTGGCCCAATGCCTGAATTCGGCCCACACCCGCCTACCGCTGTTTCGCGATGACCCTGAAAACATCATCGGCGTGATTCATGCCAAAGACCTGCTGCGCGCCATGCACAAACTGATGGTGCAAAAAGAGGCTTCATTCGAGGTGCTGAACGGGTTTGACGTAATGAAAGTGGCCAGGAAACCATATTTCGTACCGGAAACCACCACGCTGGACGACCAGATGCGCCAGTTCCTAAGGCGCCACGCACATTTTGCGCTGGTGGTGGACGAATACGGGGCCTTGCAGGGATTGATTACGCTCGAGGATATTCTGGAAGAGATCGTCGGGGAAATCACCGATGAGTTCGATGAAGACGACGAGCCGACCATTGGCAAATCCGAGGACGGGGAATTCGTGGTCGAGGGGGCGATGACCATCCGCGACCTGAACCGCGCCACCGACTGGAATCTGCCTGACGAAGAAGCCAATACTGTGGCCGGTCTGGTCATCCACGAGGCCCAGATGATCCCGTCCGAAGGGCAGGTTTTTTCCTTCCACGGGTTCCGGTTCGAGGTGCTGGAACGGCAGGCTAACCGAATTATGAAGCTGAAAATCCGCCCCTTATGATCACAGGCAGCTACCGTTGCTTCATGCGCTTTCTGATGAAAAGCACCACAACTACAAACCCAAGACAGACCAGCAACAGCGTCAACCAGACAAGTCCGGCTTGTTCGACATAGACCATGCCCGTTTGCGGATCATAACAACGCCCCAAATCGTTGAAACAATCACGCCATCGGTAATAGCGGTCAAAATAGGCAAAGCCGAACAAAGCAGCCATGCCCAGCAATACCGCCAGGATAAGGTTGAAAACCACGGTCACGATGAACAGGGCTTCAAGGCCATCAATCAGCGCCCCTTGAACAAGGTGCCAAAAATCCCGCGCACGATCCGGCGGCCCGTGGTGCCTTTCAGTTCCTTGATCACGACCGAACTGATCGCCTCGCCCCAACTGGCGTCCTTGCGGGTTTTGCGCGAGGTCGAGCGCCCCACGCGCGCGCCGGAATAGCGCCGGCCGGCCTTGTATTCTCGCAAGGCCATATCGGCTTCTTCCTCGGCTTTCTCGGCTTCTTCCGCCGCTTTTGCAGCATCCTCGGCGCGTTTCTTCAGCATTTCAAAGGCCGACTGGCGGTCCAGCTTTTCCTCGTATTTACCGGCCAGAGGCGATCCGGCAATCACCGCGCGCCGCTCGGCAGCGGTGATCGGACCCAGTTGCGAGGACGGCGGGCGGATCAGGGTGCGTTCGACCATGCCCGGCACACCCTTTTTCTGCAGGAACGACGTCACCGCTTCGCCCACCCCCACCTCGCGGATGGCTTGCGCCGTGTCAAAACGCGGATTGTCGCGATAGGTTTCGGCGGCGTGCAGCAACTGTTTACGATCCCGCGCGGTAAAGGCGCGCAGGGCGTGTTGCACCCGGTTGCCCAACTGCCCCAGAATATCCTCGGGAATATCGCTTGGGTTCTGCGTCACGAAATACACACCCACCCCTTTAGAGCGGATCAGGCGGGCGACCTGCTCGATCTTGTCGATCATCGGTTTTGGGGCACCATCAAACAGCAGGTGTGCCTCGTCAAAAAACAGCACCAGTTTGGGTTTGTCAGGGTCGCCCACCTCGGGCAGTTCCTCGAATAATTCGCTGAGCAGCCAGATCAGGAAGGTGGCATATAATTTCGGCGCGGCCATCAAGGCATCCGAAGCCAGAATATTGATCCGCCCGCGCCCGTCAGGATCGACCAGCATCATATCGGCCAGCTCCAGCGCTGGTTCGCCAAACAGGTTTGTGCCCCCCTGGTTTTCCAGCACCAGAAGGCGCCGCTGGATGGTGCCGACAGAATTCACAGATATATTGCCATAGCGCAGCGACAAATCCTTACCGTTTTGCCCGACCCAGACAAGCAGGGATTGCAGATCCTTCAGATCCAGCAGTGGCAGGCCCTGCTCGTCCGCCACACGGAAAGCAATGTTCAAAACGCCCTCTTGGGCTTCGCTCAACTCCAGCAGGCGCGAAATCAGCAACGGCCCCATTTCCGCCACCGTGGTGCGGATCGGATGGCCGGATTTGCCGAACAGATCCCAGAAGGTGACGGGGAAACTGTCATAAGCGTAATCGTCAAACCCGATCTTGGCGGCGCGCTCCATGAAGGCGTCATGTAGTTTGAAGTCTTCGGAGCCGGCCACCGCAAGCCCCGACAGATCGCCTTTGACATCCGACATGAACACCGGAACACCTGCCGCCGACAGTTCCTCGGCCAGAATCTGCAGGGTTACGGTTTTCCCCGTCCCCGTCGCCCCGGCAATCAGCCCGTGACGGTTTGAATATTTCAGCAGCATTTCCTGCGGCACAGCATAGGCTTCGCCACCACCCCCTACAAAAATCCGGTCTTTACTCACTGCGACTTCCCCCGCTTTGTTTTTGTTTTCATGTCATTCTTGCATATGAAAATACAATGTTAATCATTTTGTGCCAGTGTAGTTTTACATCTCGGGCGTTTGTCCTCTTTCGTCCGGATGTATTTCCTCCCTGTTAGACTGGCCGCGCGTTAAATGCGCGGCCTTTTTTCGTGAAATATCAGCGCACCCCCTTGAAAAACATAATCGTTGACCCGTGCGTCAAAACGCCGTAGGTTGATTCCAATGAAGTCGGCCAGTCCGATGGGGAGCTAAAGCTATAGGAAAAGGGTTCGGTATGCGGACCCTTTTCTTTTGGCCATGTCAAGGCGGCAAAAAATGGCCTTCTGACATTGATTACACGTAAATCTGACCTGACACTTCCGCTTTGGCATGTTAGACGACAACAGACATGACATAGACAATATGGAAAAACACATGCCAGATTTTCTGAAACTGATTTCGCTGACCGCTTTTATTGCACTGGGCAGCAGCACATACGCACAAGAAACGACAACACCAAAGCCCGAAGGCGAAACAGCCGCGCCAGCGACCGAAGCAACACCGACACCCGAAACACCTGCGACAGAAACCCCGGCAGCCGGGGATCAAACAAACAATGACCCGTTGCCCCTGAATATGGGCGAGGAAGTTGCTGACGAACATGGCCCCGGCACAACATATGTGCTAAACAGGTTCGATGCATGGGAACTGCGCTGCGTTCGGGTCGAGGAAGGCCAGAAAGAGCCATGCCACCTGTTTCAGCTTATGAAAGATGCCAAAGGTGTTCCGATTGCAGAAATGAACATCATTGCCTTGCCCGCAGGTCAACAGGCCGCAGCCGGCGCGACGATTGTCACCCCTCTGGAAACCCTGCTGACCAAGCAGCTGACACTCGAAATTGATGGCGGCGCCAAAAAACGCTATCCTTTCACTTGGTGTGGCGCTGTCGGGTGCTATTCGCGGGTTGGCTTTACCAATGGTGATGTCGCTGCATTCAAGCGCGGAGCCAATGCAACGCTGACCATCGTGCCGGTTTTTGCCCCGGATGAAACGATATCTGTTTCCCTTTCGCTTGCTGGCTTTACTGCCGGTTACAAGGCGCTGCAGGATACCCTGCACAAATAGTTGATAATCGCGATAACTTATAAAAACGCCACCTGTATTTCATGTGGCGTTTTTTATTTCCACCATGGTTCGGCAAGCCGATTACTTTTTGCGGCTTTGCTTCAGGATTTCTTTTAATTCGGCGACCTGTCTGGCAAGCCGTGGCAATCGGCGCAGGGCCTTTTGCATATCAATGTGGGTTTCCATTTTCACGGCAGGTGATCCCAGTAATATCCTACCGGCCGGGGCGTTGGTGAAAATCTTGGTCGCGCCACCGGCCACCACATCGTCACCTACAAATATATTATCCGAAACCCCGCATTGCCCCGCCATCACCACGCGGTTACCGATACGCGATGATCCGGCGATGCCGACCTGACCGCACAGCAGGCAATCCTCGCCCACCTGCACGTTGTGGCCGATGTGCACCTGATTATCCAGTTTGGTGCCGCGCCCGATGGTTGTGGCGCGGATCGTGCCCCTGTCGATCGTTACATTGGCGCCGGTTTCCACGTCATTGCCGATTTCAACCGTGCCCAGCGAATGGATACGGGTCCAGCTTTGGGCGCGGGCCTGAACGTCCTTGCCCAGCTTTTCGCGGGCCTGTTCCACGGTAGATTTTTCCGGTGTCACAAAGGAAAACCCGTCCGAGCCGATCACCCCGCCCGGCTGGGCGATAAAGCGATCCCCGATCACCACCCGCGCGCCGATTTTCACACCTTGTAACAACAGGGCATTATCGCCAATCCGCGCGCCCTCGGCCACGCTGACATGGCTGGCAATCCGCGCACGCGCGCCAATCACTGCCCTGCGCCCGATCACAACAAAGGGTCCAATCGCGGCCCCTTCACCAATCACGGCTTTGGGGTGGATCACGGCTGTTGCATGGATACCTGCTTCAATTTCCGGCCCCGCATCCAGCAGCGCCGTTAACCCGGACATAGCATAGCGCGGGCGCGGCACGAAAATGGCGGCCTTCAGCCCCAGCGCCTGCCAGTCCGCCCCGTCCCACAGAACAGCCGCCCGTGCCTGTCCCTGTGCCAAACCATCCGCATATTTCGGGTCCATCGCCAGCGCCAGATCCCCTGCCCCCGCCGTTGCCGGTTCAGCGGCACCGTTGATCACGACGTCAACAGCGCCGACGGCTTTCGCCCCCAGCGCTGTTGCTATTTCTGAAACTGTATAGCCCATGTCCGGTCCCCAACGCATTTGTCGGGAACAGATTTAACCCCGAACGGCGCGCAGCACCACCCCGGCTTTGCTAAGGGCGTTGAAAATCTTGGCGTCACGTCCGTAAACATCGCGACGATATTCCATTCCCCCCTTCGGCTTGGTGATGGCAGTGCGGTAAATCAGATGCACCGGCACAGGCGTTTTCAAATCAACCTTGGTCTCCCGACCTGTCTTCAGGATCGCCTGAAAGTATTCTTTCGGGTTCGGCACCTGCTTGGCCAACAGTGCATAGGCAAAGTCGAACGGCTGCTGCAACCGGATACACCCGTGGCTGAACGCCCGCACATTGCGGTTGAACAGGTTCTTCGATGGCGTGTCATGCAGGTAAATGTTATATTTGTTCGGGAACATAAACTTTACCAGCCCCAACGCATTGCCCCGGCTGGGGGGCTGTTTCAGGTTAAACGGAAAGGTTTTCTCGTTGTATTGCGAGAAATCAACCGCGCCCCGGTTCACAGTGCGCCCGCGTGAATCTACCAGACGCAAATA
Organism: Marinosulfonomonas sp.; assembly: GCA_015488685.1. GTDB lineage: Bacteria > Pseudomonadota > Alphaproteobacteria > Rhodobacterales > Rhodobacteraceae > Profundibacter. The sequence continues at coordinate 32,610 of WFNH01000004.1, forward strand.
CCCAACCGCATTAGGATTGCGTTTCAGCAGCGGCAGATATTCCTTGATCGCGATCGAGCGCGGAACATTCCATGTCGGATTGACGATCATGAATTCCATCACATCCGAGAATTCCGGCGTGCGACGATCCCCTTCATTTTTTCCCACAACCGATCGGGTCACGAATGTTACCTTGTTGTTGTCGATAATTTTCGCGGTGAAATCAGTCAGGTTCACCAGAATATGGCGCTTTCCGCGCGGCTGGTTGAACCAGCGTTCCCGCTCTAGCGCGACAATGATTGAGCGCAGGCGATATTCGGCCGGCTTGTTAATTTCGGCCATCGTTGCCTTACCCGCAACCCCGTCTGTGGGCAGCCCGTGGTCCCGCTGGAACAACTGGACCGCCTTTTGTATTTTGGCGTCATAGGTTTGTGTTGAGGACCGCTTCAGATACCCCATTGCCGTCAAACGGTTCCGCAACGCAACAACGCTTGCGCCACTCGCACCCGGCTTAAGGGTTGCAGCCCCCACCTTGGGGCCATACCCCCCCCGTCCCAGCTGCTTTTCAAGTTTCAGCTTTTCTTTCATTAAACGCAGATATTCGGGCGTTCTGGGGGCCAATTTCTTGAAAAACCCGCCTGGTGAACTTTTGGCAAAAGCCTGCAGTGTTTGCAGCCGGTCATAGTGAACCACCTGACGCACCATACCACTATCGATTTTTCGCGGGTTTAATACCCCCGAGCGCAGATCGTTTGCATATTGCAAAAACAAGCGGCTCATCTCGACTTCCATGCGGCCACGTTCGCGACCGGATCTGGCAGCCTTCAAACGCGCACGCAATCCTTCTACATCATAGCGTTTCACCGGTAACCCGTGATCACCCGCCTTGGCAAGCGCGGCTAGAAAAGCCTTGCGACGTTGCCCGTCCCGGCCAATACGGCCGGTCCAAATCGATTTGTAATTTCGCGACTTATAGAATTCAGCCAAGGCATTGTCGTTCGCCGCCGCAGTCGCAACCGCCTGTTTGTAGGCCGTGACTTGTGCATTTGCGGTGTTGCCCGACAATACCAATGACAAAACAACGGCCAGAGCCGCAACAAACCTGTACCCAAAACGCATTTGAAATAGCGCGTTATACATCTTGTACCCCTAAACGTTTATTCCCATGAATTGCAATGACGCAGATAATCGTTAATTATCAAGCCAAGTCCATTCACATTCGCATCATTTTGCCACAAAAAATCAAGTGGACGCAATAATACACCCAAGTTTCAGCGTAAATACAACAGATCAGGGATTTCAGCAATATTTTGCCGATTTTACTGGTTTTCAATAAAAATGCGCAAAGATCGCTTGGCGGTTGATTCGAGATGTGCAATAAGAACCCAACATCTGGGGATGTATGGGCAAAAGTTTGTTTTCAAAACAAGCATATGGCTACGGGACAGGCGAAAAGACAATGACGGACATGATGACTTCGGGTACTAAAAAATCCTTGATGACCAGACGTGGTGTTTTGCGTGCTTTCGCCGCAACGACAATTGTTGCGGCACCGACATATGCAAATGCTGCGGGTTTCCTGCGCGGGGCCGGCGATATCCGCCGTCTGCGCATGTATTCCGGCCGCACCGGCGAGCATCTGGATACGATCTATTGGATCGAAGGCAAATACATCAAAGACGCCATCAAGGAAATCAACTACTTCATGCGCGACTGGCGCGAAGACGCGGTCAAAAACATGGACATCCGCAATTTCGATATTATTACCGCTGCGCACACGCTTCTGGATACAACAGAGCCTTATCTATTGCTGTCCGGCTATCGGACCCCGAAAACAAACGCTATGTTGCGGTCCCGTTCACGCGGTGTTGCGAAAAATTCGCTGCATATGAAGGGTCAGGCAAACGACGTGCGCCTGAAGACACGGACCGTCAGCCAGATTTACAAAGCAGGCATGTCCTGTGGTGCTGGCGGCGTTGGCAAATACTCGCGCTCCAACTTTGTGCATATGGATTGCGGCGCAGTTCGCACATGGGGCAGCTAAGGCGCAAGGCGCGGCACTACTACCTGAATTGAATCAAGATGCCGGTCCCGTATTGGTGGGAAACCTGTGCGGCTGTTTTGTTGCAGTGTCTTTGCATTCAGGACATGTCTCCATTCCGGTCAAACATTGCCTATCCTGTTCTTTTCGCTTGCAAACCTGTTGGACAGGCAGAATAAGCACAGCCAATTTGTTTAACGAGGGACAGCAGTAGCTGGTATGCAATACAGGCGGGAAATCGACGGCTTACGTGCGATTGCGGTTTTACCCGTCATTATGTTCCATGCTGGTATCACCGCCTTTCGCGGCGGCTATGTTGGCGTCGATGTATTCTTTGTCATTTCCGGCTATCTGATAACCGGTATTATCCTCGAGGATCTAAAACAAGGCCGGTTTTCGATACTACGGTTTTACGAGCGACGGGCGCGGCGCATTCTACCTGCGCTTTTTCTGATTATCCTTGCCTGTATCCCCTTTGCCTAGATGTGGATGCCCCCCCCCAACACTACAAGGATTTTTCGCAAAGTGTGGTTGCGGTATCCGTATTTGCCTCCAATATTCTGTTCTATCGCGAAGGTGGTTACTTTGAACTGGCTGCAAATGAAAAGCCGCTTTTGCATACCTGGAGCCTGGCGGTAGAAGAACAATATTATCTGATCTTTCCGATCCTGCTGTTTATTCTTTGGCGGTACGGGCGCAATCGGGCATTCCTCGGCATTACCGTGCTTGCTCTTCTCAGTCTTGGCCTAAGCGAATGGGGATGGCGCACCCATCCGATTGCCAATTTCTACCTTGCACCAACACGGGCCTGGGAGTTTTTGGCCGGATCAATTGTTGCCTTCCTAAACACCAACAAGCCTCGACAAGCGGGTAATTTCGCCGCCCTGCTGAGGTTCATCCTGATCCTGTTTTCCGTATTCTACTTTGATGAAAACACCCCCTACCCCTCAATCTATACCATGGTACCTGTCGGGGGAACGGTGCTGATCCTGTTATATGCAACAAAGGGCACATGGGTGGCACAGCTATTGTCATTGCGGGCGCTCACATCCATCGGCCTGATCAGTTATAGTGCCTATTTGTGGCACCAGCCCCTGTTCGCCTTTGCCCCTGCACCAGCCCCCCCAATGGGAAATGCTGACCCTTGCGGGGCTGTCCTTGCCCCTTGCCTATCTTAGTTGGCGGTTTGTCGAACAACCGTTTCGCAAAGGCAACTTCGCCAAATCACTTTCCCAAGGCACCATCTTTATGCTTGCCGCAACCGCAGGCAGCGCCTTGATTGCGTTTGGTTTGTACGGGCATTTGAATAATGGCGTGCCTCAAAGATTGAATGACACAGCCCGTTATTATGCCAATTTCTCGCAAAGCACGAACCCCTATGAAACCTGCCTGCTCAAGATCGGAGATGATTACAGCACCCATCCCCGAACCGGATGTCAGGAATTCACCACCGGTGAGAAGATTGATGTCATGTTTATCGGTGACAGCCATTCCCACGCGATTTCCTATCAGGCGCAACTGGCCTTGCAAAAGGAAAATATATCATCTTATTCAGTGGCTTATGTCGGATGCATTGGTCTGGAAGGATATTTCAGGGCCAATACTCCAGACAGTTTCCAGTGCAGCAAATATAATCAACACATGCTGGAATACGCCCGCAAGGCTGGCGTAAAAACACTGGTTATTACATCCCGTTTCACACTTTATTGGGACGGTGCAAGGTTTGACAACCATGAAGGCGGCGTCGAAAGCGGCAAAGGCGCCTATATCGATCTGCTGGACCATCGCGATGAAAATGCTGGCCCCAATGATCCAGACCGCCGCGACAGGGTTTTACAATCCTACACCGAAAACATTCTGAAACTGGCCAAGGAATTCAATGTCGTTCTGGTCTATCCCATCCCCGAAGCAGGCTGGAATGTGCCCGAACTGGCCGTAAAAAGAATTCTGGTCGGTCACGAGCAGAATATTGACAATATATCCACCTCATATCAGGTTTTCAAACAGCGGAATGGGCCGGTCATTACGGCGTTCGATGCATTAGACAGCCCGAACCTGTTTCGGGTCAAACCGCATGAATTGTTATGCAATACCTTTATTAAACAACGCTGCATCAACCTGATTGACGGTATTTCCTATTATTTTGACGATGATCACCTGTCACATGCCGGCGCCCGCCTGCTGGCACCCTATATTCTGGAACAGGTCCGGCGCGCCAGATCCAACGGAACGGTTACCTCAAAAATCAGCCAGTAACAAACCCGCGCTGGTCATCGCGCCCCATTGCAATCAGAATTGGCGTGTTTGACTGGCGTTTTTGAAACGCGGTTTTGCTGTCCATCCCCTCCCAGTCAATCGCGATCAGGGATTGGGCAATCGCCCCGCCCAATGTTGCCCCCGGCCCCGTCAGAATAAACACATCCGGCGCAAATTCGCGGGCGGCCACATGAATGGCGTGGGAAAAGTCATAAGTTTCGGTAACTTGCGCCCCAAGGGTGTAATCTCGCAAGGCCGCCGCATCCGTTGCATGGGGCCACCAGATCGCCCCGCGCCCGTCGATCAGCGGGGTTTTCGGGGTGCCAAACAGATCAGGCCCCAACCGCGCCCGCCCCTTGGCCGCAACCGGTTCCTGCAATGCAGTATGAAACGCCGCGTGATTGGGCAGGCGCAGCGGATAGCGGTCATAGGCGGGCACGGCGGCCTCGAACGCTTTCAGCCCCGCCTCATTGCCCGCCAGCACCAGCATTCCGCCCAGCCGGATCGACACTGCCAGCGTGGCCCCACCGCGCCCGTTAATATCCGCCACAAGCGCCAGCAATTCATCGCGATTGCCGGGGATTTCCTGCCAGTTGTCGTCCACAAACGGATAGAGCACCTGCCCGCCGATCAGATGTTCCTGCATCAGCGTGCCCATGGTGTTGACCACCTCAAACCCCGCCATCGGGGTAAGCGCCCCGCCCGCCGCCAATGCGATATACCAGCCCATCGAATTGCCGGTGACGGCGACAATATCGTAATCCGCCGAAATTGCCTGCGCGTCCAGCAAAGACGCAGCATAAATCAGCGGCGAGGCATTGTCCCCACGCGTATGCAGCCGTGCGGAAAACTTCACCGCCCCGTCCAGCGCCGAAACCGTTTCCTGCCCCTGTGCCGCACGATAGGCATCAAATTCGGCCAGCAAGGCAGGCGCACCAAAGTGCCGCGCGATATAGCCCAGTTCCGGCGCATTATAGGTGCCGCGTCCGGGGCAAATCAGAACCGCCGTTTTGCTCATTTCGCACCCTCCAGCAATTCAAGCGCCGCCTGCGCGATGCCTTTGGCCGTGGGCAACGTCGCCCCATAGGCCGGCCCCGTGGCGATAAAGCAATCGGTCGCCGTGACCCGCGCGATGTTTTCGCGGCCTGCCTCGGGAAACATCGCCATCAGCCCTTCGGACTGGCTGCCGGTTTCGCGACACTCGTCTACAATCAAGACAGACCCGCAAGCCTTTGTTTGTTTTAACAATTCCTCTTTCGGCAATGGCGCCAGCCAGCGCATGTCAATCACCCGCAATTTCACCCCCTTGCCCTTCAGAACCTTCGCCGCCTGTTGCGACAGGTAGAACCCGTTACCATAGGTGACAATCGCCAGATCCGTGCCCCGCCCCGAAACACCGACCTGCCCCAGCGAGATGCGTTTGTCAGGCGACGGGTAGCGGTGCATCCAGCCTTTGTCGCCCTCGCCATGCAAATCCCGCATCGGATAGAGCGCAATCGGTTCCAGAAACACCACCACCCGCTGTTCCTCGCGCGCCAAACGGACGGCTTCACGCAGCATCATCGCCGCATCTGCCCCGTTTGATGGGCAAGCAATAATCACGCCGGGAATATCACGCAACACGGCCAGCGAATTGTCATTGTGAAAATGCCCACCAAAGCCGCGCTGATAGCCAAGCCCGGCAATCCGCAGCACCATCGGGTTGCTGTATTGACCGTTCGAGAAAAACGGCAACGTCGCCGCCTCGCCCCTGATCTGGTCTTCGGCGTTGTGCAGATAGGCCAGAAACTGGATTTCCGGTATCGGGATAAAGCCGTTATGTGCCATGCCGATTGCCAGCCCAAGGATGGATTGTTCGTCCAGCAGCGTATCGATCACCCGATCCGCGCCAAAGCGGGTCTTCAGCTTTTGGGTCACGCCATAAACCCCGCCCTTGCGCCCCACATCCTCACCCATCACCGCGATTTCGCCATGCTCCAGCATCAGATCGGTCAGCGCCCAGTTGATCAGCCGGTTCATCGCCTGTGGTTCCTCCATCACCCGCATGTCACTGCCGAACACTTTCGCACGATCCTTGGGCGTTGGGCCGTTGGTCGGGGCACAGTCCCGTTTGGGCGGGATCAATGACGCCACCACATCAGAGGCGGTTTTCAGATGCGGGCGCTTGACGGCGCGGGCGGCGATACGGGTGCAGCGGGCCTCGGTTTCTCGATAGATATCAAGGGCTTCGTCACGGGAGCAGGCGCCCACATCCTGCAATATCCGCACGCTGTGCAGCAGCGGATCATTGGCCTCGTCCGCCGCAATCGCCTGCTTGTCGCGATAGGTGGCCTCGACATCCGATCCCGCGTGGCCATAGAGCCGCACGGTTTTCACATGCAAAAACGCCGGTTTGCGGTGGCGGCGCACATAATCCACCGCCTGCGTCGCAATTCTGTGGGTTTCGGCCATATCCAGCCCGTCGCAATGGAAATACCGCATCCCAGGCCGATGCATGAAATTCGCCGCCACCCAGCCCTGCGGCGTGGGGGTGGAAATGCCGATGCCGTTATCTTCGCAGACGAAAAGCATCGGCAGAGGCACCGATTGGAAACTGGTCCAGCAGGCGGTGTTGAAGGCCCCTTGCGCAGTGGAATGGTTGGACGAGGCATCGCCGAATGAGGCCATCACGATCGCGTCCTCGGGTAATGTGAGGTGTTCGGGCGCATGGCGGCGGGCAAGGCCGACGGAATAGGCCGCGCCGACGGCCTTGGGCAGGTGGCTTGCGATGGTCGAGGTTTGGGGCGGGATGAAAAGTGTCTTTGATCCCAATACCTTATGCCGCCCACCTGATGTGGGATCATCGGAAGAGGCGGCAAAGCTTAACAACATATCCCAGGCGATATTCTGCCCCGGCACCTGTTGGCTGCGCTGTATCTGGAACGCCGCATCGCGGTAATGCAGGAATGCCATGTCGGTGGGGCGCAGGGCTTCGGCCACCGCCGCCATGCCCTCGTGCCCGCTGGAGCCGATGGTGTAAAACCCCTGCCCCGCCTTTTGCATCACGCGGCTGGTGCGATCCAGTTGACGCGACAACACCTGACTGCGGAACAGCTCGACCAGTTTGGTGTTTGGCAGGTCGGTGACAACCGGCGCCCCATGTGGCAAATCACCTGCCGCCACCCGATCCAGAAAATTCTGATGAACAATTGCTGCGCGATCCATATCGTCCCCGTATTGCTGGAATCACCCCTGTTTCGCCCACTCTGGCCTGTTTTTTCTGATAACGCCACTTGCCATTCTACCGGAATTCCCTGCATAATCGACATTATGACGGAAAGATCATCAAAATGGCTAAAGGACGATCTGGATCGGCGGATCGTGCGGGAATTGCAGCGCAACGCGCGGGAATCCACCACCAATATTGCCGCCCGCCTGAACGTGGCGCGATCCACCGTGCATGAGCGGATCATGCGGATGGAAAAGGACGGGGTGATTGCCGGATATTCCGTTGTTTTAAGTAAAAACCCTTCCGAGGAAAGCATACAAGTCCTTGTTTTAATGGAAGTTAAGCAGCAGGAAACCCGTAAAATCCTGCGCCGCCTTGGCCAGTATGCGGAAATCCGTCTGTGCCTGTCGATCAATGGCGAATTTGACCTGTTCCTAAGCATCGAGGCCCCGCGGATCGAGGATCTGGACGTGGTGGTCGATGAAATCGGCGAAATACCGGGGGTGCTGCGCACCAAGACGTTTGTGGTGTTCGGACGCCGGTTTGATCGCGGATATAACGAGACAGCGCAGCGAATTGCGGCGCAGTTCATGGATGAAACCATACAATCTGACGGGTAGTCCGCCTATTTGACGGCATCCCGCATGTTTCCCGCCGGTTTTATCCCTGCCTTTCCCCATTAGCACACCCCACATTTGTCTAAACAGGCAAAACAGGAGAAATGCCCATGTGGAAGGTATGCATCATCGGTGGCGGCAAAATCGGCCAGACCATCGCCGCGTTTTTGGCGGACTCGCCGAATTACAGCGTAACGGTGGCGGATCGCGACCTTGAGGCGCTGAAAGCCATTGGCATGCCCGATGTGGCCATCACCCAGATGGACGCGGGCGACGCGGATGCGGTTGCGGCGGCGCTGGACGGGTTTGACGCGGTAATTTCCGCCGCGCCGTTTTTCCTGACCCCCACCATTGCAGAAGGCGCAAAACGGGCCGGTGCGCATTATTTCGATCTGACCGAGGACGTGGCCTCGACCAACGCGGTGCGCGAACTGGCCGAGGGGGCGGGCACCGTGTTCATGCCGCAATGTGGCCTTGCGCCGGGTTTCGTGGGCATCGCAGGCGCGCATCTGGCGGCGGAATTCGATGAAATCGACACGCTCAGCTTGCGGGTCGGGGCGCTGCCGCTCTACCCCACAAACGCGTTGAAATATAATCTGACGTGGTCAACCGACGGCTTAATCAACGAATATTGCAACCCGTGCGATGCACTGGTGGATGGCAAGCTGGTGAAAACCGCACCACTGGAAGATCTGGAAATCCTGTCGGTGGACGGCGTGGATTACGAGTGCTTCAACACCTCGGGCGGCTTGGGCACGCTGGCCGAAAAACTGCAAGGCAAGGCGCGGTCAGTTTCCTACCGCACCATCCGCTATCCGGGTCATCGCGACATCATCAAACTGATGCTGCATGATCTGGGCCTGATCCGCAAACGCGATGTGATGAAGGATATTTTCGAATCCGCCCTGCCCCGCACCGATCAGGACGTTGTGCTGGTCTATTGCACCGCCACCGGACGCATCAATGGCGAGTTGCGCGAACGGTCCCTGATCAACAAAACCGTGGCCCGCAAGGTGAACGGCACCCATTGGGGCGCGATCCAGATCACCACAGCCGCCGGCGTGACCGGCGTGGTCGATATGGTGCGCCGCGGGATGCTGGCGCAGTCAGGCTTTATTGCGCAGGAACAGGTGAGCTTGCCCGATTTCCTAAGCACCGAATTCGGCCAGCTATACACCCCCGGCGACATGACAACACTGGAGAGCGCAGCATGAACAAGCAAATGAACACAGCCGAAACCATTCTGGCCCGCCTGGGGCTGACTGCCAATGTTTTGCAAGGGGGAAGCCTGACGGTGACCTCGCCGGTGGATGGCGCAGAACTGGCGCATCTGGCCGAAACCGCCGATATGAACACGGTGATTGCCCGCGCCAAAGTGGCATTCAAACAATGGCGCAATGTGCCCGCCCCGCGCCGTGGCGAATTGGTGCGCCTTTTGGGCGAGGAACTGCGCGCGGCCAAGGATGATCTGGGCGCGCTGGTGTCACTGGAAGCCGGTAAAATCCTGTCCGAAGGTCAGGGCGAAGTGCAGGAAATGATCGACATCTGCGATTTCGCCGTGGGCCAGTCGCGGATGCTCTATGGCCTGACCATCGCGTCCGAGAGGCCCGGCCACCGGATGATGGAAACATGGCATCCCGTTGGCCCTGTCG
>WFNH01000005.1 GCA_015488685.1 Marinosulfonomonas sp.
CACCCGCCCCCGGCCCCCGCCGGTCGCCGGATCAAACTGCGCTATATGACACAGGCCAAAACCCGTCCGCCGGGCTTTGTGGTGATGTGTTCGATGCCGGAAAAACTGCCCGAAAGCTATTCGCGCTATCTGGTGAACGGGTTGCGTGACAGTTTCGATATGCCGGGCACACCGATCCGCCTGTGGATGCGTAGCCAAGCCGAGTCGAACCCCTATAAGAACAAGAAAAAATCGACACCCAGCCGGTTGCGCAAGCATTTGGACAAACCCTCGCACAGCTGAATCCTTGGAGCTATGGTAATGGATTCCTGACTTTCCTTTACGCGAGGACAGGTTAGGTTGACGTGTTTTATTTACGTAACAATATGTCAAAATTGGAGTTCATTTATGCGAGTATTAACCCTGTTACCGGCTGTTCTATTGGTTTCGGCCTGTGTGGATGCCACCCCGCCCGCAACCCGACCGGCGATGAAAAATAGCTTACCAACCCCGATGCTGCTTGTCGGCGAGGCCGGACCGGGCAACATTGCAACCGGTGAATTGCGCAATGACGGAATCGCCGTGCAAACCGATTTCAAAGGGCGGGCCGCCGGAATTGTTGCCTTTTGCAGCGGCAAGGCAGATGCTGTCCTGATGAGCGGTGATTTTTCTTCGGCAGAATGGAAAAAATGTAAAGACCTTGGCGGAATTTGGAGCGCCTTTGGCACCCGCAAGGGCGCAGTCATCTATGTGCGACATGAATTGGCCGATCCGCTTTTGAAAAAAGCCACGACCACGTTTCAGGTATAAGTTTTACAAGCTATTACAGCTTGCCGAAACTAACCCCGCGCCATGTCCAGCCCTTGCCCAGCACCGCCTGTTGCAAGGGCTTTTTCACCTCGGCTGTGTTGAAACGGTAATTGTAAACCTGACCCGGTTTCAGTTCTTCGGTGAACGCATAGGCGGTGCCAAAGGACACTTCGGATTTCTGTCCGCGAAAACCGGAAACCTGCAATTCCAGCGACGGCACACCGGCCTTCCAGCTGATTGTGTAATCCTCGTCCACCGCGCGGACCTCGTGGTTTTCTGCATCCAGCCGCATCTTGATCTTAAAGGATTTCTCCAAACCGGCCTTGGCGAAAACCTCGTACCATTTGGCATCAACGATCTTCCATTCCGCCACCAGATCGCAACTGCCATCCTTGCAGGCGCTGATCTGGTAAGGGGCGGTATCGCGGTTCAGGGCCAGAATGGCGGCTTCAACGTCGGCGGCACTGGCCGGTGCCACACCGGATTTGGGGCGCTTGGTGCCGGTTAGAAAATCAAAAAGTCCCATTAGATCAGTTTCCCTTCTGTCGAAAGGGCGGTTTTGCCCCCCAGATAGGGGTGCAATGCGGCGGGCAGGGTGACCGAGCCATCCTGGTTCTGGCCATTCTCCAGCACCGCAATCAGGCAGCGCCCCACCGCCACGCCCGAGCCGTTCAGCGTATGCACGAATTCCGGCTTGCCACCACCTGCGGGCTTGAAGCGCGCGTTCATCCGGCGGGCCTGAAAATCACCGGCGACAGAAACCGAGCTGATCTCGCGATACATGTTCTGGCCGGGCAGCCAGACTTCGATATCGTGGGTTTTCTTCATGCCGAAACCCAGATCGCCGGTGCACAGCACCACGGTGCGGTAGGGCAATTCCAGCGCCTCGAGGACGGCTTCGGCGCGGCGGGTCATGGCGTCATGCTCGGCGGCGGAGTCGTCGGGGTGGGTGATGGATACCATCTCGACCTTTTCAAACTGGTGTTGGCGCAGCATGCCGGATGTATCGCGGCCAGCCGATCCCGCCTCGCTGCGGAAACACAGGGTGTGGGCGACATGGCGGCGGGGCAGGGTGGATTCCTCGATCACCTCGCCGTTGACAATATTGGTCAGCGGCACTTCGGCGGTGGGGATCAGCCACCAGCCATCGGTGGTTTTATAGCTGTCCTCGCCGAATTTTGGCAATTGGCCGGTGCCATACATCATTTCCTCGCGCACCAGCACCGGCACGTTGGTTTCCAGCAACCCGTGTTTGTCGATATGCAAATCCAGCATGAATTGCGACAAGGCGCGATGTAGGCGGGCCACAGCGCCCGACATCACCACGAAACGCGAACCGGACAGTTTGGCGGCGGTTTCGAAATCCATGCCATCCTGAACGGCGGCCAGCTCGAAATGTTCCTTCGGATCAAAGGCAAAGTTGCGCGGGGTGCCCCAACGCTTGATCTCGACATTGTCGTCCTCGTCCGCACCATCCGGCACATCGTCGGCGGGCAGATTGGGCAGGCCCATCAGCATATCGCGCAATTCGGCGTCTTTGGCCTTGGCTTCTTCCTCAAGGGCGGCAATCTCGGCTTTCTTTTCCCCAACCAGCGCGCGCAGGCGTTCAAACTCGGCCTCGTCGCCCGAAGCCTTGGCTGCGCCCACCAGTTTGGAGGCTGCGTTGCGTTCGGTCAGGGCCGCTTCGGCCTTGGCGATGGCGGCGCGGCGGGCGGAATCAATCGCCAGAACCGCATCGGAAATATCGGATAGCCCGCGCCGTGCCATTGCGGCGTCAAAAGCAGCCGGATTCTCGCGGATCATTTTAATATCGTGCATTTCACTGGTTCCCGATTGAATGTCATCTCTGACACCCCATATGCCCTAGACCGGCGCGGCTTTGAAGCCTTGATTTACATGCGGCATCTGCTTGCCAAGCAAATGGGCCACATATAGGGTGCGCGCAAAGGCTACAGGGCATCCATGCCCGCACACCATACTCAAGAGGACGACACAATGTTTGTTACACCCGCATACGCACAGGCCGCAGGGGCAGGGGGCTTTGGCGCGCTTGGCTCTTTCCTGCCACTGATCCTGATCTTTGCCATCATGTATTTCCTGCTGATCCGTCCGCAGCAAAAGAAGATGAAAGAACATCAGGCGATGGTCGCTGCCCTGCGGCGCGGCGATCAGGTGGTGACGGCGGGCGGGATCATCGGCAAGGTGTCCAAGGTCAAGGATGCGGGCGAAGTCGAAATCGAAATCGCATCGGGCGTCAAAATCCGTGTGATCCAGTCGACCATTTCGCAGGTTCTGAACAAAACCGAACCGGCCAACGACAACTAATTTACCGAAACATTCGTAATATACAGGCAAACATATGCTGCAATTCGATCTTTGGAAGCGCATTGTCATCTGGGGGCTGGTCCTGATCGGCCTGCTGATGGCTGTGCCGAACGGGTTTTACACCCGTGTGGAACAACATAACGATGCGCTGGCTGCGATCGAAAAAACCGGCAGCACACCCGAACTGGAGGCAAAAGCAGCCCAATGGCCAAACTGGATGCCTTCAAGCCTTGTCAATCTTGGCCTCGATTTGCGTGGCGGGGCGCATTTGCTGGCTGAAGTGCAGGTGCAGGAAGTTTATGAGCGCCAGTTAAAAGCCATGTGGCCGGATGTGCGCGATATTTTGCGTCCGGCACGCGATGTCATCGGCGGTGTGCGGCGGCTTGAATCGCCCAAAGACCAGTTGCGGGTTCGGATCGCAAACCCGGCCGGTATGGGTAAAGCGCTGGAACTTGTGCGCTCGCTGGCGCAGCCGGTCGTTACGCTGGCCGGTGTCGGGCAGAAAGATCTGGAAGTTTCGGCCAAGGGTGATGTGATCACGATCCAGTTGTCAGACGCTGAAAAACAAGCGCTGGATGAGCGCACGTTACAGCAATCGTTGGAAATCATCCGCCGCCGCGTGGATGAAGTGGGCACGCGCGAGCCGACAATTCAGCGTCAGGGGGCCGACCGGATCCTGATTCAGGTGCCCGGTCTGGGATCGGCGCAAGAATTGAAACATTTGCTGGGAAAGCCCGGCATGCTGGAATTCAAGCCCGTTGTCGGTCAAACCCGTGATCCAAAGGCGAATCCCGGTGCGCGCAATGAAATATTGCCGTCAGCTAATGAAGAAGGGGCATATTATATTGTCGAGGAACTGCCGGTCATGACCGGCGAGGATTTGACCAATGCGCAACCTACATTTGACCGTAACGGACGCCCCGCAGTAAGTTTCCGTCTTAACCCGACTGGCGGGCGAAAGTTCTGTCAATATAGCGGCGATAATGTTGGGTCTCCTTTTGCGATTGTTCTGGACCACAAGGTTATATCCGCCCCAACGATCCAGACCGCGATTTGCGGTGGGTCGGGCATCATTACCGGCAGTTTTTCAGTCGAGGAAACGACCAATCTGGCTGTGTTGTTGCGTGCAGGTGCCTTGCCCGCTCCGATGAAATTCCTTGAAGAACGCACCATCGGGCCGGAGTTGGGGCAGGATAGCATTGACGCCGGTAAAATCGCGGCGATTGTTGCCGGTGTTGCGGTGCTGGTGTTCATGATCCTGTCTTACGGGTTGTTCGGTCTGTTTGCCGATATTGCCCTGATGATCAACGTCGGGCTGATCTTTGGCCTGCTTAGCCTGATCGGGGCCACCTTGACCCTGCCGGGGATCGCGGGGATCGTTTTGACCGTCGGGATGGCGGTGGATGCCAATGTGCTGATTTACGAACGTATCCGAGAAGAGCTGAAGGCAGGCAAAGGGCCGGTTCGGGCGATTGAACTGGGCTATGAAAAAGCGCTAAGCGCGATTATCGACGCCAATATCACCACGTTGCTGACGGCGTTGATCCTGTTCGTCATGGGGTCCGGCCCCGTGCGCGGTTTTGCGGTGACGCTGGGACTGGGGATTGTCACTTCGGTCTTTACGGCAATTTATGTAACACGGCTGATTGTTGTCATGTGGTATGAACGCCGCAAGCCGAAACAGATAGAGGTATAAGACCATGAGACTAAGACTTGTACCCGCCGAAACGAACTGGAATTTCTTCAAGGTGCCCGTCCTGACCATGGGGGTTTCGGCCCTTATGGTGGTGGCCTCGATTGTGTTGTTTTTCACGATGGGCCTGAATTACGGCATTGATTTCAAAGGCGGCACCACGATCCGCACCGCATCCGAAGTGGCCGTCGATGTGGGGGCTTACCGCGATGCGATTGCACCGCTGGATCTGGGCGATGTATCAATCACCGAGGTGTTCGATCCGACCAATCCCGGCCAACACGTCACGCAAATCCGTATCGAGGCGCAGGACGGTGACGAGGCAATTACAAGTGATACGGTTGCTTTGATTGAAAAAACATTGCAGGCGTATGAACCCTCGATCAAATTTGCCGCCGTCGAATCCGTTGGCCCCAAGGTTTCGGGTGAATTGATCCAGACCGCGATCGAAGCCGTGATCGCGGCGATTGTCGCGGTGCTGTTTTATATCTGGCTGCGGTTCGAGTGGCAGTTTTCACTGGGGGCTGTGATTGCGCTGGTGCATGACGTGACCCTGACCATCGGTGTTTTTGCCCTGTTCCAGATCAAATTCGATCTGTCGATTATCGCGGCATTGCTGACGATTGTCGGTTATTCCCTGAACGATACCGTGGTGGTGTTTGACCGGGTGCGGGAAAATCTGCGCAAGTTCAAACAAAAAACGCTAATAGACGTGTTGAATATGTCGATCAACGAAACCCTGTCGCGCACGGTTATGACCTCGGTTACTACATTGATTGCACTAATCGCGTTGTTTGTGCTGGGCGGGGATGTGATCCGCGACTTCGTATTCGCGATGATTTGGGGCGTGGTTGTCGGGACATACAGTTCCGTGTTCATTGCCTCGGCTATCCTGCTGCGCCTTGGGGTCAAGCGGGACTGGAGCAAGAAAGACCCGAAAGATGTCGGCGGCCAATACGCCAATATCGACGCCTAAATGCAGGCCCTGACCGAAGCCGTTGCAATAGACGGCTTTTGGTTTCTGGTGGCGGCGGCTGCGGTTGCCGGTCTGGTGCGCGGGTTTTCCGGCTTTGGCACGGCGATGGTGTATCTGCCCGTCGCCGGCCAGATCCTGACCCCGTTTCAGGCCCTGACAACCCTGATGGTGATGGACTTGATCGGCCCCTTGCCCAACATCCCCGCCGCCATTCGCACCGGCCAAAAACGCGACATTTTGCGCCTGTCGGCAGGTACATTGGTGGCCCTGCCGCTGGGCGTGCTGGTGCTGGGCCTGATAGCGCCTGAAGTTTTCCGCTATGGTGTATCACTGATATCCCTGCTGTTGCTGGTTTTACTGATGGCTGGCGTGCGTTATCGTGGCACGTTGCGCCTGCCGATGGTCTATGGCACCGGCGCACTGGGCGGGTTTCTGGCAGGTAGTGTGGGCCTGCCCGGGCCACCGGTAATCATGCTCTATATGGCCAGTCCGAACCCCTCTGAAGTGATCCGCGCCAACATCATGGTTTATCTGTTGTTGTGCGATTTGATGATGATCGGCGTGCTGCAACTGAACGGTTATTTGCAGTTTTCGGCTGTGGCGTTGGGGGTGTTGCTGATCCTGCCATATCTGGCGGCGAATGTGCTGGGGGGCTTGCTGTTTCGGCCCGGGCATGAACGCCTGTATCGTACCATTGCCTATTTCATTATCGCCGTATCGGCGCTAAACGGGATGCCATTGTTTGACTAAGGATCGACCATGCAATTCACAGAAGTCGAGTTTCAGGACGTCCAGCCGATAGACGGCTTTGGCCCGGGTTTTTTCCGTATCGGTGGTAGGGTGTACGAGGGCGCGGTGTTGGTGCAGCCTAATTCGGTCGTATCCTGGGGCGGTTACGAAGATTCGGCGGCCCTAATGGCGCTAGAGGTGGATGTGCTGTTTTTCGGCACAGGGGCCGAGACCGCTTTTATCCCGCGGGATTTGCGCGAGGCACTGGAAAAGGCGGGGATCGGGGTAGAACCGATGGCCAGCCCTGCGGCGTGTCGCACCTATAATGTGTTGCTGGCCGAGGGGCGGCGTATCGCTGCGGCGTTGTTGCCGGTTTAACGCTTTGTTCCAAAGAGATTCTGTGCCTGCGGCGGGGAGTTTGAGCCGTCGAGGAAACGCTCCGGGGGAGCGTTTCAGGCGAAAAACGGGCGACAGCCCTTGGAACAAAGATGGGGGCGACCTTTTCGCGTCTTTTCGCACGCGGCAGCATGGGGTATGCGGGTGGTTATGGAATTGATGAAAGTTACAAATCTTGCTTGCACCCGTGGTGGTGTGGCGGTTCTGGAAGGGGTGGATTTCACCCTGAAAGCAGGGCAGATTTTAATGCTGCGCGGGCCGAACGGCATTGGCAAGACTACGCTGTTGCGCACCCTTGCGGGCCTGCAACCGGCGCTTGAGGGCACGGTTGAGGCCGCGCCAGATGCTTTGACCTATGGCGCGCACGCGGACGGGTTGAAATCGACCCTGACGGTGACAGAAAACCTGAAATTCTGGGCGCGGGTGTATGGTGTGGGGGATATTGCCCCCGCACTAAAGGCGTTCAATCTGGAAGACTTGAAAGACCGCGCCGCGCATAACCTGTCGGCGGGGCAAAAACGCCGCCTTGGTCTGGCGCGCCTTCTGGTGACGGGGCGGCCCGTTTGGGCACTGGACGAGCCGACGGTTTCGCTGGATGTGGCCAGTGTCGGGTTGTTTGCCGATGCGGTGCAGACGCATTGTGCCGCAGGAGGTGCTGCGCTGATTGCCACGCATATTGATATGGGGCTGGACGCCGATGTTCTGGACCTGACCGGCAACAAGGCCAAGCCGCGTGATCTGGCCGGATTTGACGAGGCTTTCGAATGATTGCAATTCTGTTGCGCGACATGCGGCTGGCGATGCGGGCAGGCGGGGGCTTTGGCCTTGGCCTTGCGTTTTTCCTGATTGTGGTGGTGCTGGTGCCGTTTGGTGTGGGACCAGAGGGCGAATTGCTGGGCAAGATCGCGCCGGGGGTTTTGTGGGTCGCCGCGCTGTTGGCGTGCCTGCTGTCGCTGGACCGTATATTTGCGCTGGATTTCGAGGATGGCTCGCTGGACCTGCTGGCCACAGCCCCCGTGCCGCTGGAAGGGGTGGTGGCGATGAAGGCCTTTGCCCATTGGCTGACCACCGGCCTGCCGCTGACCATCGCCGCCCCCTTTCTCGCAGTGCTGCTGAACATGCCGGATCAGGGTTTTTTCTGGCTGGTGGTGACGCTGGGACTGGGCACGCCGGCACTGTCGTTCATCGGCACATTCGGCGCGGCCCTGACCGTGGGCCTGAAACGCGGCGGGCTGTTGTTGTCGCTGCTGGTGCTGCCGTTATACGTGCCAACGCTGATTTTCGGGGCCGAGGCCCTGCGCCGTGGCACCCTTGGGCTGGACAATACAACACCGCTGTTAATGCTGGCCGGAATCACCGCAGGCGTGGTCGCGCTGCTTCCATTTGTAGCGGCTGCAACCATACGCATCAATTTGCGTTAGAGGGGGTGTAAGGGTTAATATGACGGTGGAAACGAACGCTTGAAGGTGGGTTAATGTCACTCTGGGAATACGCCAATCCAAAGAAATTCATGCAGACCTCGGGGATATTTTTGCCGTGGTTTGCGGCGCTTGCGATTATCCTGTTTACCGTCGGGCTGGTTTGGGGATATTTCTTTACGCCCGAGGCCGAGAATTTCGGCTCAAGCGTGAAAATTATCTTTGTGCATGTGCCCTCGGCGATGATGGCGATCAACATCTGGGTGATGATGCTGGTCACCTCGCTGGTCTGGCTGATCCGCCGCCATCATGTTTCGGCACTTGCGGCCAAGGCGGCCGCCCCGATCGGCATGACAATGACGCTGATTGCGCTGTTTACCGGTGCGATCTGGGGGCAGCCGATGTGGGGTACATATTGGGCGTGGGATCCGCGGCTGACATCGTTTCTGGTGCTGTTCCTGTTCTATCTGGGCTATATTGCCTTGTGGGAGGCGATTGATGATCCTGATACCGCCGCCGATCTGAC
Organism: Marinosulfonomonas sp.; assembly: GCA_015488685.1. Taxonomy (GTDB): domain Bacteria; phylum Pseudomonadota; class Alphaproteobacteria; order Rhodobacterales; family Rhodobacteraceae; genus Profundibacter. The sequence continues at coordinate 8,853 of WFNH01000005.1, forward strand.
AGCCGTTTTGTGCCTTGTTGGTTCGGTCTTTGCGGTGCTCAGCCGCTATGCGGTGAACTTCTGGAATCAGGGGCTGCATCAGGGCGCATCGCTGTCATTGGACAAAGAGGAACATGTGAATTCAGCCTACTCAAACCCGCTGTATGTCTGTATTGCGGCGTTCATCTTACTGTTCATAACGCTGGTGCTGATGCGCACCCGCACCGAAATCCGCAGCCGCCGATTGAAAGCGCTGCTCGCACGGGAGCGTATGGGATGATGCCTGATCTGGGAAAATATCAAAATGAGGTGATCGCATCTTATGCGGTGACTTTGCTGTTGCTCCTTGCGCTATTGCTGTTTAGCTGGGTTCGTGGCCGTCGCGTGGCAAAATCGCTGCGCGAGGTCGAGGAACGGCGGGCAAAGAATGGCTGAGAAACGTAAAGTTAACATACTGGCAATCCTGCCGATCGCTATTTTCGTGGCGCTGGTCGCGGCATTTTTCATTCCGGGCCTTGGGCGCGATGATCCCAAGAATATCCCCTCGACCCGTGTCGGCAGTCCTGCACCGGCGCTGTTCATTGGCGATGATCAGGACCCTGCCAAGGGGTTTACCGATGACACCCTTCGTAGCCCCGGCATAAAGATGGTCAATTTCTGGGCGTCATGGTGTGGGCCGTGTCGGGCCGAGCATCCCAACCTTATGAAACTGGCCAAAGGCGGCTTGCGTATTTATGGGGTGAACTACAAAGACAGCCCCGAAAATGCAGCGCGTTTTCTAGCGGGGCTGGGCGACCCGTTCACAGCAATCCTGTCGGATTCAAAAGGGCGCAACGGAATTGAGTGGGGCATAACAGGTGTGCCCGAAAGCCTGCTGATCGACAGCAACGGTGTGATCCTGTGGCATTTCCGTGGGCCGATCACCCAAAGCATTATCGACAAGCAAATGCAGCCAATTCTGGACGCGAACAAATAGCGCTACGGCAAGGCAACCAAGATCAGTAACAACAGGGCCAGAGTTTCCAGCAATGGTACAGGAAGGGCCAGATTTGGAGCCCAGCCTTTGGGGGGTGTTAAATCAATCATACCTGCTGGCTTAAGGTGAACCCGTTAACAGAGTGCCAATACATCGTCAGAAAACCGAGATCCTTTTGTGAAATCGGCCATATCGGGGTATTATTCCTAGATGACATTAAAGCGTGCCAAACAGGATATGCCGGATTTCGTGGCCGATGCGCTGCGTGACAGCGGCCTGATGGGTGCTTATCAGGACCGCTCGCCCTATCAGCGCAATGATTATCTGGCGTGGATCAACAGAGCCGTTCGCGAGGGAACCAGACAAAAACGGCTGATGCAGATGCTGGCGGAATTGCGGGCAGGGGATGTTTACATGAAAATGGTGTGGGGCCGGGCCGCAGATAAACAGAGTTAACCTGCGATCAGCCCGATCATCCGCGCCCCTTGCAGGATATCGGGCGCGATGATGTGACCCAGTTTGTGCATTTCAGGGGCAGGGGCGTTGATGTCGGGCACCTGAACCGTGCGCGCGCCAGACGCAAAGGCGGCGTTTGTTCCCGGATCACTGTCCTCGAAGGCGGCGCAATTTCTGGCCTTCACGCCAAGGCTGGCCGCCGCAGCAAGATAGATATCGGGCGCCGGTTTGCCGTGCTGCACTTGTTCACCACCGGTTACGGTTTGGAAATACGGCAAAATCCCCGCGATTTCCAAATGTTCCCGCGCTTTGGCGGTGTGGGTTGAGGTAGCAACAGCGCAAGGCAGCCCTTGATCCTGCAACAGCTTTAGCAACACCTGAACCCCGTTTTTTAGCGGAATACCCTGCGCCATCCGATTGCGGATATGCGTATACCAATCCTCGTAAAATTTTGGGTAATCCACCCGTCCGTCCAGTGCCTTTCGCAAGATCACTTCGCCGGCATCCTGCCGCAGACCAATCAGGTGAAAGACCACGTCGTCCATATCCGGCAGGTCAAAATCGGCTGTGGCCTGCCTGAAACATTCGACGACCAGCCGCTCGCTATCGAGCAGCAGGCCGTCCATGTCAAACAAAACGCCCAGATAGGGCATCCGTGATCAGCTTTTCGCCAGATCGCGCAGCACGTATTGCAGCACGCCGCCGTGTTCGATGTATTCGATCTCGATCTCGGTATCGATACGGCATTTCAGGGTGATATTTTTGGCCGATCCGTCACCATAGGTGATGGTCGCAGGCACATCGGAAAGCGGTTTCAAATCTCCCTCCAGCCCGTGGATTGAAACGGTTTCATCGCCCTTCAGGCCCAGAGACTTACGGGTATCGCCACCCGTAAACTCGAACGGGATAACACCCATGCCGACAAGGTTCGAGCGGTGGATACGCTCATAGCTTTCGGCGATCACGGCCTTCACACCCAGCAGGGCGGTGCCTTTGGCAGCCCAGTCACGGCTGGAGCCTGCGCCATATTGCTGACCGGCAATTATCACCAGCGGGATGCCCGCGTCCTGATAGGCCATCGCGGCGTCAAAGATCGGCATCTGCTTGCCGTCCGGTCCCAGCGTATAGCCGCCCTCGACCCCGTCCAGCATTTCGTTCTTGATGCGGATATTGGCGAAGGTGCCACGCATCATCACTTCGTGGTTGCCACGGCGCGAGCCATATGAATTGAAATCCCGTGGGGCGACCTGACGTTCAACCAGATATTTCCCTGCCGGGCTGTCGGGCGTAAATGAACCCGCAGGCGAGATGTGGTCGGTGGTGACCATATCGCCCAGAATGGCCAATATCTTGGCCCCGTCCACATCGCTGATCTTGCCCGGCTCCTTGGGCATGTTCTGGAAAAAGGGCGGGTTCTGGATATAAGTCGAGGTCGGCGGCCAGTTATAGGTCAGGCTGTCGGGTGTCTGCACCGCCTGCCACCGTTCATCACCTGCAAATACATCCGCATATTTCGACTGGAACGCTTCGCGGGTGACGGTTTGCTCGACCAGTTCGGCCACCTCGCGACTGCTGGGCCAGATGTCTTTCAGATAGACGTCGTTGCCGTCCTTATCCTTGCCCAGCGGTTCATTGGCGATGTCGATATCCATCGTGCCGGCCAGCGCATAGGCCACCACCAGCGGCGGGCTGGCCAGATAGTTGGCGCGCACGTCGGGGCTGATGCGCCCCTCAAAGTTGCGGTTGCCAGACAGAACCGATGTGGCCACCAGATCGCCCTCGGCAATCGCTGCCGATATTTCCTTCTGGATCGGGCCGGAATTGCCGATACAGGTGGTGCAGCCATAGCCGACAAGGTTAAAGCCGATCGCATCCAGATCCTTTTGCAGACCGGCCGCTTCCAGATATTCGCTGACCACCTGTGATCCCGGTGCAAGCGATGTTTTGACCCACGGTTTGCGGTTCATGCCCAGTTCGGCGGCCTTGCGGGCCACCAGACCCGCGCCAATCATCACATAGGGGTTTGATGTATTGGTGCAGGACGTGATCGAGGCGATTACAACCTTGCCGCTTTCCATCGTGTAATCTTCGCCAGCCACCGGCACTTCTTTGTGCATCGGGCGTTTGAAGACATCTTTCATCTGCTGCTCGAACGCCGTTTTGGCCTGATCCAGCGCGATGTAATCCTGTGGCCGTTTGGGGCCGGAAATGGCGGGCACAACGGTGCTGATGTCCAGCGACAGCGTGTCGGTGTAAACCGGCGCGTAATCTTCGCTGCGCCAGAAGCCGTTTTCCTTGGCATAGGCTTCGACCAGCGCAATGCGGTCCTCGTCACGGCCGGTCACACGCAGATAACGCAGGGTTTCGTCGTCGACAGGGAAATAACCACAGGTCGCGCCGTATTCCGGTGCCATGTTGGCAATAGTGGCGCGGTCTGCCAGTGGCAGGTGGTCCAGCCCCGCCCCGTGGAATTCAACGAATTTCCCGACCACGCCTTTTTCGCGCAGCATGGCAACAATTTTCAGCACCAGATCGGTGCCGGTCATGCCTTCGGCCATTTCGCCGGTCAGCTCAAAACCCACTACCTCGGGGATCAGCATTGAAATCGGCTGGCCCAGCATCGCGGCCTCGGCCTCGATCCCGCCAACACCCCAGCCCAGAACGGCCAGACCGTTGATCATTGTGGTGTGGCTGTCGGTGCCGACCAAGGTGTCGGGATAGGCCACATCAACGCCATTCTGGTCTTTGTCGGTCCAGACAGTTTGCGCCAGATATTCCAGATTCACCTGATGGCAAATGCCGGTTCCCGGCGGCACCACGCGGAAATTGTTAAATGCCTTTTGGCCCCATTTCAGAAAGGTGTAGCGTTCGATATTGCGCTCGTATTCGCGCTCGGCATTGAACTGGAAGGCACGCGGATTGCCGAATTCGTCAATCATCACCGAATGGTCAATTACCAGATCAACAGGGTTCAGCGGGTTGATCTTTTCTGCATCGCCACCAAGGCCGATAATCCCGTCACGCATCGCGGCCAGATCGACGACGGCAGGCACGCCGGTGAAATCCTGCATCAACACGCGGGCAGGGCGGTAGGCGATCTCGCGCGGGTTCTTGCCGCCATTTGCGGCCCATTCGGCAAAGGCCTTGATGTCATCCACCGTTACCGTTTTGCCATCCTCAAACCGCAGCATGTTTTCCAGCACCGCCTTTAGCGACGCAGGCAATTTCGAGAAATCCCCCAGACCGGCGGCTTCGGCGGCGGGGATGGAATAGTAATCCACGCTTTGAGTGCCAACGGTAAGGGTTTTGCGGGTCTTGGCGCTGTCTTGGCCGACGGTGATGGTCATGGCGTGACTCCGTTTGTTGGGGTAAGGGCAGGGTATAAACCCTCTTTCACCTGCGCTTTTGACGCATCCGGCAGAGTCGTTCAAGGGGGAAGGCAGCAATTTGTATACCATTGCACACAAAAACTTGTGACGCGGATGTTACGAATTATACAAGCAACCTCGCAAAACCTTGATTGGCTATTGATCAAGGGGCGTCTTAAATGGAGATTGGATGCGGGCAAGAAAGGCGAAAAATGCGAAAAATACTGGTGATGATGACAGGGGTGTGGATGGCACTGGCGGGGTTCGCCACGGCACAAACCAGCCCTGTTGTGGTGGAACTATATACATCACAAGGCTGTTCCAGTTGTCCGCCTGCCGATGAATTTCTGGGAAAACTGGCGAAACGCGATGATGTGATCGCCCTGTCGCTGCATGTGGATTACTGGGATTACATCGGCTGGAAAGATATCTTTGCCAGCCCGAAATTCACCGACCGTCAACACGCCTATGCCCGCGCGGCCGGCAAGCGCATGGTTTACACCCCGCAGATGGTGATTGCTGGGCAGGACCATGTTGTCGGCACCAAGCCGGGCGAGGTTTCCCGTCTGATCAAGGCCCATAGCAAAACCCCTGATCCGGTAAAGCTGAGCGTAACCCGCAAGGGGGATCGGCTTGAAATCATGGCCGAACCTTTGAAAGACGGGCTGGGCCGGTTGGTGGTGCAAATGGTGCGTTTCAAGGACGGGCAGACTGTGCGTATCAAGCGTGGTGAAAACGCAGGTCGTGATTTGTCTTATTCGAATATTGTTACCGAATGGGAAGTGCTGAAAGAATGGAACGGACGTAGCCCCTTGTCCATTTCAACAAAAATTACCGGTGATGATGGCTGCGTGATTATAGTGCAGCGGGCATCTTACGGTCCGGTCTTGGCTGCTGCCAAGGTGCGTTGACGTTCGGGTTTCCAACGCCGGTGAATCCAGAACCATTGCCCCATATGTTTACGCACCAGTGTTTCCAGACTGTCATTTAATGCCTGTGTCATGGTTTCTGCATCGCTGTGCGCAATCGGGGCGTCGACTTGAATGGTGAAATCCAGCCCGTTTTCGGCCCTGATGCCGTAGATCGGCACCAGCAGCGCGTCGTATTTCAATGCCATTTCTGCCGCTGACAGAGCGGTCGGGGCGACCTTGCCAAAATAGGTCAGCGGCGCGCCGTGGCCCATGTATTGGTCCACCAGAAAACCGGTCATGCCGCCAGAGCGTAGAAATTTCAACATCTGCCCCAGCCCCTTACGCCCACGCGGGAACAAGGGGGTGCCGATGGTCGAAATCGCGGCCTCGTAATGCTTGTTGAAAAAGACGTTTTTCATCGGCATGTAAATCGCGCCCACCCGATACCCCCGCGCAATCAGGGCCGCGCGCGGCACGTCGTAATTGCCAAAATGGCCAGTGACCAGAATAACGGGGCGGTTTTCTTTATGGGCCTGTTCCAGCGCTTGCGCCCCGTCACCGCCCAAAGGGATGTCGTGCACGCGGTTGATGAATTTTTCGCCCGAGTAAATCTCGATCAGGGTGCGACCGGCATTGTTGGGCACTTCGTAACACAGGCGGTCAACCCGGGATTTGTCCAGATCGGGACAGACATATTCCAGATTGCAGCGGATACGTTTGGTATAACCGGCAAGCGGGGCAATGATGCGGGCCATGATCCAGCCGACCAGCGGCACGCGGATCGGATAGGGAAACAACAGTGCCAGGCGAAACAGGCCACGGGCCAGCAGATTGACGCTATAATCGCCCCAGCCCTCGCCTTTATTTGCCATCGGTTTTACCCCGGTTTTTCCGCTCGTGTTCCAGACATAAAGCCCTGTGATCAGGATCACAAGCAGGCAGATCAGTCAGGGGATTTGGGCAGGCCGACCCCGATCATGCTGTCACGGGTGACAAGGGCGGCAAGCTCGGTTTCGCTCATGCTTTCTGTGCCATCGGGACGGCGCGGCAGCACGATATAGCGCATATCGGCGGTGGAATCATGCACCCGGATGGTGGTGCTGTCGGGCAGGGTAACGCCGAATTCCGCCAGCACCTTGCGTGGTTCCCGGACCACGCGCGAACGATAGGCGCGGGATTTGTACCAATCCGGCGGCAGGCCCAACAGGTTGCGCGGATAACAGGAACACAGGGTGCAGACGATGATGTTATGCGTATCGGCGGTGTTTTCCAGCGCAATCAGGCGCAAGGGGCCGATATCGAAACCCATTTCCCGGCTGGCCTCTGATGCATCGTTCAACAGCCTATGCCTGAAATCGGGATCCACCCAGGCCCGCGCCACCACGGCGGCCCCGTTGGCCGGGCTGCGCGAATCCATCTCGTCGATCTGGCGGGCAATTTCGGCCGGAGTCAGGATGCCTTTTTCAATCAGGATTTCCCGCATGGCAATTTCCATGGTTTGCCAATAGGTTAGGGGGCGATCATCATCCTCGCGATAAGGGTGGCCGGACGGGCTCATGCCCGAGTGGTGGAAATCGTCTTCATGGTGATCATGGGGCATGGGTCAATCCGCCTTTTCCAGCCAATGCGCATAGATTTCCGCATCCAGCGTATCATCGGGGTTTTCGGCCGCGTCGCCCCAGATTTCCGCCATGGTAAAGCGGACGCGCACAAGAGGCTGCATTTCCTTTTCCAGCCGATAGGCGGCGCGTTCGGGGTTGGCAAATTCGCCCAAAGCGCGCTCGATTATGCCGCATTTGCCGCGCAGATAGGCCGGTGTGCGCACATGCCCCGGCGGCATCATGGATTTGACGCGGACAAGCTCAGGCATCCGCGGCCTCGCCATAGGTATTGCCGCGCGCCTTGATCAATTCCATCCGCTCGCCCAACTCGGCCAGAGAATAGGCACCGGTCTCGATCATGTTCTGGTTCACGGCGGCGACCCAGCGTTCATAGTAGGACATGGTTTCAAAGGCCTCTTCGCCCATATCCTCGATCGCGCGGCGCAGGCCGTCTACGGTGAAATATCCCTTGGAGGAACATAGCACCATCAACGCGTCCACGCGCTTTTCCCAAAGGGCATAGTCGTGATCCTCGGGCAGAACCGCGCCTGCGGCCTGCCCACCCATGTCGTGCCAGCGGCGTCCTGTTTTATCCATTGGGCTAGGCTAGGGGGCGTTCAGGTCTATGGCAAGCCCCATGCGGGTTTGGATTAACGGGTCGCGTTATTCATCTTCGTCACCGGCAACAAAAAACACTTCACCCGCTGCCTCCAATTCACGGATTTCAGCCACAACCGCGCTCATCGCGTCTTCGCCATCGGATTCTTTGACCTGACCCAGCTCTTTCATTTCCTCGCGCAGACCTTCGGCCATGCGTTTCGAGATATTCTGCAAGACAAATTCGCTGGATTCCTCCAGCCCGCCAGCCTCGGCTGCGGCCAAAGCGGTGACCAGAACCGCCTGATCCACACCCCGCGTAATTTTGGGCACATCCCGCGGATCAATACGCGTCGGAATATTGGCAAAGGTAAAGATTGCCTTGCGCACCTGATTGGCGAATGTTTTGTCCTCTTCCTCAAGTCCCTCCAGCACATCGTCGCGCGTTGTTGCGGGCGAGAAGTTCAGAATTGCCCCGACCCGCTCTACCGGCCCGTCATCAAAGGCCTTGGGGGGCACGCTGTCCAACTGGCTGGCCAGCGCCTGTCCGATGCGTTGCACCGCCGCCGGTGTGACCGCGCTGGTCAGGGACATGGCATAGGTGATCCGCCGCGCCTGCGGGCCGGGCAACAGGCCCAGCAGTTCAGCGGCTTTGGAAACGCTTAGTTTTGACAGCATAACGGCGGCAACTTCGGTGCTTTCCTGTTCCAGCACCGGCAACAGGCGATCTACCTCCAGCCCCATGATCCGCTCCCACGGATCGCCCGTGCGTTTGACGCCGCCCTCGCGGCGCAGACGTTCGGCCAGCTGTGGGCTAATCGTGTCATTCAACGCGTTCAACGCCCCTTCAAGGCCACCGGCAAATGACAGGCCAATGCTTTCCAACTCGTTGATGAATTCTTCAACCACTGCGGTCACTGTTTCGCGGGTAACACTGCGCATACTACCCATCTGCATAGTCAGATCCTGTTGCATTTCCTCGGGCAGGTCGGTCAGGGACAGTTCGGCCCCTTCGGACAACAGCAGACGCACGATGATTGCCGCCTTTTGCTGGCGGCTGATGGATTGCGGCAAGGCCGACATGGGGGGCGGCATTGTGCCTGTATCGGGCATCGGCAGGTCAGGCAGGGGCGACAGGGCAGTGTTCACGTTGCGGTTCTCCGGTCCGGTTTGCGCCAGACTGGCAGAATCGGGTTAAGGTTCTCCTTATAGAGATAAGAAAACAGGTCTGAATATGCACAGAGTAGGCATGCGGTATTTGCGGCGACTTGAAATGCTGACTGAAATGGTCGGATTTGTCGCATTAACAGAGAATACCGGATCGTTTAGAAGGCAGGAACTCTTGTTTCCATCTCTGGCAAACCGCAAGGCTCCCCAATGACCCATATTGTAGTTCTAGGAAGCGGATTTGGCGCACTGACCGCCGTTCGCGAAATTCGTAAATCGAAAGTCGAGGCACAAATCACGGTGGTTTCGCCCAACAATCACCTGACCTATCTGCCCAGCCTGATCTGGATGCCGTCAGGGATGCGCAATGCCGCTGATATCGACGTCAATCTGGAAAAATTCTTTGCCGAGGAAAATGTGGTCTGGCATCAGGGATCGGTGATCAATGTGAAAGAGGGCGGGCGGCTGGTCGAAACCGATACCGGCGAAATCCGCAATGATTACCTGATCATCGCCACCGGCAGCCGCTTTATCAAGAAATTGCCCGGGCTGGTGGATCATGCGATTATCCCTTGTGAAGGGGCCGACATGGGGCAGCAAATACATGACCGGATCAATGCGATGGACGGGGGCACGATTGCCTTTGGTTTTGGCACTAACCCCAAGGAACCCAAGGCCGTGCGCGGCGGGCCGATGTTTGAATTCCTGTTTGGCATGGACACCATGCTGCGTCGTCAGGGGCGGCGGGACAAGTTCAAGCTGGTGTTTTTCAACGGGTCAGACAAGCCGGGCAACCGGTTGGGCGGCAAGGCGGTTGGCGGGTTGCTGAAACTGATGGCCAAGCGGGGGATCGAAACCCATCTGGGCGCAAAACCGATCCGCATGGAAGCCGATAAAGTGGTGACCGAGCGCGAGGAAATCCCTGCCGATCTGATCCTGATGATGACGGGCATGACGGGGCCGTTGTGGCTGGACAATACCGATCTGCCACGGTCCGAGGGCGGGTTTATTCAGGCCGACAGCAAATGCCGCGTTGCCGGGCTGAAGGGCACTTATGTGGTGGGGGATACCGGATCCTATCCGGGGCCGGAATGGCTGGCCAAACAGGCGCATCAGGCCGATTTGCAGGCCGAGGCAGCGGTGAAGAATATTATCGACGAAATGCAGGGCCGCGAACCCAGCCATGATTTCAAGGCAGAACTGATTTGCATCGTCGATACGCTGGACAGCGGTATTCTGGTATTCCGCAACGAAAAGCGCACCATATTCCTACCGCCAATGAAGATTTTCCACTGGGCCAAACGGATGTTTGAACGCCATTATCTGCGGGCCTATCGGCGCTGATTTTTATTTCGGCTTTACGGCAGCTTGCAGGATGGTTTTATCCTGTGAGTGGTCCCGTTTCCAATCAAAGCGATGCGGCAATCTTGCGGAACATATCGATATTCTGCTCTGCAACCCCGCCTTCACGAAATTTGCGGTCCGCAGCGTTGGTGGCGATGACAACACCCAGATCGGTGTTGATATAGATATACTGCCCGTAAACCCCGCGCGCCATATATTCGCCCTTGGGCGCGCCTATGGGAATCCACCACTGATATCCATATCCAATGTGCCCTTCGGCCGTGGGGGCGGAGGGAAGCGTTGAGGCTTCAATCCAGTCTTGCGGAACGATCTGTTTTCCATTCCATTTCCCGCCATACATATTCATCAGGCCAAAGCGCGCGTAATCGCGGGTTGTCATGTTCAATCCGCCCAGAACAAATGCCACACCCGCGCCATCGGTTACATAATAGGGCGCCTTTTCCAGCCCCAGCGGAACCAGTATCTTCTCGCTCAGCAAATCGGGTATCGAGCGCCCCGTGGCGCCCCGAATGACCATGCCGATCACATGGGTATCGATTGATACATATTGCCAAACTGTTCCCGGCGGGTTTTCCCGTTCTTTAATACTGGCGGCGAAATCATCCAATGTGCCACCCAACGCAACCACACGGCCCATTTTGTTGATGTCGGAATTGAAATCCAGATAATCCTCGTTGAATTTCACCCCGCTGGCCATGTTCAGAACATTGCGGATGGTTGCACCTTCATAGGCGGATCCTTTCAGGTGCGGGGCATATTTCACCACCTGTTCGTCAAGTGATCCGATCTTGCCCTCGGCCACCAGAATTCCCATCAAATCGGCCAGATAGCTTTTGGCGACCGACCAAGAAATGCGCAGATCGTCTTTGCCGGTGCCCTGAAAATACTGCTCAGTGACGATTTTCCCGTCTTTCAGAACCACCAGCGCGGTTACGCTGCGTTCCTTGATCCAGTCATCCAGTCCCTCGACCGCGGGGGCAGGATCACCGATTGGTAATTCCGAAGCCGTGCCATCGCCAATGCCTAGCGGGGTGGTCAGGAACATGCTGTCCATATGGCTGAAGTTGTTGACGATTTTTTCTTTGGAAAACAGGCTGTTGACCGCCAGCAAACGCATGATCTTCTCGCGTTGCCAAAACCCGACGGCCGCAAGGATGATGATCAGAACCACCAGAATGCGGAATGATATTTTCAAGAATTTACCCAAAGCCAATCTCCCTTTATAGGGAATTGAACAG
>WFNH01000006.1 GCA_015488685.1 Marinosulfonomonas sp.
AACTGAAGTTTGATTTAGGCGACGGTGCTGACGGGGCGGATCATGTGGTCACAGCGATTGAAAAGCTGGGCTATAAGGTGGTGAAACCGCAAGCCGACACGCCACAGGCCGTGGCGCGCTGGTGGCAGACGGGCAAGGGGCGGTTGGTGATATTTGCGGGCGCGATGCTGGCGCTGGCGGTGGTGTTGTCGCTGGTTCTGCCGGACTATGCCGATTACGTTTACGCCTTTGCCGCGCTGGTGGCGTTGGCACCTTTGGCCAAAAAGGCGGTGATGGGGACGGTTGCGGGGCAGCCCTTTACCATTGAAACGCTGGTGACGATTGCGGTTGTCGGGGCGATTGCGATTAATGAGGCCCCCGAAGCCGCCGTGGTGGTGTTCCTGTTCCTGATCGGTGAATTGCTGGAGATGATGGCGGCGGCCAAGGCGCGTAGCTCGGTTCAGGCGCTTGCCGATCTGGTACCAAAATCCGCCTTTCTGGTGGTGAATGATGGCACCCGCGAGGTGGCGGCCGACAGTCTGAAAATAGGCGATGTGATCGAAGTGCGGCCCGGTGGACGGGTGCCTGCGGACGGGGTGATCGCCGAGGGTCAGACCTCGATCGACGAGGCCGCCGTGACGGGCGAATCCATGCCCAAGCGCAAGGGCGCTGGCGACGGGGTTTATGCCGGATCAATCAATGCCGACGGGGTGATCCGCGTGACGGTGGAAAAGGGCGCGGAAAACAACATGATCGCGCGGATTTTGCAGATGGTCGAGGATGCAGAGGCCAGCAAGGCCCCGACCGCGCGGTTCATCGATGATTTCAGCCGCTATTACACCCCCGGGGTGATCGTGGTGGCCGCGCTGATTGCCATCATCCCGCCGCTGGCCTTTGGCGCGGATTGGGAGGCGTGGATATATAAAGGGTTGGCGATTTTGCTGATCGGCTGCCCCTGTGCGCTGGTGCTGTCCACGCCTGCGGCGATTACCTCGGGCATTTCAGCGGGGGCAAAACAAGGCCTGCTGGTCAAGGGCGGCGCGGTGCTTGAGGCCATCGGCAAGGTGGCGCAGGTGGCGTTCGACAAAACCGGCACATTGACCCGCGGCAAACCGGCGGTGACGGATGTGCGGGTGTTTTCGGGAAACGAGGATCAGATGCTGGGTTTGGCCGGATCGGTCGAGGCGGGGTCAAGCCATCCTCTGGCGGTGGCCATCGTTGACGAGGTTGCGGCGCGTGGCGTGAAGCTGAAAAAGGCCACGGCGTCAGAGGCATTAAGCGGGCGCGGGGTGCAGGCCAAGGTGGGGGGCAAACTCGTGACGATTGCCTCGCCGCGCTACGGGCAGGAAATTGCAGAGTTCACCAAAGAGCAAGAGGACGAGATTGCCGCGCTGGAAGGGGACGGCAAAACCGTTGCGGTGGTGATTGTCGATAACAGCTTGCTGGGTCTGTTCGCCTTGCGGGATGAATTGCGCAAGGATGCACGCGATGCGATGCAGGAATTGGCAGGGATGGACGTGCGCGCGGTGATGTTGACCGGTGATAACGCCCGCACAGGGGCGGCGCTGGCCAAACAGCTGGGGATCGAGGTGAAATCCGAACTGCTGCCGCAAGACAAGCTGGACCAGATCGAGGCGCTGAAGGCGCAGGGCAATATTGCCATGGTCGGGGACGGGATCAATGACGCGCCCGCTTTGGCACGCTCGGACGTGGGCATTGCGATGGGGGGTGGCACCGATGTGGCGCTGGAAACCGCGGATGCGGCGCTGTTGCACGAACGGGTGCGCGATGTACCCGCGCTGATTGCGCTGTCGCGGGCGACGATGGCCAATATTCACCAGAATATCAGCATAGCGCTGGGCCTGAAGGCAGTGTTTTTGGTGACGACTTTGCTGGGGGTAACGTCGCTGTGGATGGCCATTCTGGCAGATACCGGGGCTACGGTTCTGGTGACGATCAATGCCTTGCGGTTGCTGCGGTACAAGTTCGTTAAGTAGGGGCTAGCGTTTATCCCGCTGTTTGCGTAGCAGGCGGCCAATCAGGAACGTTGTGCGCGGGGCGTAAACATAAGGGGTGCGCCGCTTGCGGGTCCGGCGCACGCTCATCCGGCTTAGGCCGAATATAATCAGCACCCCGTGGCCTGCGGCCAGAAAGATGAACAGCGATGCGGGGCCGTAGGCATTGATCAGGGTAGAGGCAATCAGCGGGCTGGCGATGGCACCGATGGCATAGAAAAACATCAGCGCAGCCGATAGTTCGACCCGTTCCTCGGTGCTGGCAAAATCATGGGCATGGGCGGCGGCGACCGAAAAAATCGGGAAGGTGGTAAAGCCGAACAACACGGCGGTGGCCATGACCATCGCAGTGCCCGCGCCCGACATGCTGACCGTGATGGCACAACTGCCAATGGCGGCAACGGATAGCCAGATCAGGATCCAGCGGCGGTAGAATTTATCGGCAAGCCAGCCAATCGGATATTGCGCCAGCGCCCCGCCCAAAACGAAAGCCGCCAAAAACAGACCAATCTGGTTCAATTGCAAGCCAACCTCTTGGCCATAAATCGGGCCGACCATGCGAAAGGCGGCGCTGGTCAGGCCGGCGACCACAACACCGGCGGCGGCCAGCGGCGATTTTGCAAAGGCCATTTTGGGGCGCAGGCGGGGCGTTTTGGGCGTTTCGGGCGGGCTGGCTTTGGTCAGGGTCAGCGGCAAGATCGCGGCACAGCACAGCAATGCCAGCAGGTTGTAGGACACATAGCTGGCAGGCTCCAGCACCCCGATCATCAACTGCGCGGCCAATGATCCGCCCATGTCGACCATCCGGTAGCCGCCCATCGCCTGCCCGCGGATTTCATTTGTGACCTTGGCCTGCATCCAGCTTTCGATCACCGTATAGCTACCGGCCACGCACAGACCGGTGGCGATCCGCATGATGGCCCACGCCATCGGATCGATGATCAGCATATGCGCCAGTAATCCGATGGCGCCGGTGGCCGTGAAGGCGGCAAAAGCGCGGGAATGGCCGATGCTGCCCATCAATCGCGGTGCCCACCAACACCCGATGAAAAAGCCAAAGAAATGCGCCGATCCAAGGAAGCCGACTTGTGCGGTGGTAAATCCCAGCTTTAACCCCGAAATGGCATCCAGTGGTCCCACACCGCCCGAAGACAGCTGCAACAGGATCACAGACAAAAAGAGGGCGGCAAAGGAAATCAGCAGGCGCATGGGAATGGGTGTTCGCGTTGTTCAACCTGCCGATGATGGCAAAGCTGCCGGGGCAGGTCATGCCCGAAATCGACGTGGCGGGGTCGTTTTTGGGCCTATTCCACTTGCCGGATCCGCGCCAGTATCCGCAGATCAATCCGGTCGCCAACCAGTTTGGGATACCCCGTTGCCCCGAAGGCCGCCCGCGAGATTGATCCGGTCAGCAAGATCGACAGTTTCGACAGATCCTTAGGCATGGTTCCTTTCTGACGGTAAAATACAGCGTTCAGGATCAGCGGTTTTGTTACCCCCCGGATTGTAACCATTCCAACCACCTTGGCCCCTGTAGGCGTGCGTGAAAATTTTGTGCTGACAAAACGGATTTGCGGGTGATTGGAAACATCCAGAACGGATTTTTCACGCAGGGCCTGGGTGGCAAAAATAAATCCGCCGCGTGCCTTTCTGACATTCAGCAGGATATGCACTGTGGATTTATGCAATGCCGCAAAATCAATGGCCAGATCAGCCTTGGCCACCGGCATGCTGCCTTTTGTCGGGGCGCCGTTGAAATGATAGATAAAACCGACCGAGGATTTATTCGCTTCCAGCATATAGCGAACCGGTTCTGCATGTGCGGCAAGCAGGGTTGAACACAATAAAACAAGGCTAAGAAATAGACGGGACATAGGGTTTCCTTTATGGGCGCCAACGCACCCGCTTGGTCCTGAATGATAAAATTCGGCGTGTCCCCTCGCCAAACGCGTTTTGCATGATAAGCTGTTCGGACAAACAGGAGGAAGACCATGAAGACAATTCTCACAGCAATATTACTATTCTTTACCATAAATGGCGGGGCGATGGCCGAAGGGGTCAAGCATTACGTCGCTATTCATGTGGACCAAAACGATCCCAAGGTGATGAATCTGGCGCTGAATAACGCCGTGAATGTCACCAAATACTATGAATCCAAAGGCGATACTGTTGAAATCGAACTGGTGGCCTATGGCCCTGGATTGAACATGTTTGTCGAAGGCAAAAGCCCGGTCGCCGACCGGATTTCGGTTTTGTCCCTGCAACTGGAAAACCTGTCGTTTTCCGCCTGCGGTAACACCCATCGCAAGATGGTCGAAAAAACCGGCGGGCCTGTGCCGTTGATGAGCGAGGCCACAGTTGTGCCATCCGGCGTGGTGCGCCTGATCGAATTGCAGGAACAGGGTTATTCCTATGTGCGGCCCTGATGTGCGCCCATAGGGGGTTGCCATTCTGCGCCTACAGACTAGGTTCTGTTCCCTGACATAACAGGGAACAGAACATGCGCATGAATGAACTGGGCCGCACCGGCCTGAAGGTTAGCGAATATTGCCTTGGCTCGATGACATGGGGCACGCAGAACACCATGGACGAGGGGCATGCCCAGATCGACATGGCGCTGGATCACGGGATCAATTTCCTGGATACGGCGGAAATGTATCCGGTCAATCCGGTCAGCGCCGATCACGTTGGCAAAACCGAAAGCATCATTGGCGAATGGTTCGCCCGCACAGGGCGGCGGAGTGATGTGGTGCTGGCCAGCAAAATCACCGGCAGCAACGGCGGAATTGTGCGCGATGGCGAGGATATTTCCTCGGGCGCCATTGTGCGGGCGCTGGAGGGATCGCTAAAACGGCTGCAGACGGATTACATCGACCTTTACCAGTTGCATTGGCCCAATCGCGGCTCCTACCAGTTTCGCAAGCATTGGGAATATGACCCTTCGGGCCAGAACCGCGAGGAAACCATTGCCCATATCCATGATGTTCTGGGCGAATTACAGCGACAGGTGGACGCTGGTAAAATCCGCCATGTCGGCCTGTCGAACGAAAGCGCCTGGGGGCTGGCCCAGTGGATTTGTGCCAGTGATGCCGGTGCGGGGCCACGCATGGTGTCGATCCAGAACGAATATTCCCTGCTGTGCCGCCTGTTCGACACGGATCTGGCCGAGGCCAGTTTGAACGAAGACGTTGGCCTGCTGGCCTTTTCACCGCTGGCCACCGGTCTGTTAACGGGCAAATATAAACCCGATGTCACGCCAGAAGGGTCGCGCCGCACCATCAATACTACCCTGAGCGGGCGCATTACGGATCGTGTCTGGGGGGCGATTGACGCTTACAAGGATATTGCCAAGCGCCACGGGCTGAACATCTCGCAAATGGCGCTGGCGTGGTGTGCAACGCGGCCCTTTATGACTTCGGTAATCTTCGGGGCCACTTCGCTGGAACAGTTACAGGTGGCGCTGGGGGCGTCGGATGTCACGTTAAGCGACGAGGTGTTGGCGGAAATCAACACAGCCCACAAGGCGCACCCAATGCCCTATTGATTGACGGCGGGAATAGGTGTTCACTGACCCCGCGCGAACATTCCATAAGGAATGAGGTTATTATGAAAAGTCTGATTTTATTCACTGGCCTGCTGGCCCTGTCTGCCTGTCAGGAAGACCCCGAAATGATGGGCAAAACCCGCGCCGAAATACGTGCCGAGCAAAAGGAATGCGACGCCAAGGGCGGAAGTTACGAGCGGGCGGGTATGTTTGGCAAAGCCTGTATCATAAAAACCCAAGACGCGGGGAAATCCTGCAAAACGGGTAAGGATTGTGAGGGGATATGCTTTGGCGATACCCACACATGTTCGCCTGTGACACCGATGTTCGGCTGCTTCAGCATGGTCGAGGATGATGGCAAGGTGGTCGAGCTTTGTATAGACTGATTATTGCCCTCTTTTTTGCCGTCACGGCCTGTGCGCCTGTTGTAGGGTATCGCGACGCTTCGGCGCGGATCACTTCCGTTGCACTGTTTGATCCTGCTTTGTTTGCGGGGGATTGGGTGGTGGTCGCCGCCTATGATCCGGCGCTGTGCGGGGTGCGGGCCGAAGTAACCGCAAAAGGGTTCGATTGGGTTGAACACAATTGCACCGGCAATGACAGCCACAGCATCGCCCCTGTCACCGGTCCGGGGCGGTTTACGCCCAAGGGTGGGGCGCACAAGGGCTACGAACATTGGGTGATGTGGGTGGACCAGACATATCGCACTGCGGTGATTGGTTCGGTGGATGGCAGTTTTGCAATGGTATTGAACAGGGACCGGCATATTCCGCCGGACCGGATGCAGGCGGCGCGCGAAATTCTGGACTGGAACGGGTATGATTTGGGCCAGTTGATTATTAAACAATAGGAACATTCGAAAATGAAGAACCTGATTGCAATCTGTTTTGGCGTATTGATGGATGGCGCGGAGGTTTTGTATATCCGGTTCGGAGCCGGCGAGCCGGTGAAATTCATCCGCTGCGGGGATTGATATGAAACAGACAGTGGCCATCATCGGCGCAGGCGAAACCGGTGCCGGCTGGGCCGCGCGGTTCAGGGTGATGGGCTGGAATGTGCGTCTGTTTGATCCTGACGATATGGCGCAGGGGTTGGTCGGGGCGGTGCTGCAACAGGCGCGGCGCGGCTTGCCGGGACTGTCGGATGTGGCCCTGCCCGAAATGGGCGATATGGTGTTTTGCCAGACCATTTCCGAGGCGGTGGATGGGGCGATCTGGATTCAGGAATGTCTGCCCGAACGGCTGGAGCTAAAGCGCAAGGTTCTTCAGAAGATACAGGAACATTGCGACGGGGCGGCGGTGATTGCCTCTGCCTCGGGCACCTTTACGCTGAATGAATTACAGGGCTGCGCCACGCGGCCCGAACAAATCATCAGCACCCATGCGCTTGCCCCTGTCTATTTGTTGCCGCTGGTGGAACTGGCGGTGAATGATGCCAACCCGCCAGAGGTTAAGGCACGAGCCAAGGAGGTGTTGCAAGGCATTGGCATGGCCGCTGTGGAACAACAGGGCGAGGAACGGGTTTCCGTGGCGTTGCAATCCGCTTTGCAAACCGAGGCTGACCGGTTGGTCGCCGAGGGCATGGCCAGCCCGTCAGACATTTCGGATGCGCTGCGTTACGGACTTGGCCTGCGCTGGGCCGCATCGGGGCAGGAGGCACCGCAGGACGCGGTTCTGGTGGCCATATTGCGCGCGCTAAAGGCACAGGGTGCGGGGGCAGGGGCGGTGCTGAACCGCTTTGACGCAGCGCAAGGCGAACCGGCGCTGGATATCAAACACCCCCTTTCGACCGTGACCCGCACCGTGCCGTTGGACTGGACCGATTACAACGGCCACATGAACGAGGCACGCTATTTACAGGCCTTTGGCGATGCCACCGACCGCTTTATGGAAATCATCGGTTGCGACGCCGATTACATCGCCTCGGGTGGCAGTTACTTTACCGTGGAAACCCACATCCGCCATCTGGACGAAGTTCACGCAGGGGCGCGGATAAGGGTGGAAACCCAATGCCTGTTGGGTGCGGGCAAAAAGATGCAGCTGTTTCACCGGATGTATGAGGGGGATCGATTGCTGGCCACGGGGGAACACATGCTGATCCATGTCAGTCTGGAAACGCGCCGCGCTTCGGTTCCGGCGACTCATATTATCGCGCGATTGGGCGAGATTGCGACGGCGCATGAGGCGCTGGACCAGCCGGACGGGGCGGGGTGTGCTGTTGGAAAAACGGGATGACAGGTATTGTTTTGTTGTCTTGATGAAAAAGGAATTTATCAAATTCCTATGATTGTAAATATATTCCGACCCACCCCTACAGGTTGCAAAAAAAAGATTTTGTTTTAGGGTAAATCATCGTTTGTCGTGATTCGTTACTCTTAAAAGTGATTAGTACCCAATCGGAAACTGTATGGGGGCGATATGGTTTAATCTGGAGGATAACGATGGTATCGTTTTCTACTAAAACAGTGAAACAGCGCACTGCGCTTTTACCGCTGGTTCTGGCTGCAGGATTGTTTGCAACAGCACCAGCCGTGGCCAAACAGGTCACATTGAATTCTATTAAAGGGAATCTTTCTGTTCAAGGTGATCTGATCGCTGTCGAAGACGGGTTTTATAAAATTGATACAAGCATTGGTACATTGTCCATCAGCGTCAAAGATGTAATTTGCGAAGGGGATTGCCCGACCCTTGTCAAGGATGACGGCTTGCGGATTGCGGGCTCCAGCGCCATAGGCAGCCGGTTGATGCCGCTGCTGCTGGAAGGGTATTCCTCATCCGCTGGGTTGAAGCTGAACCCGATCCCCGGCGCGCCGATCGGTTTGATTGTTAATGAGGTTGTTGATGCTGATGGTAACGTTTTGGCAAATGTTAAAACAAGCCTTGGCAATTCGAACGAAGCATTCAAATCGCTTACGAGTGCGGACACGCAGATCGGGATGTCCACCCGTCGCGTTTTGCCTGCCGAGGCACGGCGTGTTGCAAAATCCGGTGGTGGCAATCTGATTGATGCCGCGCAGGAACATGTGATCGCAGTGGATCCCGTGGTCATCATGGTGCACCCCAGCAATCCGGTGCAGGCTGTTTCACTCGAGGATCTGGACGGGATCTATAGTGGCCGCATTACCAACTGGTCGGAACTGGGTGGTCGCAACGAAGCCATTATTGTTTACGGTCGTGACAAGGCAACAGGTATTGGCGGTGTGTTCCAGCGGGCCATTTTCGCCAAATCACGCAACAAGCAGGCCGATTCTGTGATTGTTCTGGATACAGACGATCAGTTGGCCCGTTCGGTCATGACGCAACCCAGCGCGATTGGTATCGCCGGTGCAGCCTTTTCCACTGGCACAAAGCCTTTGGATATTGTTGACCAGTGCGGCATCACGGTATCTCCGGATTCCTTTACAACCAAAGCCGAGGAATACCCGATCCAGCGGCGCGTCTATCTGTACAATCGTTCGGACAATATGGGCGAAATTGCTCAGGGTATAATCGATTTCACCGCGACCGAGGAGGCCGATGCCCTGGTCCAGCGTGCGGGTTTTTATAACCTTGCAGTCGAGCAGGATACGCGCCCCTATCAGGGTGGACGGGCATTCGACGTGATCAAGGCAACGCAAAACCCCGAAGAACTGCCGCTGATGCGCGAACTGGTGGTTGATCTGCTGTCTTATGACCGGCTGACAACGACCATTCGTTTTGGGTCCGGCTCGTCCTCGCTGGAAGCCAAGGCATATGCCGACCTTGACGAATTGTTCGACTACCTGAACGGTCTGGATTATCCGGTTGAACTGTTGTTTGCCGGTTTCTCGGATGCGGATGGTAGTTTTGCGGCCAACCAGGGGTTGTCATTCAATCGTGCACAACAGGCGATGCAGTCTGCAAAAGCCTATTCCGAAGGGAAGATCACCAACCGTAATGGTGTTACCTTCGCTGCCAAGGGTTATGGTGAACTTGCGCCGGTTGCGTGTAACGCTACCCTGGAAGGCAAACGCACCAACCGCCGGGTGGAAATCTGGATTCGCCGGCAATAGTGGGCTGTGAGGATGGAACCTGTTTCCGGGCAGGCTTCATTTCCAGAACATATTCGCCCAATATCGCCAGTCGAGTGAGGAAATAAATATGAGACATTTCTGTTTAACAGGATTAACTGCCGCCGTGATGGCATTGGCTCTTCCGCTGCATGCGCAAGAGGTCGGAGTTTCAGCCGATACCGTTGCCTTTAGCCAGATTGCAGCGCTGGATGGTCCGGCCGCGCAATTGGGGCTTGGGATGCAAAAAGGCATTCTGGCAGCTTTTGACGAAGTAAATGCCGCAGGGGGCGTTAATGGTCGCAAGCTGACCCTGGACAGCCGCGATGACGGCTACGAGCCGGACCGTTCAATCGAGGCAATCAATGCCGTGCTGGACGAAAACCGGTTCTTTGCCCTGATCGGTACAGTCGGCACCCCGACCAACAAGGTGTTGCAACCGATCGCTACAAAGGCGGGCATCCCGTTGATCGGTCCGTTCACGGGGGCAGGGTTCCTGCGCAACCCCGAGTTAAAGAATGTTTACAACATTCGCGGCACCTATGATGCGGAAACCGAAGAATGGATCAAGCAACTGGTCGATGTCGAAGGGCTGACCAATATCGCGATCCTTTATCAGGACGATGCATTTGGCAAAGTCGGCCTGAGTGGTGTGGAAAAGGCACTTGCCCGTCGGGGTATGGAACTGACCGCGCGTGGCACCTATACCCGCAACACCACCGACGTCAAAGATGCGCTGGTTTCGATGATGGAAGTCAACCCGCAGGCTGTTGTTATGGTCGGGGCCTATCAGCCGATCGGCGAATTCATCAAACTGTCGCGGACCTTTGAATTCACACCCGAATTCGTGACCATTTCCTTTGTTGGCTCACAAGCGCTGGCTGATGAACTTTGGCCCGAAGGCGCGGGCGTTCTGATTTCGCAGGTTGTCCCGTTCCCGTGGGATGAAAACATCAAGATCGTGGCCGATTACCAAAAGGCTCTGACCGAGTCCGACAGTATGGCCGGTTTCGATTTTGTGTCACTGGAAGGGTATATCGTTGGCCGTGTTGCCATCGAAGCGCTGAAAAATGCCGGGGACAACCCGACCCGCGACAGTTTCCTGAATGCGATGCAGGGTCTGACCAATCTGGACCTTGGTGGTGTGACCATCAGTTTTGGGCCGGATGACCATCAGGGGATCGACGAGATCTTTATGACACGGCTTTTGCCAGACGGTTTTTTCGAGCCGCTGAAATAACAAACAGGTCAATCGAAACAGGAAAAGGCAGCGTTCGGGGTATCCGGGCGCTGCCTTTTCATTTACGGGGACGGGTTCAGGAATCCGTTATTTCACTGCGCAGCTTGCGCAAATACTCCGGCACGTCGCGCGGGGATACCACGCTTTCACGCACCAGCCAGTCGAAATGGCCGATCAGCCCCTGCACCCGTTCCTTATCGCGAAACGCCAGATAGTTGCGGCCCAGATAGATCACGGCCAATAGCGGGCCAAAGATGCTGATCGGGGCGGAAAACAGGCGTCGTGCGTCAAACAGGAACAGCCGCAGCGACGGATATAGCTGGTCATGCAATTCCAGCATCCGGTCGATCTGGGCGCGGCGGATGTCGGCGGGCAGGCCGGTGTAATAGCCCTCGCCACGGGCGAATGATGTCAGTTCATGTAGGGGCAGGGCGATTTCATAATCGGACGATGTGTTGCGCATCCAGTCCAGCAAGTCGGTGGCGGCGCCGGTGGCCTGCTCGGGTGAACGGCCCAGTTGTGGCTCGTATTCCCAGGCCAGCAAGTCGGGCGTTTTCAGCATGTCGGGCAGGGTGGCTGGTACGTGGCGGATTTTGTAACCGGCGGCTTCCTGATGCCAGTTGAAAATTTCCGCATCCACCAGCGCACGCGAGGCGGGTGTTATGCTCATCGCCGAGGCCAGCAGATCGACCGCCATTTCGGGGTGTTCCGCCAGACCCAGTAACCAGTCCGCCGACACCCCAAGTGCGGATGCACATTCGCCCACCACCTGCGCATTGGGCAGGCGGGTGCCTTGACCTTTTAGCAATTGCGAGATTGTCGAACGATCCACCCCCACCGCCCGCGACAGCGCGCTGCGGGACATCCCGCTATGTTCCAGCGCTAGCGCCAGACGGGTGCGAAACAGGGCGGCGCGATCACGTTTGTCGGTTTTATTCTGCATTGGTTAATTTATCCTGCAATGGGGAATAAATGTTTTTCATACGCTGAATACACAAAAAACCGCGTTCGGGATAGACCTGTTGTGAAGGGACATCACCGAAATGGACACACCGAAACGCACATGGGTCAAGGCTGTTTTCTGGCAGCTGCTGGGCTTGGTCACCATGTCGGCGGTTGGCTATGGCTTTACCGGATCCATGCGGGTTGGCGGGGTGATGGCACTGGCCAATGCGGCGGTCGGGCTGATGACCTATATCGGGTATGAACGTCTGTGGGCGCGGATTGGTTGGGGACGAAAGGGTGCCTGACCCTCGACACTAACACTCGACACCGGCGCACGGGCCTGCCACTAAGCGGGCATGGAACTCTGGATCCCCATCACCATTGCCGCGGCCTTTTCGCAGAACCTGCGGTTCATGCTGCAAAAGCACCTGAAATCGACGCGCCTGTCGGTGGCGGGGGCGACGTTTGCACGCTTCCTTTATTCCGCGCCGCTGGTGGCGCTGATTGTGGTGATCTACATGCAGTTGCGCGGGTTTGACCTGCCGCCGGTTCAGCCGGTGTTCTGGGCCTATGTGGTGGTCGGTGGCCTTGGGCAGATCATCGGCACGATGTGTGTTGTGGCGCTGTTTTCACAGCGCAATTTCGCGGTCGGGCTGACCTTCAAGAACACTGAAGTGATCCTGTCGGCGCTGGTCGGGTTTATCGTGCTGGGCGAAGGGCTATCGCTTTGGGGCGTGCTGGCGATTGTAATCGGTTTTGTCGGGTTGATCCTGTTGTCGGATGCGCCCGGCAACAGCGGCCCGTTGTTGCGCCGCATCTTCAACCCCGCCGCGGGTTTGGGGCTGTTGTCGGGCCTGTCTTTTGCCGTTTCGGCTGTGGCCTATCGCGGCGGGGTGCTGGCCTTGGGCGATGGGGATACCTTCCTGCGGGCCAATCTGACATTGGCGGTGGTCACGGCATTTCAAAGCGTTGTGCTGGCGGTTTGGCTGCTGGCGCGTGAACGCGGGCAGATCACGCGAGTGCTTGCGGCGTGGCGCGTGGCAGGGCTGATGGGGATCATGTCGATGATTGGCAGCCTGTGCTGGTTCACCGCCTTTGCCCTGCAAACGGTGGCCTATGTCAAAGGGCTGGGGCAGGTGGAACTGCTGTTTGGCGCGCTGGCGTCCTATTTCTATTACAAGGAACGCAGCACATGGCGCGAGGTGGCGGGGATTGTGATCTTGCTGGTATCGATCCTGCTGCTGGTGTTGGCGATCTAACAGGGGTGGCGGGGTGAACCCCGCCCTACGGGGTGCGGGGGCGGCGAAGGGTGCGTTGCAGGCGTTTGGCAAAGGCGCGGCGTTCTTTGAGGGTCATGGAATCCAGCCGTTCCAGCAATAACCGTTGCCCGATCTGCTGGCGTTTCAATCCCAGCGCCTGTTGTTCGGCGATCAACCCGTGGACCGCCTCGCGATCATAATCTTCGGCCTGTAGGGCAAGGATCAAGGCCTGAAAGGTTTCTTTGATCTTTGGCAGGTTCTCCCGCAACGATCCCGCCTCGCGTCGCAGGGCTTCGCCGATTGTCTTGCGGTCTTGCGGGCTGAGGGCGCGGGAATAGGGGCCATAGCTGGCCTCGCGCAGATCGCGCGGTTGCTGCGCGTCCCTACGGTGATTGTAGACGGTTGCCCCGACCGCGCCCAGAACCAGCATGTTCAGCCCCAGAGATACTGCCAGCAAAACCTTGACCCAGCGGCCGGTCGATACTTTGGTTTTCACGCCGTCCATGTCGTCACCCATGTCTTATCCTTCCACGAAATCATCGCCAAAGGCGGGCAGAAGATCAACCAGATAGGCATCATCAGTGTCGCCCAGAACCTCGGCGGTGATTTGTTCCAGCGGGGCAGGCGGGCTGATGCCGATCCATATCCCCACCAGCGTTGCTGTGACCATACCCGCGGCAGTCGGCCAGCCGCCAATCGCGGCCCACAGGCTGGCAAACAGCCCGGGTTGCGCGGCGGGGGCAGGGACATTCGCCATTTGCTGCGCCTTGGCATCGGCCAGCACGCGGGCCATCAGATCACCCGAAGGTATCTGTGCCGCCTTACGCCCTGCGTCGAAATATGCGTTCAGTCCGAATTCGTCATGTTTATCCGTCATTCTGATACCCCAGTTCTGCGCGTCGACCGGCCAAAGCGGCGGCCAATGCGCGTTTGCCCCGGGCGGTCAGACTTTCGACCGCCTCGACGCTGATTTCCAATATCTGCGCGATCTCGGGGTTTGTCGCCCCCTCGATATGGCGCAGTACCACCGCTTGCCGCTGGCGTTCGGGCAGGGTGGCCAGTGCCTGTTGCAGGGCCGCGGCCCGCTCGGCCTTGATCATCGTTTCGGATGCCGAGGGCCGATCATCCTCAGGCTCGGGCACGGCCTCAAGCGCCACAGCGCGCTTCTTGCGCAAACGATCCGTGCACAGGTTGCTGACCACACGGTAAAGCCACGTTGTGACCTTGGCCTCGCCCTGTCGCCAGTCCGGCGCGACCTTCCACAGGCGCAACATGGCTTCTTGGGCCACATCCTCGGCCTCGGCCGCATCGTTCAGCAGACGCGCGGCATAGCCCAGAACCATCGGCGTCAGGCGCATGGTCAGCGCCCGCGCCGCATCCGCATCCCCGTTTGCATAGAGCACAAGCAGGGCATCGTCCGGCACATCGTTCATGGCGTCAAAGGGCATGATCATTGTCCTGTTGCCTAACGTGTTACCCTGCTTGCGGCAATATCGCGGTTACTCGGTCGCCGGTTTGCCCGCGCGGTGCATACGCCACTTGGCCTTGGCGGCAGCGAATTCTTCGACCGTTACAGCGCCATCGCCATCGGTATCAACCCGTGCAAACAGACGATCCCCCACATTGTTGGCGCGCATTTCTTCCAGGCTAAGCATCCCGTCGCCATTGGCATCACGTTTTTCAATCAGCCGGTTGATGCGCTGTTCCATTTTCACGCGACCCTGTGCCATCATCTCGTCAGCTGTCAGCATCCCGTCGCCATTCGCGTCCGCCTTGGCAAATCGGGCCTGACCGCGGGCGGCCATTTCATCTTTGGTCAAGCGGCCATCGCCATTGCTGTCCAGTTGCTCGAAACTGATCCGCCCGATGCCGCCGGGGTTGGCTTGGGCAATGCCCGCAACTCCCAGTCCGGCTGCTATAATGCCTGCGATCCAACATACTTTTTTCATGTCATTTTCCTTTTTGTTCAACCATCATCAAAGGGTTAAACGCACAGGTTGCGGTTTTCCGTCGCGTATGGGCAAAGAAATGCTGCGGCGGGTTTGATTATGCGCTAAACAAGCCTTGCGAACAGGAAAGGCTGAATACACCATGACCACCCATACCGATGGCGCGGACGAGCGCCCCATGCGCCCCGCGATGTTTCGCGGTTGGCGACGTAAGTGCCCCAATTGCGGTTCAGGTTCGATGCTTTCGGGCTATTTGAAAGTGCGCGATACCTGTGACGTTTGTGGGGAACCATTGTACCATCATCGCGCCGATGACGGGCCGGCCTATCTGACCATTCTGTTTGTCGGTCACATCATGGCCCCGCTGATCCTGATCGCATTCGTAAAATTCCGCCCTGCGCCAATTGTGCTGGCGACAATTTTCACGGTTGGCTGTGTGGCACTTTCGCTTTACCTTCTGCCCAGACTGAAGGGCGTGCTTGTGGCTATCCAATGGGCCAAGCGCATGCACGGATTTGGTGAAGACACCGCCTGATCCGTCACCGCCCGACCAAACGGGATAAAAGGGCGGCCAATGGACAAGACAGCAATTCGCAACGCGGCAACCGTGGTCATGGTGCGGGATGCGCAAACCGATCCACGTATCCTGATGGGACAGCGCGGGGCCAAAGCCGCCTTTATGCCCAACAAATTCGTTTTTCCCGGCGGGGCCGTGGATGCGGGCGATGCCGCCATCCCGCTGGCCACCCCCCTGCAAGACCGCTGCATCGCGCAATTGTCGCAGGAAACCGACCCCGCCCTGATCCCCGCATTGGCCACCGCCGCCATCCGCGAGGTTTGGGAGGAAACCGGTCTGATACTGGGCGAATCTGGGACATGGCCTACACCCCCGCCCGAAGATTGGAATAGCTTTGCCGCCGCCGGATATTTGCCCTCGGCCGCCGGTCTGACCTTTGTGTTTCGCGCCATCACCCCGCCGGGGCGCCCACGCCGGTTTGACGCACGGTTCTTTATGGTGGATGCGGATCAGCAGGTTTGCGGTGATCTGGACGACTTCACCCATGCCTGTGACGAGCTATCGCATCTGCAATGGATCCGGCTGGACGATGTGCGCCATTTCGATCTGCCCTTTATCACGCAGGTGGTTATGGCCGAAGTAACCCAGTTGATCCGCAACGGATCACACCCCGAAACAGTCCCCTTCTTTCGCAATGATGACGAGGAAAGCCTGTTTCTGCGGTTGGGCGGGGCGCAGCCTTAAACAAATTAACGGGCGATGGCATATTACATCACCTCGCGTAGATCGGGCGGCGGTTGTTGCGCGCCTCCGATTTCTTGCGTGTGACAGGCGCAGGGCAGGATCGGCTGGCCGAGTTGCAGGCCATCGCCACGGTCCATTCCGGCCGCCGCGGCATCGCGCCGGATGTGGCTGCGGCGGGGG
>WFNH01000007.1 GCA_015488685.1 Marinosulfonomonas sp.
ATTTCTGTAAAGTTAAGTTGCTTATAGCAATACCTTCGCTTTCAGCCGTATCGAGTACGAAATTTGCGATTTCTCGTCCATCATAAGCCATTATGAGCACCCTATATGTTCCCTTTACGTTCTAAATAGCAAATGCGATTCTGTCAAGGCGTGTGTTAACCAATGGTGGTCTTGAGGGGGTAGATGAAAATCATACATTGATTGGATGTGGGTCAATTACCATCGAGTATAATGATTATCTTCCCGACTAGTCATGTATTTCAAACCAACATCAACATCCCCTCCCAACCCCCTGACTCCACGACTCTTTCCGACTTATCCACCGATTATCCACAATAAAATCAAAGACTTATCCCCAAGAAATTTCACCGCCCGCGTCGATTTTTCTTGAACGACTCACTTTCATTTGCAACCCTTTCATTACAGCGAAGGGTTCTTAGAACCCCCAGCGATACGCAAAGGCCCCCAGGGACCAGAGCGAATTGGAAGGAAGTCTTCGGACGGAAAGCCGAAACGCGAAAGTATGTGGGCAACAGCAAGTCCGTATGGGTTTTTCGGAACAAATGCGAACAGGCAGTTGATCACGGGTACAGCGGGTCATGGATGATCTTCGGATTAGACATGGCAGCAAAGGTTCCTTCGGGAACCCGCGCACATGAGGAGGATAACCCTTCGGGGTGAACCAATTCAGGAAGACGTCAGGACGTGTCGCAAGGCACAATGCAAAGACCGCGTCTGAGCACCTGGCGTCTTTTCCTGTTTTTGGACCCCAAAAACCAACACACCCCCCAAACGAAAACGAGGCCCGCGCGCCATATGCACCCGAGCCTCGCCGTCAGTTAATGCAGTGCCGCGTCTATGCACCTGTATGTCAGCCGATACACTGTGCGTGGGCCAAGATCAACTATATCTTGTGGCTAAATGCAATATTTCCGCTATAATAATGCCAAGCAACAACAGGTAGTGGCGAGTGCGGTTCTGTGCCGGTTCCCTGAATATAGCGATACGCTCGCGCGGCAATCCGTCCATTCGCGTAAATTCCGACAACATGCTAACAGTTTCGAAGATTTTCAGAACACGGGAAAAGACCATGACAGACACCCCCGAATCCGCTGCCCAATCCGGTTCCAGCCTGACCCATTATCCGATCACATTTTATGCGGTTACGATGGGCCTGTTCGGCCTGACGCTTGCCCTTTACGCGGCCAGCCGCGTGATGCCGTGGCTGGCTTCGGCCAGTCATGTGATGGTCTGGGTGTCTATTGCTGTTTTCGTCGCTGTTACAATTGGTTATGTCTCTAAAATGGTATTGCGGACTCCTGCATTTATCGGTGAATGGCACCACCCGATCCGGGTTGCATTTTACCCCGCAGCCTCGATTTCCCTGTTGCTGATGGCGGGTTGCTTTTTGCCCGAAGAAGAAGGCATCGCCAACATCCTGTGGATCATGGGGGCCGTGTTGCAGGGCGGTCTGACGCTGGCGATCCTTGCCCGTTGGATCGGCCATAAACCCTTTGAATACAGCCACATTAACCCCGCCTGGTTCATCCCTGCTGTCGGCAACGTCGTCGTCCCCGCCGCCGGTGCCCCACTGGGATACCACGACCTGTCGTGGCTGTTCTTCTCTGGTGGGTTATTGTTCTGGATCATACTGTTAACCCTTGTGATGAACCGGCTGATTTTTCACACACCACTGCCCGGCAAGCTGCTTCCGACGCTGGTTATCATGATCGCGCCACCGGCTGTTTCCTTCATTTCCTACATGAATCTGAATAACGGCCAGGTGGATGCCTTTGCACATATCCTGCTGAATCTGGGCTATGTATTCGCGCTACTTGTGCTGACGCAACTGCCGAAAATCATGAAGCTGCCTTTTGCCATGTCCTTCTGGGCGCTATCGTTTCCGATTGCCTCCCTGACTATCGCATCCTTTAAGTATGCCGGTCTGGAAAACTCGCAATCGCATGAAATAATAGGGAAAATACTGCTGACTGTGCTGCTTGTCGTTATCATCACTCTGGTCTATCGCACCCTAGTTGCCATTGCGCGCGGACAGATTTGCCAGCCAGAGTAGATGACTTGGATCAAAGACACATATCACGGAAATGAAGTATCATTCTTGCAACGGAACTCGTAGGAGGATTCTTGCATGGTTAGGCTGGCAATGCTGCTCTATTCGTTTATTTCTGCAACCTTGGTGGGTGTGCTGATCATTGCCGTTCTTGTGGCAGGATACGGAACCCAAATGCCGATAATCTATGCTGCAATCGCAGGGTTTATTCTGGCAGGTCCGGTTGCGTGGCTTGTGGCAAAAAGGATATCGGCGCTCAAATAACATTTGGATTGCCCGAAGGGGGCGCCCCGTGGAGCGAATCCGGTCCATCTGCGCAGGTCTTCATGTCTAAGCGTCGAAAAAGGCCCGCGCGGTTTCGGTGAATTCACGCGGTTTTTCCGCATGCAGCCAATGGCCCACGCCTGCGATACGGGCAAAACGGGCCTTTGGGAACAGAGCTTTGATGGTGCTGCGGTATTCGGGCAGGATGTAGTCTGACTCACCCCCTGACAGAAACAGGGTGGGGCCGTCGAACGTCCCTTCCTCATCGGGAAACCCCATAATCAGCGGCATTTCCCGTTCCAGCACATCCAGATTCAGCCGCCATCGCCTGTTCTTGACATCCAGCGATTGCAGCAGGAAGGCGCGAACGCCGTCTTCGGGGATGTCTTTGGCCAACATCCGGTCTGCATCTGATCGCTTTTCAACCTGTGACAAATCCAATCCGCGCATGGCGTGGATATAGGGCACCTGTGTGCGGTCATATACTACCGGCGCAATGTCGGCGACCAGCAGACGGCGCACAAGGGTAGGGTGGGTCAGCGCCAGCATCATCGCTGCCTTGCCGCCCATGGAATGGCCGATGACATCCGCTTGCCCGCCATTGGCTTTGATCACCTCGGCCAGATCTTCGGCCATATCGGGATAGCTGTGGCTGTTGAACCAATCGCTTTCGCCGTGGTTGCGCATGTCGACGCTAATCACCTGTCTGTCATCCGACAGCCGCCTTGCAATTGCGCCCCAGTTTCGGGCCGAGCCATACAGCCCGTGCACAATCAGCAATGGGGGCCTGTCCGTCGGGGTGCCAGTTGTAACCGTGTTTAACATGCGACTTGTCATAGCCAAGTGCTGTCAATTGCGCCAGAGGTGTTGAGTGTCGGTGCCGCCATTGTTATCAAGCGCGGATTAACGGGTGGGATATATTTTGACCGAGACGATTCACGATATGGCCGAAGAGGTGGCAGCGCTGATGAAAGAGCGGCTGAGCATTCGCGGCCGCGATCTGGCCGCGAAACTGCGCCATACCGGACGAATGATGCCCAAACGGCTGAAGCGCGAGGCCGCCTATCTGGCCGAGGCGGCGCAACTATCTGAAAACCCGCGCCTGCTAAAGATGATTGATATGGCGCGTGCCGAGGCGGCGCATCGCGATTGTCTGGAATTTCTGCGAAAGGTGGACGCGGCGGACCGGCGCAAGGGCGTGGTTCTGGGTATATTGGCCAGCCTTGCCATGACGTTTCTGGTGGTGTCCATGCTGGTCATAATTGTGCTGGTTTGGCGCGGCTATATATAAGCGGCTTTTCAAAACGCCACGGGTGGGGTAGTTCCATGAACGAAGTTCAGGAAAGGAATACCCCGTGGCAGGCAAAGTTCAGGAACGACAGGCAAAACTGCGCGAACGTCTGATTGACGCGGGCGAGGCGCAGGTTATTGCCGGTGGTGCGTCATCCATGAAAGCGCGCGATCTAGCGCGCGAGGCAGGGTGTGCGTTGGGCGCGATCTATAACGTATTTGACGATATGCAGGCGTTGTTGATGGCGATCAACATGCGCACCTTTCGGCGGATGGGGCAGGTGGTGGCGGCTTCGCAGGAAGGCACCGAAGGGCTGGATCCCAACGAGCGGATGATCCGCATGGCCACGGCCTATTTATACTTTGCGGCTGAAAATACGAATCTGTGGCGGGCGTTGTTTGATCTGGAAATGTCGGTCGATAGCCGCGTTCCGGACTGGTATCTAGAGGAATTGGCGCGTTTGTTTGCCTATATCGCGGCCCCTTTGGCAGAATTATTTCCCGAGAAAAACGAAGGCGAGCTGGACCTGATGACTCGCGCAATGTTTTCCTCGGTTCATGGTATCGTGTTGTTAGGGTTGGAAAAACGCATATCCGGTGTGCCAATTGAACGGGTGCAGGAAATGCTGAAACAGCTTCTTTGCCAAATTGGAAACAAATAATTTCCTGAACAATGTTCAAAATAATACTTGAACATTGTTCAGGAATCTCTATATCTCGTTTCATGAACATTGTTCACGAAAAGGAGATTAAGATGTTTGGAACTCTGAAGACCCTGATAACCGGTGCGAATGCACGGGCAGAAGAACGGGTTCGCGATATATATTCCATCGAATTGATTGAGCAGAAAATCCGCGAGGCACAGGCCGGATTGCAGGCTGCCAAGGCCACATTGGCCAGCCTGATCCAGCGCAGCCGCGCCGAAGGGCGCCAGATTGAAGTGCTGGAAACCCGCGTAAAGGAAATGACATCCCGCGCCAAAGAAGCGCTGAAAGCGGGGCGCGACGATATGGCAGGCGAGGCCGCACAGGCGATCGCAGGCATGGAAAACGAACTGACCCTGCGGCGTGAAACCGCCAGCCGTCTGGACACGCGCATCCTGCGTCTGCGCCAATCGGTCGAGGCCACCAACCGGCGGATCATTGACCTGAAACAGGGTGCAATTGCTGCCAAGGCCGTGCGTCAGGAGCAGAACATCCAGAAACGCCTGAACACTACGCTGGCCGGTCAAAGCCCGATTGGCGAAGCCGAGGAGCTGATTGAACGGGTGCTGTCACGGGATGATCCGTTCGAGCAAAGCGAAATCCTGAAGGAAATCGATCAGGGTCTAAGCAACGAGGATATCGGCGATCGTCTGGCCAGCGCCGGATTTGGCCCCGCCACCAAAGTCACCGCCGAGGACGTTTTGAAACGTTTGTCTAAAGGCAAGTAAACCAAGTATTTTTAAGGGACAAAGACAATGCTGAACAACACAAACACCGACAACAAACTGATCATTCTGCTGAACGCCGGGGGTGTGATTGCCGCCTATGTGCTGCTGATTATCTCGCTCTATAAATCCACCGAGGTGCCGCTGGCGACCAAAGGGTTTTGGGGCATCGGGGTGCTGATGCTGACGATCAGTCTGGTGAATTTCGTGAAGTACCTGTTTGACGCGCGGATGAACAATGACCGCATCAGACAGCTGGAAGATGCGAAAAACGAAAAACTGCTGGAAGATTTTGTGAGCGATGTGAAAGAGGACTAGTGCCCTTCCAGACAGTTGAAAGGCCCCGGATCAATTCCGGGGCCTT
Source organism: Marinosulfonomonas sp. (assembly GCA_015488685.1). Lineage (GTDB taxonomy): Bacteria > Pseudomonadota > Alphaproteobacteria > Rhodobacterales > Rhodobacteraceae > Profundibacter. The sequence goes on from WFNH01000007.1 coordinate 5,419, forward strand.
TTTTGTTTTACAGGTTCGGATACATCGGGAAACCTTCGCAAAGGGCTTCGACCTTGGCCTTTACTGCGGCTTCCACTGCCCCGTTGCCCTCTTCGCCATTGGCGGCCAGCCCGTCGACCACTTCGACAATCCAGTCGGCAATCTGGCGGAACTCGGCCTCGCCAAAGCCACGGGTGGTGCCGGCCGGTGTGCCCAGACGGATGCCGGATGTGACAAACGGCTTTTCAGGGTCAAACGGGATGCCGTTTTTGTTGCAGGTGATATGGGCGCGGCCCAATGCCTTTTCGGTGGCGTTGCCCTTTACGCCTTTGGGGCGCAGATCAACCAGCATCAGGTGGGTGTCGGTGCCGCCGGTGACGATGTCCAGCCCGCCCTTCATCAACTGATCTGCCAGCGCAACCGCATTGGCGCGCACTGCCTTTTGGTAGTCCTTGAACTCGGGCCGCAGCGCTTCGCCAAAGGCCACGGCCTTGCCGGCGATCACATGCATCAAGGGGCCCCCCTGAATGCCGGGGAAGATGGCGGAATTGACTTTTTTGGCGATGTCCTCGTCATTGGTCAGGATCATACCGCCGCGCGGGCCGCGCAGGGTTTTGTGGGTGGTGGTGGTGGCCACATGCGCATGCGGGAAAGGCGAGGGGTGTTCGCCCGCCGCAACCAGACCGGCGAAATGGGCCATGTCGACCATCAGATAGGCGCCGACCATATCGGCGATTTCGCGGAACCGCGCAAAATCGATCTGGCGCGGGATGGCGGAACCACCGGCGATGATCAGTTTGGGCTGGTGTTCTTTGGCCAAGGCCTCGACCTGATCGTAATCAATGCGGTTGTCGTCGCGTTTCACGCCGTATTGCACCGCGTTGAACCATTTGCCGGACTGGTTGGGGGCCGCCCCGTGGGTCAGGTGCCCGCCCGAAGCAAGGTTCATGCCCAGAATGGTGTCGCCGGGCTTGATCAGGGCGTTGAACACGCCTTGGTTGGCCTGTGAACCCGAGTTGGGCTGTACATTTGCAAATTCACAGCCGAACAACTGTTTGGCGCGCTCAATCGCCAGCGTTTCGGCCACGTCGACATATTGGCAACCGCCATAATACCGGCGGCCCGGATAGCCTTCGGCGTATTTGTTGGTCATGACCGATCCTTGGGCCTCCATCACGGCCGCCGAAACGATATTCTCGCTGGCAATCAGCTCGATTTCGGCGCGTTGCCGGCCCAGCTCGTCGGTGATGGATTTGAAGATTTCAGGATCGCGGGTGGCGAGGGCTTCGGTAAAGAAACCGGCGTCTTTGGTGTTGGTCATTTTGGGGACTCCTTGGCGCAAAAATAAGGCTTGCCGCCCTCATATCGTAGAAATTGCGCCGTGATAAGCCAATAAAACGACACATGATTATGAATTGCCGTCACACAGGGCGGCGGGGGGCTTGTGTTTTGTGCAATCGCGGTCAAAGTGGGCGCAAGACAAAGGAAAAAGCCCGATGAGCCAGCCTATGAAAATTGCATTTGTCGCCAGTGATGTGGACAGCGCCCAAGAGGCGTTGGCCGAACTTACGGCGAAATACGGTGTGCATGAACCTAAGGATGCCGATGCGATTGTGGCGCTGGGCGGGGACGGGTTTATGTTGCAGACGCTGCATAAAATGCAACCCTATGCGCGGCCGATTTACGGCATGAACCGTGGCACCGTCGGTTTTTTGATGAACGCCTATTCGGCGGATGGGTTGGAGGAGCGGCTGAAACAGGCCGAAGAGGCGGTGATCAACCCGCTGGCGATGCGGGCGGTGTGCCGGGATGGATCAATTCACGAAGCACTGGCGATCAACGAGGTATCCTTGCTGCGGGCCGGTCAGCAGGCGGCGAAATTGCGCATCACGGTGGATGGCAAGCCGCGTCTGGATGAACTGGTCTGTGACGGGGCGCTGGTGTCCACCCCTGCCGGATCGACCGCTTATAACTATTCTGCGCATGGGCCGATCCTGCCAATCGGCTCGGACGTTCTGGCATTAACGGCGGTGGCGCCGTTCAGGCCGCGACGCTGGCGCGGGGCATTATTGCCCAAAACCTCGACCGTGCGTTTTGATGTGCTAGAGGCGGATAAACGGCCGGTGATGGCAGGCGCAGACAGTCAGCCGGTGCGCGATGTGGTATCGGTCGAAGTGCGCAGTGAACCAGCGATCAAGCACCGCATTTTGTTTGACCCGGGCCACGGTTTGGAAGAGCGATTGATCCGCGAACAATTCACCTAGGGACAGGGCCTGTCTTTTTCCATGCCTCCACTTTGCGATAGATCGTCGATGGCGACACGTCCAGAACCTTTGACGCCTTGGGGATCGAGCCGTCGAAATAGGCTATGGTTTCCTCGATGACTTGCCGTTCGATCTCGGCCAGTGTTTTGCCGATCAACCCGTCCAACCCTGTGTTGGATGTTTCTTGCGGCTGGGACGTCTGAAGCGGGATTGCGGGTGTGTAAATCAGTTCATCCTGTAGATTGTCAGGCAACATATTCATGGTTACCTGCGGGCCGTCATTCATAACCACTATCGTGCGCAGAACGTTTTTCATCTGGCGGATATTGCCCGGCCACGGCAATTCGCGAAACAGAGACTGGACCTCGGGGGACAGGCGCTGGAACTGTTTGCTCTCGATCTCGGCGTAGTTGCGCAATTCGGTTTCGGCCACTTCCACCACGTCATTGTCGCGATCACGCAGCGGGGGCAGATGGATTGGTACCACATACAGGCGATAATACAGATCCTCGCGGAACCGGCCCTGCCGGACCTCTTCCATCGGGTCGCGGTTCGATGCACAGATGATACGCACGTTCACCTTTTGCGGATGCGAAGCCCCGACAGGCTGAATCGAGGATGTTTGCAAGAACCGCAGCAGTTTGGCTTGCAAATTCATGTCCAACTCGCAGATTTCATCCAGAAACAACGTGCCGCCATCGGCCACGGCGGCGGCCCCCGGTTTGTCGGAAATCGCGCCGGTGAAAGACCCTTTCAGGTGGCCGAAAACCTCGGATTCCAGCAGGTCGGACGGGATCGCACCGCAATTCAATGGCACAAAAGGCCCCGAGGCGCGGTTGGAATGATCATGCAACGCTTGCGCACAGATTTCTTTGCCGGTCCCGCTTTCCCCTGTGATGAAAACCGTTGCCATGGATCGGCTGACAGACCGGATTTTCTTGTAGACCTGCTGCATCGCAGTGGAGGAACCAATGAAACTGCCAACCGGTTCAATCGAACCACCGTTTTTATCTGCCGGCAATGCGGTATCGGTCAGGGCGGTTTCCACAGCATGAAGAAAGCGTTGCTCATTGAACGGTTTGACCAGAAATTCATAAGCACCGGCGCGCATGGCGTCGACAGCACGGTTGATCGAGCCATTGGCCGTGATGACGATGAATTTTGCGTCCGGTTTCAGGGCCAGACAGTCTTTCATCAGGTCCAGCCCGTCCCGATCCGGCAGCATCAGGTCCAGCAAGACAACTCGTGGCTTTTCACTGCGAAATAAGTCCAGACCATCCTTGGCTGTAGCTGATGTTTTGACAGTGTGCCCGCCGCTTTCCAGCACGGATTTATAGATCATTTGCAGGGAAGGCGTATCTTCGATCAGAAGTAATGGTTTTGTCATTCTGCCACCTCTGCCCGCGCATTTTGTTCGTGATCAATAATCTGCAACAGCCGGGAAATCCCGCGATCTGCCTTTGCACTTAATTCGGAAATCGCATCCTGATCAAGCTTGTGCGCGGCCGAGTTGAGCACCTGCGCAAGATTTTGCAGATGTTCGGCCCCGACAGCCCCGGCAAGCGAGATCAAGACATGGGTCTGGGCGCGCAATTGTGCCTGATCCATTTTCTGCAAGGCCTGTGCCATCTTTTGCTGCACATTGCCCAGATCGCTGGCCAGCCGCGTTAGCAATTCCTGTGCACCTGCGGGACCGGCAATGGTAAGCAGGCGGTTCAGGCGGGTGGTATCCATCTCGACTGTGGTTTGGTCATCAGTTGGGATGTGGGCCGGTTGCTCATCCGGAAACAGCAAGGTGGTGATCGATTGCCCCAATGCTTCGATGCTCATGATTGGTTTGGCAAGTATCCGGTTGGCACCTGCACGGTAGATTGCCTCGCGGTTTGATCGCAGAACAAAGGCGGTAATGGCCAGTATCGGCATATCCTTGTGCGGGGTGTTGCCCGAACGCAGTGTGTTCATGACGTCGATTCCGGACAGGCGTGGCATATCTATATCGATCAGGGCCAGATCAAAGGTTTCCCGTTCCAGCCAGTTCAGCGCCTCGACGCCATCGCGGGCGATTTCATATTCCGCCCCCATTGCATCCAGCATCTGTGCAAGGATCAGCTGGTTGGTTTCATTGTCTTCGGCCAACAGAACCTTGATGTCTGTCAGATCGGGCAGGGTGGCCCCTGTATGCGTTGCCGTTTCGTCATGCCACGCCTCATAAGGCAGGCTTAGCGTTATGCAACTGCCGCCTTTCTTGCGGTTTTCGACGCGCAAGGCCCCGCCCAGTTGATCGGCAATTTCCTTGGCAATGTGCAGCCCAAGACCTGTGCCGGGCTTTTTCGAGCTGTCCGGGCGGCCATTATACTGGAACAGTTTTCCCAGCGCCTGATCGGAAAATCCCGGCCCTTCATCCGTAACGATGAAACATAATTCATCCGGGTTGCACATCTTGACCTTCAGGGCGACTTTGCCGCTGTCGGTATATTTGATCGCATTGCTCAGAAGGTTGGAAAGGATGCGTTCCATCGCCATCCGGTCCAGTGCGACAAGGTTGGGCACGCTGGATTGAACCGTGATTTCAAACGAGATATTCTTTTCCTGCGCCCGCCCTGCCCAACGCAGGCGGATATTCTGAAGCAGGCGCAACAGTTGCAGGTTGCTGGAAATCGCCTCGGTTGCGCCGGTACTTTCGGCTGTGCGTGAAAGGGCCTCTTCGGTCAGCCGTGCCAGAACCTCGCTTGATGTGCGGACGCGTTCCAGTTGCAGGCGGGTGGTGGGGTCCAATGCGTCCAGATCAACCAGCCTTAGCCCCCCAATCACATCGGAAATAGCAGAACGGATGTCATGCGACAGCAATGTCAGCTGTGCCTGGTCCTCGTTCTCGGAAACCTGTGAAACCGGAGAGCTGGGCGCGGTTATCAAAGCGCTCTCCCTTCAGGGAACCATGTTTTGGCGGGGCAGTGGGTCGAAACATAATACAATACCATCCCTAGTGTTTAGGACAGAAACACAGGGAATTAAAGCAACTGACTTAATGTCAGGTTATTACGGCCCGATCAAAGCCGGTAATCAGCTTTGGCCAGGGTAGCCCAAAGTGCCCAGCGCGCCCCTGATTTCGTCCAGAATGGCCGGATCATCAATGGTGGCAGGCACTTTGAAGTCCTGCCCGTCAGCGATTTTCACCATGGTTGCCCGCAGGATTTTGCCCGAGCGGGTCTTGGGCAGGCGGTCTACCACAACGGCCAGTTTGAAGGCCGCAACGGGGCCGATCTTTTCGCGCACAAGTTTAACTACGTCTTTGACGATGTCGTCATGCCCCCGCTCGCACCCTGCGTTCAGGCACAAGAACCCAAGCGGCAGTTGCCCCTTCAGCTTGTCCGTTACCCCGATCACGGCACATTCGGCCACATCGGGGTGGCTGGCCAGAACTTCTTCCATCGCACCGGTCGACAGGCGGTGACCGGCGACGTTGATCACGTCATCGGTGCGGGCCATGATGTATAGGTAGCCGTCCTCGTCCTTATACCCCGCATCGCCGGTTTCGTAATAACCGGGGAAGGTTTCCAGATAGGCCGAGATGAACCGTTCTTCTGCATTCCAAAGCGTTGGCAAAGTGCCCGGCGGCAAGGGCAGTTTGATGGCAATCGCGCCCATTTCACCGGCGGGCATTTCGTTTCCTGCCTCGTCCAGAATTTGCACATCATAACCGGGCATCGCCACCGAGGGGCTGCCCAGTTTCACCGGCAAGGGTTCGATCCCCATCGGGTTGGCGGCAATCGCCCAGCCGGTTTCGGTTTGCCACCAGTGATCAATCACTGGCACGCCCAACTGGTCCTGCGCCCATGTGATGGTGTCGGGATCGGCGCGTTCGCCGGCCAGAAACAGAGTTTCGAATTTTGACAGGTCGTATTTTTTCAGCAATTTGCCATTGGGGTCTTCGCGTTTGATGGCGCGGAATGCTGTGGGGGCGGTGAACAGCGCCTTCACACCATATTCCGAAATGATCCGCCAGAAGGTGCCTGCATCGGGTGTGCCCACCGGCTTGCCCTCGAATACAATCGTAGTGGCGCCGTGGATCAACTGTCCGTAGGCAATATAGCTGTGGCCAACCACCCAGCCGACATCGCTGGCGGCCCAGAACACATCACCCGCGTCGATGTTGTAGATCGCCTTCATGGTCCAGTCCAGCGCCACCAGCTGACCGGCGGTGTGGCGGATCACACCCTTGGGCTGCCCCGTGGTGCCTGAGGTATAGAGGATATAGCTGGGGTGATTGCCCGCCACCGGCACACATTCGGCAGGCCTGACCCCAAACTGGAAACCATGCCAGCTATAATCGCGGCCCTCGATCAGTTTGGCGACCTCTTGTTCGCGCTGGAAGATGACGCAGAAATCGGGTTTGTGGGCGGCCAGTTCAATCGCTTCGTCCAGCAATGGTTTATAGTGGATCACGCGGTTTGGTTCGACCCCGCAAGAGGCCGCAATGATAGCCTTGGGCTTGGCGTCGTCAATCCGCACGGCCAGTTCGTTGGCGGCAAATCCGCCGAACACCACCGAATGGATCGCGCCCAGACGCCCGCAAGCCAGCATCGCCTCGATCGCTTCGGGGACCATCGGCATATAGATCAGAACGCGGTCGCCTTTCTCCACCCCCTTGGCCCGTAGCGCACCGGCAAGGCTGGCCACGCGGGTTTGCAATTCGGCGTAGGAAATCTTGTGTTTGGTGTCGGTGACGGGGCTGTCATAGATGATGGCGGTGCGATCGCCATGGCCGGCCTCGACGTGGCGGTCGACGGCATTGTAGCAGGTGTTGACCTGCGCATCGGCGAACCATTCGTAAACGGGGGCTTTTTCATCGAACAGCGCCTTGGAAGGCGGTTTGTACCAGCTGATGTTTTCCGCAGCCTTCATCCAGAATGCTTCGGGGTCGGATTTCCAACTGTTGTAAACCTCGGCGTATGTCATGTCATTCCTCCCAATGATGGATGGCATGATAGTGCGGGAAGGCCCTGCCGCAAAGTATCTTTTGGTAAATTTGCAAAGTGCTGGAAAATATTCATCAGCGAATTGCAAAATTGAATATTTTCGTGATGCTGACCCGGACCTGATCCGGGGCCTCTGGCAGTGAAAGGCAGGCCCCGCATCAGGTGCGGGGCGGCGCTGGCTCAGCCGTATTGCGCCACCGGTGTCCCCGCCAGCGCCGACATATTCAGCAGCCCACGCGCGGTGATGGACGGGGTGACGATATGGGCGCGGTTGCCCATGCCCATCAACGTGGGGCCAACTTCTAGTCCCATACCGCGCACCTTGATGATGTTGCGCACGCCCGAGGCGGCATCTGTATTAGCAAAGATCAACACATTCGCCGCTCCTTCAAAACGGGCATCGGGGAAGATGCGGGCGCGCAATTCCGGGTCAAGCGCGGCATCGGTGTGCATTTCGCCCTCGTATTCGAAATCGCGCGGTTCGGAATCCAGTATAGCCAGTGCCCCGCGCATCCGGTTGCCGGTGTCACAATTCAAGTTGCCGAATTGCGAATAAGAACACAGTGCGATCTTCGGAGAAATTCCGAAGCGGCGCACATGGCGGGCGGCGGCGATCACCGTTTCCGCGATCTGCTGCGGTGTGGGTTCGGGGTTTACGTGGGTGTCGGCAATGAACAGCGGCCCGTCTTCAAGGATCATCAGTGACAGGGCGCCAATCGGGTGCAGCCCGTCGGTGCCCAGAATTTCGTTCACATATTTCAGGTGCCACAGGTATTGCCCGAAGGTGCCGCAAATCAGGCTTTCGGCATCGCCGCGATGCACCATGATGGCCCCAATCGCTGTCAGGTTGGTGCGCATGATCGCCTTGGCCAGATCGGGCGTGATCCCGCGCCGCGCCATGATCTTGTGATAGCTGCTCCAGTAATCGCGATAGCGGGGGTCATCCTGCGGATTGACCAGTTCGAAATCCTTGCCGATCTCCATCTGCAAACCGGCCTCTTTGCAGCGATATTCTACCACTTCGGGGCGGCCGATCAGAATTGGTTTGTCTGTGGTTTCGTCCAGCATGGCGCGGGCGGCGCGCAGCACGCGTTCGTCTTCGCCCTCGGCAAAAACGATGCGGCGGGTGGCGGTGCGGGCGGCTTCGAACACGGGACGCATGATCAACGCGGATTTGAAAACCGAACTGTCGAGCTTTTCTTTATAGGCTTCGATATCGGCACAGGGTTTGGTGGCCACGCCTGTTTCGGTTGCGGCCTGCACCACGGCGCTGGCGACCACGCCCATCAGGCGCGGATCGAACGGTTTTGGGATCAGGTATTCGGGGCCAAAAGTCATCTGCTCGCCCTTATAGGCCTCGGCGGCCTCGGCAGAGGTGGTGGCGCGGGCAAGGGCAGCGATACCCTCGATGCAGGCCAGTTGCATTTCGTCGTTGATCTCGGTCGCACCGGCATCCAGCGCGCCGCGAAAGATGAACGGGAAGCACAGCACATTATTGACCTGATTGGGGAAATCCGACCGGCCGGTGGCGATGATCGCATCCGGCGCAACACTGCGCACTTCGTTTGGCATAATTTCCGGTGTTGGGTTGGCCAATGCGAAAACGATCGGTTTATCCGCCATTTTCGCCACCATTTCCGGTTTCAAAACGCCACCACCGGACAGGCCAAGGAACAGGTCCGCCCCCTCGATCACCTGATCCAGCCTGCGCAGATCGCTGTCCTGTGCATAGCTTTCCTTTTGCGGTGTCATTTCTTCGGTCCGGCCTTTGTAAACCAGCCCGGCAATGTCGCACAGCCAGACGTTTTCGCGTTTTACACCCAGTTTCAGCAGCATGTTCAGACAGGCAATCCCTGCCGCCCCGCCACCGGTGGAAACAACTTTGATATCCTCGAACCGCTTGCCGGTGACATGCAGCGCGTTGGTGGCCGCAGCCCCGACCACGATTGCGGTGCCATGCTGGTCATCGTGGAACACCGGAATATTCATCCGTTCACGGCAGATTTTCTCGACAATGAAACAATCCGGTGCCTTGATGTCTTCAAGGTTGATCGCACCGAACGTGGGTTCCAGCGCGCAAACAATATCGGCCAACCGCTCGGGATCGGATTCTTTTACCTCGATATCGAAACAGTCGATGTTGGCGAATTTCTTGAACAGAACAGCCTTGCCTTCCATCACCGGTTTACTGGCCAGCGCGCCGATATTACCCAGCCCCAGAACGGCGGTGCCATTGGTGACCACGGCCACCAGATTGCCCTTGGCAGTGAACCGGTTTGCGCTGGCAGGATCACCCTTGATGTCCAGACAGGCCTCGGCCACGCCGGGGGAATAGGCCAGCGCCAGATCCTGACCGTTGGCCATCGGCTTGGTCGCGCGGATTTCCAGTTTGCCGGGTTTTGGGTGCTCGTGATAGTCCAGTGCATCCTGACGCAAGCGGGTTTTCTGGGTGTCTGTCACGGGGCGATTCCTTTTGTCGGGAAAAACAAGTTTAATGTTAAACTAGTTTTATTCCATGCAAATTACCAGCCCTGAATAGCCATTCGGCCGCGCGCTTGCAAATTTTTGTGTCGGTGTCCACAGTGGAGATAACAACGGGAGAAAGGCAATGGTGCCGGTTTTAGAGGACTATGTTCCGGGTATGATCTGGTTGTGCAGCTATGGCGTTAAATACTTTGCCGCCGAACTGGACGCGCGCATGACGGTGATCCGGCTAAGGGACGGGCGACTGATGTTGCATTCGCCTTGCGAAATCACACCCGAGATGGCGCAAGAGATCAAATCGCTGGGCGAGGTGGCTTTTATCATTGGGCCAAGCAATTTTCACTATTTGCATGTGCCCTCCGCGCAGGCGGCCTTTCCTGATGCGAAAACCTGGATCTGCCCCGGCATCGAGCAAAAGCGGCCGGATATGCAGTATGATTTCATGCTGGAAGACACAGCGCCGCAGGATTGGGCGGATGAACTGGATCAGGTGCTGGTGCGGGGCAGCCGCTGGATGTGGGAAGTGGCGTTTTTCCATCGGGACAGCCAAACCCTGATCCTTGTGGACCTGATCGAAAACATCACCGACGCCACGCCACGGGTGAACTGGGTTTTGAAATTGTGGTGGAAGGGGCTGTTTCGCATGTGGAACAAAGCCCTGCCCGCACCGGAATACCGGATGGGGTGGAAAGACAAAGCCGCCGCCAAGGCATCGCTAACGCGGATTTTGGCGTGGGATTTCAAACGGATCATTCTGGCGCATGGTGACCTGATCGAAAGGGATGCGCGACAAGTGGCCGAAACGGCCTGGGCCAGCGTGTTGGGGAAATAGTGCGCCGGATGCCCTTGCATCCCGCCGCTGTCAGGCGCAAAATCCGGCTAAACGTAAAGGATATCCCATGTCATTGCTAACAGCCGCCACAAAGGTGCGCGAAAACGCCTATGCCCCCTATTCCAAATTCAAGGTTGGGGCGGCGGTCCGCGCGGGGTCGGGTAAGGTCTATGTGGGCTGTAATGTGGAAAATGTCGCCTATCCGGAGGGCACCTGCGCCGAGGCAGGTGCGATTGCCGCGATGGTGGCGGCGGGGGAAACCGAACTGACCGAGGCGCTGGTGATCGCGGACAGTCCTTTGCCGGTGTCGCCCTGTGGCGGATGCCGTCAGAAGCTGGCGGAGTTCGGGGCGCCTGATGTGAAGGTGACCATGACCACGCTTGCCCAGAATACATCTGAAATGACGCTGACAGAACTGCTGCCGGGTGCCTTTTCCACGGACCACATGGAAACGGACCACATGGAAGGGGAAAGCTGATGGATGCCCGCACGGTTTTGACGCATTTGCGTGACAAACAACACCTGAGCGACGAAGAAATCACATGGTTTGCCGACGGGTTGGCGACAGGCGCTGTGAGTGATGCGCAAGCGGGCGCCTTTGCGATGGGTGCTTTGCTGAACGGGTTGAGCGAGCCGGAAAAGGTGATGCTGACCTTGGCCATGCGTGACAGTGGTGATGTGTTGCAATGGGACATGCCCGGCCCCGTGGTGGACAAACATTCGACCGGCGGGGTGGGCGATACGGTATCCTTGCCGCTGGCGCCTGCACTGGCGGCCTGCGGGGTCTATGTGCCAATGATTTCGGGGCGGGGTCTGGGCCATACCGGCGGCACGCTGGACAAGCTGGAGGCGATACCGGGGTATCAAACCGATATTTCGGTTGCGGAAATGCGCAAGATCGTTGGCGATGTAGGCTGCGCAATTGTCAGTGCTTCGGGCCGGATTGCGCCAGCGGACAAGCGGCTTTATGCGGTGCGCGATGTGACCGGAACGGTGGAAAGCATCGATCTGATCACCGCCTCGATCCTGTCAAAAAAGCTGGCGGCGGGGCTGGAAAATCTGGTGCTGGACGTCAAGGTCGGCAGCGGTGCCTTTATGAAAACAACCGATGACGCGCGCGCCTTGGCCGGGTCGCTGGTGAAAACCGCCAACGGGGCAGGGTGCAATACCAGCGCCCTGATCACCGACATGAACCAGCCGCTGGCGGCGTCCTTGGGAAATGCGCTGGAAGTGATGGAGGCAATGGACCTGCTGACCGTGGGCCACGCGGAAACGCCGATGGCACTGGTCACGGTGGCGCTGGGCGGCGAGGTTTTGGCGCTGGCCGGACTGGCCACGGACCGCGAGGCAGGGGAAGCGATGATCCGCGAGGTTCTGGTGAACGGACGCGCGGCAGAAATATTCGGCGCGATGATTGCTGCGCAGGGCGGCCCGTCCGATTTCATCGACAACTGGCGCGACCGTCTACCATCGGCCCCCGTGGTGCGCGATGTGTTTGCGGTGCAAAAGGGTCGCGTGCTGGAGATTGACGGCGAGGCCTTGGGGCTGGCCGTGGTGCATCTGGGCGGCGGGCGACTGGTGGACGGTGCAAAAATTGACCCCTCGGTCGGTCTGTCCCGCGTGGTGCGGTTGGGCGAGGTGGTGGATGAATACACCCCGCTGGCCATCATCCATGCGGCCAATCCCGATGCTGCCGAACGGGCAGCACAGGCGGTGCGGGCCGCCATTACTGTGGGTGAAGGCGAAGTCACGCCGCAGCCCCTGATACATGAAAGGATCGCGTAACATGGCACGGGCATTTCTGGTGGTAATGGACAGCGTCGGCTGTGGTGGCGCGCAGGACGCGGACAAGTTTTTCAACGGCGATGTGCCGGATACCGGCGCCAACACGCTGGCCCACATCGCGCAGGCCTGTGCGGACGGCAAGGCCGAAGTGGGGCGCAGCGGCCCGTTGCACATGCCCAATCTGGCGGCACTGGGTCTGGGGGCGGCGGTCAAGCTGGCCTCGGGTGACGAGGCGCCGGGGTTGATGGCCAAACCGACCGGCCTGTGGGGCGCGGCCAGCGAGGTGTCGATGGGCAAGGACACGCCCTCGGGCCATTGGGAACTGGCGGGCGTGCCGGTGCCGTGGGACTGGCACTATTTCCCCGACACAAAACCCGCCTTTCCCGATGACCTGACACAAGCTGCGGCCAAGGCGGCAGGGACGGAGGGGATATTGGGCAACTGCCACGCCTCGGGCACCGCGCTCATCGAGGAGTTGGGCGAAGAGCATATGCGCACCGGCTGGCCGATCTGCTATACTTCGGCCGACAGCGTGTTCCAGATTGCCGCGCACGAGGAAACTTTCGGGCTTCAACACCTTTATGACATGTGCGAGGAACTGGCCCCCCTGCTGCACGGCATGAACGTCGGGCGGGTGATTGCGCGCCCTTTTGTCGGCAGTAAGGAACAGGGATTTACCCGCACCACCAACCGACACGATTACGCGATGGAACCGCCATCGCCCACCCTGTGTGATTGGGTGCATGATGCGGGGCGGCATGTTTATGCTATCGGCAAAATCGGCGATATCTTTTCACGGCGCGGTATCGACGAGGTGCGCAAAGGGGCTGACAAGGACCTGATGGGGCATCTGCTGGATCTGGCGGATCAGGCTGTGGATGGTTCGCTGACCTTTGCCAATTTCGTGGAGTTCGACAGCCGCTTTGGCCACCGGCGCAATGTGTCCGGCTATGCGCACGCGCTGGAATGGTTTGATTCCTGCCTGCCGGAATTCTTTGCCAAACTGGGCAAGGACGATATGGTGATTTTCACGGCCGACCACGGCAATGACCCGACATGGGTTGGCGGCGATCATACTCGCGAACGGGTGCCGGTGATCGGCTATGGGCTGGGGGAGCGGGCCATCGGGTTGCGTGGATATGTCGATGTGGGGACAAGTGTCGCCGATCATCTGGGCGTGCCAGCACAGGGAACAGGAAAAAGCTTTCTATGAATTTGAATTCACTGCCGAAAATCGAACTGCACACCCATCTTGAGGGCGCAGCCCCGCCGGAATTTATCCGGCGGCTGGCGCAGGAAAAACATGTGGACCTGACGGGGGTTTTCGATGACGAAGGCAACTATGCCTTTGATAATTTCCTGCATTTCCTGAAGGTATACGAGGCCGCAACCGCCGTTTTGCAAACGCCCGAGGATTATCACCGCTTGACATTGGCCGTGCTGGAAAAATCCGCTGAAAACGGGGTGATTTATACCGAAACCTTTGTATCACCGGATTTTTGCGGCGGCGGGGATCTGGGCGCATGGAAGGAATATATCCATGCTATGCAGGATGCCAGTAACATCGCGGAAAAAACCCACGGGATTGTGCTGAAGGGTATCGTCACGCCGATCCGCCATTTCGAGGTGTCCAAAGCCAAAAAAGTCGCGCATTGTGCGGTGGAAACATTTGGCGATTGGGTGGTGGGTTTCGGCATTGCAGGGGATGAGGGGGCCGGCAAGTTTTCCGATTTCGCCTATGCCTATGACATGGCCCGCGAGGCGGGGATGCACCTGACCGCCCATGCCGGCGAATTTGGCGGTGCGCAATCCGTGCGCAGCGCGATCCGCGATCTGGGGGTTTCACGCATCGGCCACGGGGTGCGTGCAATCGAGGATATGTCGGTGGTCGAAGAACTGGTGGAACGCGACGTGGTGCTCGAGGTTTGCCCCGGCTCCAACATCGCGCTGGGGCTGTTTCCCGGTTGGGAAGAACACCCGATTGCCCGCCTGCGCGACGCTGGCGTAAAGGTTACGGTGTCCACCGATGATCCGCCCTTTTTCCACACAACGATGAATGACGAATATAACAACCTTGCGCGGGCTTTCGCTTGGGGCGAAGATGTGTTCAAAGAGATCAACATAACCGCCGCCAACGCCGCCTTTTGCGATGACGTTACCCGCAAGACGCTGCTGGATAAATTGGAGTAACCCATGAGCGAACATCTGACCGTCGTATCCCACCCCCTTGTTTTGCATAAACTGTCGTTAATGCGGGAAAAAAACACCTCGACAGCCGTGTTTCGTCAGTTGTTGCGGGAAATCAGCGTGCTGTTGGCCTACGAGGTGACACGCAATCTGGAAATGACCACCAAGCGGATCGAAACCCCGATTCAGGAAATGGACGCGCCGGTTCTGGCGGGCAAGAAACTGGCGCTGATTTCGATCCTGCGCGCGGGCAACGGGCTGCTGGACGGGGTGCATGACCTGATCCCATCAGCCCGCGTCGGGTTTGTCGGCCTTTATCGCGACGAAGAAACCCTGCAACCGGTGCAGTATTATTTCAAAGTGCCGACCGAACTGGATGAACGTCTGGTGATCGCGGTGGACCCGATGCTGGCCACCGGCAATTCCTCGGTCGCGGCGATTGATCTGCTGAAAGAGGCGGGTGCCACCAACATCCGTTTCCTGTGCCTGCTGGCTGCCCCCGAAGGTATTGCGCGGATGAAAGAGGCCCATCCAGATGTGCCGATTGTCACAGCGGCTGTGGACGAAAAGCTGAACGAAAACGGCTATATCGTGCCGGGGCTTGGCGATGCCGGTGACCGGATGTTCGGCACCAAATAGGCCTATTCGCTACAGATATTCTGCAAGGCGACCCATTCACCGTCCGACAGGACGGGGGTGGGCGCTGTGGTGATAAAGGGGTCCGCCTCGATCAGTTCTATCGTGGTTTCCCCTGTGGGATCCTCGGCGTAGGCGTAGGGCGAGGATCGCAGGCTGGCGGACTGGAATTCGGCCAGCAATGCCTGTGTGTCCAGCGGGGTTTGCGGGGTTGTCAGCAATTCTTCGGCATAGCTGTCCAGCACCGCATCCGAGATTTCACCTGTGGTCAGCAACCCGAATGTAGCCCGCAATCCAGCACTTTGCAGCAGGGGTTCCATCGGGTCGGTCAACTCTCCGCGCAATTGTTCGGCCAGAATATATCCGGCGGGGACATCGGGTTCCTCGTAATCCTCGACCAACGCACGGTTCAACAGGATAAACCCGCCCGGCAGATGGGTTGCCTTGGCCACGCCCGCAGGCAGCACCAGCAGTTTGATCGCCTGATCCCCCGACAGCCGTTCTTCGAGTGCGGTCAGCGCGCGGTTGCCGTTGGGGGTGCTGCAAGGCTGGCCCGCGATGCGTTTGATTTTGCTGGCAAGGGTTTGGCCGATTTCATACCGCTTGACCTCGGGCACGACCGACAGGGTTTGGCGCAACAGGGCATCGGGTAGCCAGAAAAAGGCCAGCGCGGCCACCGTAGCGAAGGACCCCGCCAGTAACCACCAGCGCAGGCGTTTGGGGTGGGGGCGGTGGCGTTCGATCTCGGCGCAGATTTCCTCGATCGCACCGATCATGGTGTCGTCTTCGATTTCCAGCGTTTCGGTGATGTCGTCCTCGTCCGGACTATAGATTGCAGGGCGCTGTTTGGGGTTCAGGCGGTGGATTGCGTGCAGGGACCAATGCGCCAATGCGGTGTTGTTCATATCGGACAGAACAATGGTGGCATTGCCAAAAGAAACCACCACCTCGCGCCGCTGGGCATCGGGGGTTTCACGCCACAGGCCGGTTGTTTCCAGCCGCTCGTATTTGGACAATGCGGTCATACTATGGGTGGGCCTGCTCGGGTGCCTCGTTTTCAATTGCGGGAATGATAGCGCAAAGCAGGGTGGTTTGCCAATGCGGGTTGTGGATATAGGTAGGGTGGGGTTTTACCCCACCGTTTGGGGCGTTGGAGACAGGCGGCGGGGTAAAACCCCGCCCTACAGGTGTTTCGCCATCTCCCGCAGTTCGAATTTCTGTATCTTGCCCGTGGCGGTTTTGGGCAGGTCCATGAACACCACCTGTTTTGGCGTCTTGAAACCGGCCAGATGGCTGCGCACGAATTTGATGATTTCATCTTCGGTGGCCGCCGCGCCCTCTTTCAACTCGACAAAGGCGCAAGGCACCTCGCCCCATTTGTCGTCGGGTTTGGCGACCACGGCACATAGGTTGACCGCGTCGTGGTGCATGATGGTGCCCTCGACCTCGACCGAGGATATATTCTCGCCGCCGGAAATGATGATGTCCTTGGCGCGATCCGATATCTGGAAATAGGTGTCGGGGTGCTGTACCGCGATGTCGCCTGAATGGAAATAGCCACCCTCGAACGCTTCTGCCGTGGCTTGCGGGTTCTTCAGATACCCCTTCATCACCGCATTGCCGCGCAGCATGATTTCGCCCTGCGTTACCCCGTCCATCGGGATTTGACCCATGTTTTCATCCATCACGGTGACGTCATCCATCATCGGACTGGCCACGCCCTGACGGGCCTTGATGGCGATCTTGTCATCTTCGGGCAGGGCGCCCCATTCGGCCTCGTTCCAGTAACATTCGGTGACGTGGCCATAGGTTTCGGTCAGCCCGTAAACATGCATCACGTCAAAGCCGCAGGCCTCGATTTTCTTCAGGATGGCGGGGGCGGGGGGCGCGCCGGCGGTCAGCACGCTGACGCGGTGATCAAACGGCAGGCGGTCCTGCTCGGGTGCGTTGACGATCATGTTCAACACAATCGGCGCACCGCCGAAATGGCTGACCTTTTCAACACTGACCGCGTGGTAAATCGCCTGTGGCGTGACATCGCGCAGGCACACAACCGTACCGCCGATTACCGGCATCATCCAGGTGTGGCACCAGCCGTTGCAATGGAACAGTGGCACAATGGCAAGGTAGCGCGGATGCAGCACCATTTGCCAACTGATCACCATGCCCATCGTTTGCAAATAGGCACCGCGATGGTGATAGACCACGCCCTTGGGCCGTCCGGTGGTGCCGGAGGTGTAGTTCAATGCGATGCTTTCCCATTCGTCCCGCGGCATTACCCAGTCAAACGCGGGATCGCCCTTGGCCAGCATGTCTTCGTATTGCGGATGGCGGCCACTGGCGGGGTGGCCTGCCTGCGGGTCGGCCACCTCGATGATGGTGGGGCCTTGGCCCTCCATCGCCTCAACCGCCGCTTCGGCCAGCGGTAGGAAAGCAGTATCAACCAGCACGAATTTCGCGCCACCGTGGCCAAAGATATAGGCCACTGTATCCACATCCAGCCGGATGTTGATGGTGTTCAGGATCGCGCCGGTGGCGGGAATGGCAAAATGCGCTTCGGCCTGTGCGGGGATGTTGGGCAGAAGGGTGGCGACCACATCACCGGGTTGCAGCCCCATATCCGTCAGGGCCGAAGCCGCGCGGCTGATCCGGTCATGATACTGCCGGTAGGTCAGACGGATATCGCCGTAAACCAATGCCTCGTGATTGGGGTAAACACGCGCGGCGCGGCGCAGGTGGGAGAGCGGGGTCAGCGGCACAAAATTCGCCGCGCATTTGTCCAGTCCGGTTTCGTCGTTCAGCCAGCCCATCGTATTTCCTCCCGTTACGATCTGATCCGCGAATAATGCGGTTGCGGGCGCAAATTGCAAAGGATTTCCATGCGGAGTCATCATTTTCCCTCTGTGCAAATTAGTCGGATCGGTTAACCATGTCGCATGATCATTTCGCACGGGCGCAAATACATCTTTGTTCACATCCCGAAAACCGGCGGCACTGCTTTGTCTCTGGCGCTGGAGGGGCGGGCCAAGAAGGATGATATCCTGATCGGTGACACCCCCAAGGCCGTGCAGCGCCGACGCCGTTTGAAAGGGGTGCAAACCAGCGGGCTGGTGTGGAAACATTCACGGCTGGTGGATATTTACGGGCTGGTGACACAGGATCAGATCGAGGAATATTTTACCTTCACCCTGGTGCGCAACCCGTGGGACAGGATGGTCAGCTTGTACCATTGGCTGCGGGACCAGACGTTTGAGCATCCGTCAGTGGGGCTGGCGCAGCGGCTGGATTTCAGCGGGTTTCTGAATGATGAGCATACGAAAATGACGATGCGCACAGGGTCTTATCGTCAATTCATGTATGACAAAGCAAGGGTGGAGCGCTGTGATCTGTTCATCCGGCTGGAGCATCTGCAGCAGGATCTGACCCCGCTTGAGGCGCATCTGGGGTTTTCGCTGGGGCAGATACCGGTTGTGAACAGGTCCAGTCGAGAGGCCGATTATCGCCGCTATTACAACGATACGGATGCCGGGGTGCTGGCCGAAATCTGCGCGGGGGATATTGCGCAGTTCGGGTATGCGTTTTGAGCCGCTTGTTTATTGGCCTGCTTTCTTCACGGCCGATAATAGGATAAAGGTTTAGCGCCTGTTGTGTGTACGAGGTAATGATGACCGACCTAGATACCGATCTGATTGTTTTTGACGGAACCTGTATTTTCTGTTCCGGTTTTGCGCGGTTTATGGCGCGCTATGATCGCAAGGCGCGATTTCGGTTTGTCACGGCGCAATCGGAAAAGGGGCGGGTGCTGTACAACCATTACGGGCTGGACCCTGACTTGATGGAAACCAATATCGTGATTGTCGACGGGGTGGCGCATGTGAAAATGGCGGCCTTTGCCGCAGCGGTTCGGGCCATTGGCTGGCCTTGGCGCCTGTTTGCCGTGCTTGGCTATATCCCGCAACCGCTGTCGGACTGGCTCTATGACCGGATCGCGCGCAACCGCTATCTGTTCGGGCGACGCAAATGCATATTGCCAAGCGAGGATTTGCGGGGCCGGATTGTCGACTGAAACCGTTCTGATCATCGGCGGATATGGCGTGTTTGGCGGCAAGCTGGCGCAGGCCTTGGCGCGGGATACGCGGCTGGATGTGGTGGTTGCGGGGCGGGATTTGTCGCGGGCACAGGCGTTTTGCACCCAATACGGCGGGCGGGCAATGGTGCTGGACACGGGGTCAGCCAATCTGGCAGCGGATATCGCCGCCCAGTCCCCCTTTCTGGTGGTCGATGCGGCCGGGCCGTTTCAGGGATACGGGGATGATCCATACCGCGTGGCGCGGGCGGCGATTACCTGTGGTGCGCATTATCTGGATCTGTCGGATGATGCGGTTTTCACGGCGGGGATCGCAACGCTGGATAAGGCGGCGCTGGCGGCGGGCGTGACGGTTTTGTCGGGCGTGTCCAGCGTTCCGGCGATGTCATCAGCGGCGGTGGTGGCATTGACGGGCGGGATGGACGATATCCACCTGATCGAAAGCGTGATCCTGCCCGGCAACCGCGCCCCGCGCGGCATGTCGGTGATGCGCGCGATTCTGGCGCAGGTCGGCAGGCCGATGCGCGTTTGGCGTGGCGGGATGTATGAAACACCGCTTGGCTGGTCCGAAGGGCGGGGCGAGGCGTTGGAGATTGACGGCATTGCGCCGGTGCGCCGCCGTCGCTCCAGCCTGATCGGCGCGCCTGATCTGGCACTGTTCCCCGAATTTTTCAACGCACGCTCGGTCGAGTTTCGGGCAGGGCTGGATCTGTGGGTGATGCATTGGGGGCTGGCGGCGGTCGGCTGGCTGGTGCGGTTGCGTCTGATGCGATCCGCCGCACCATTGGCGGGCGTGCTGAAATGGGTGGCGGACCGGCTGGAGCCGTTCGGATCAGACCGTGGCGGGATGCGCGTGCGGGTTGTCGGGCGCCTGACTGACGGGCGCGCGGTGCAACGCGACTGGGTGCTGATTGCCGAGGCAGGCGACGGCCCACACATCCCGGCGGTGGCGGCGCGGGTGATGTGCAAACGGCTGCTGGCAGGCAAGGCCAAAGTGGGTGCGCGGGCCTGTCTGGCGGAATTCTCGCTGGCCGAAGTCGAGGACGAAATGGCGGAATTGCAGGTGGCCTTCGGACAAACTGAAACACCGATAGTACCGTTGTTTCGGCAGGTATTGGGCAAACAGTTCAACGCCTTGCCGCCCGAGGTTCAGGCACTGCATCAGGTGCTGCATATCCGGCGTTGGCAGGGGCAGGCACGGATCACGCGCGGAGGCGGGGTGCTGTCGCGGATGATCTGCCGGATTGTCGGGTTTCCACCTGCGGGAAACAATGTGCCGGTGACAGTGACCATGCACCGCAAAGGGGATGCGGAACACTGGCTGCGGGATTTCGGCGGCAAGCGGTTTCGCTCGGTTATGACGCGGGCGGGGGATGGGGCTGTGTGGGAACGCTTCGGCCCGTTCCGCTTTGAAATTCCGTTTACGGTGCAGGGCGGAAAGCTCGGCTATCCGGTGCGCCGCGCACGGTTGTTCGGGGTGCCTTGGCCAAAGCTCCTGACCCCGAAAAGCGATGCGTTCGAGGGGGTGGATGCGGACGGGCGGGCGACGTTTGACGTGACCGTCAGCCTGCCATTCGTCGGGATGCTGGTGCGGTATCAGGGGTGGTTGGTGGATTATTGAACCTACCTAATGTATTCCTCAAAGTGGCAATGCAAAACCTAAACGGATCAAGATTAATTGACTTATGAAGAATGTTTCCGCTCTACGTTTTTAGTCCCCTCCAGCTGGGGTATAGTGCTTGTCGGACTAGGTTTGGCTTTTGCGTTAAGAAAAAGCGGCAGGAAACACACCGCGATAGCGATAGCTATCTTGGCTTTCGTCTTTGGCATTCTTTGGGCTTATTTGTACTACGAACTTAATTGTGTAGAGCTTTACATCTGATATGGGTTCTTGGTTCTGACCAGCCACCTCGAAGCCAAACCCGATTACCAAAATATTCGGCCAATAGCCCCCCACGGAAAGGGGGCTATTGCATTCAAACGACCTAAGCCGCCTTGGCGTCTTTCCCGAATCGCCCGTAAAAGCTTTCGCCCTTATCGGCCATTTCGCGCAGCAGGTCGGGGGTGCTGAACCGGTCGCCATAGGTCTTGGTCAGGTGGTCGCAGATCTCGACGGCCTTGGTTTCGCCGATCATATCCAGCCAGCTGAACGGCCCGCCCGACCATGGTGCAAAGCCCCAGCCGAGGATTGCGCCGACGTCGCCTTCGCGGATGTCCTCGAGCACGCCTTCGTCCAGCGCGCGCACGGCTTCCAGCACTTGCGCCATCAGCAGGCGGTGCTGCACCTCGTGCACGTCCGGCTGCTCGTCCGCCAGCGGGTATTTCGCGGCCAGACCATCCCACAGCCCCTGCCGCTTGCCCTTTTCGTCATAGGCATAGAAACCGGCCTTGGATTTGCGGCCCAGACGGCCCTCGTCGGCCATCCAGAACAGCACCTCGTCCACCGCGCCATCCGGGTAAGCATCGCCCATCGCGGCGCGGGTGGCCTTGGCGATTTTCACGCCCAGATCAATCGAGGTTTCATCGACCAGTTGTAGCGGCCCCAGCGGCATCCCGACCAGTTTGGCGGCGTTTTCCACCAGCGCGGGCGCAACGCCCTCTTTCACCATGCGGATGCCCTCGTTGATGTAGGGGATGATGCAGCGGTTGGCGTAGAAGAAACGCGCGTCATTGACCACGATCGGGGTTTTGCGGATCTGGCGCACGAAATCCAGCGCCTTGGCCACAGCCAGATCGCCGGTTTCCTTGCCCTTGATGATCTCGACCAGCAGCATCTTTTCGACCGGCGAAAAGAAGTGGATGCCGATGTATTGTTCTGGCCGTTTGGAGGCCTTGGCCAGTTCGGTGATCGGCAGGGTCGAGGTGTTGGTGGCAAAGATGCAATCCTCGCCCACCACCGCTTCGACCTTTTTGGTGACTTCGGCCTTGATTTTTGGGTCCTCGAACACCGCTTCAACGATCAAATCACAGCCCTTGAGCGCGGCATAATCGGTGGTGGCGGTGATCAGGTTCAGCGTGGCCTCTTTCTTTTCCGGCGTGGCCTTTTTGCGGGCGATGCCCTTGTCCATATAGGTGGCCGTGTAATCCTTGCCACGATCCGCGGCGGCCTGATCCTGATCAATCAGCACCACTTCGATACCGGCCATTGCGGATACCAGTGTGATACCGGCGCCCATCATGCCAGCACCCAACACGCCCAGCTTTTTCACCTGTTGCGGCGGCACATCGGGGCGGTTCGCGCCTTTTTCCAGCGCCTCCTTGTTGATGAACAGGCTGCGGATCATGGCGGATGAGGACGGGTTCATCATCACATTGGTGAACCAGCGGGCCTCGATCCGGATGGCGGTGTCAAAGGGCACCAGCGCCCCTTCGTATACGGCAGACAGCAGCGCCTTGGCGGCGGGATAAACGCCCCATGTGTTGCCGTTCACCATAGCCGAGGCACCAACGAAGGTCATGAAACCGGCGGGGTGGTAGGGGGCGCCACCGGGCATTTTATACCCCTTGGCATCCCACGGTTTCAGGATATCGGCATCCTTGGCGTTCAAAACCCATTCCTTGGCTTTGGCCAGCAGTTCATCTGCTGGCACCACCTCGTCAACCACACCGGCCATTTTGGCGGCCTTGGGGTTGTTCAGCTTGCCTTGCAACAGCAGCGGGGATGCGGCCATTGCACCCATTTTGCGCACCAGACGTGTGGTGCCGCCCATGCCGGGGAAAATACCGACCTGAATTTCCGGCAGGCCGATTTTGGCCTTGGGGTTGTCCGCGGCAAAGATGCGGTGGCACGACAGCGGCAGTTCAAGGCCGATCCCCAGTGCGGTGCCGGGCAGGGCGGCGGCAATCGGTTTGCCGCCCTTGTTGGTTTTCGCATCCATCCCTGCGCGCTCGATCTTGCGCAGGATGGCGTGCATCTGCATCAGACCGTCAAACAGCCCTTGGGCGGGGTTGTCGCCTGCGTCATCCTTCATTTTGGCGATGATGTTCAGGTCCATACCACCGGCAAAGGAGCCGGGTTTACCCGATGTGATAACCACGCCTTTGACCGCATCATCGGCCAGTGCTTTGTCAATCATGCCGTCCAGATCGTGAAAGGCCTGAATGCTCATCACATTCATGGATTTGCCTTTGGTGTCCCATGTAATTGTGGCGACGCCGTCTGCGTCTACGGAATAGGAAAAATCGCTCATTTGGTTTCGTCCTCTTGATAAGGTGTGCCGTCTTTGTGGCTGAACTGGCGCTCACCGTTTTGACGTGTGTAGTGAAGATCAATATCGGGGTAATGGCAGGTGTCATTCTCTGCCCGTGTGCCGATGATCAGATAATAGGCAGGTTCATCGCTGCGGTTGATCAGGTGGTGGGCGTTGGGATCATTCGCCTTCCAGCCAGCGGCCATGCCTTCGGTCATGGTGTGTTCGCCCTCGTCCTCGACCAGAACGACTTCGCCGCTTAGCACATACAGGAACTCGTCCTCGTTTTCATGCCAGTGGCGTTGCGAAGACATGCCGCCGGGCAACAGCTTTTCGATGTTCACACCGAATTGGGTCAGCCCTGCGGCCTCGCCCAATGCGGCGGCC
This sequence comes from Marinosulfonomonas sp., assembly GCA_015488685.1. Lineage (GTDB taxonomy): Bacteria > Pseudomonadota > Alphaproteobacteria > Rhodobacterales > Rhodobacteraceae > Profundibacter. The sequence continues at coordinate 29,226 of WFNH01000007.1, forward strand.
TCGTACAGATCGCAGCCCTTGTCATGCGGCGGTGGATAGCCGATGTTTTCGCTGCCCTTGACCAGGGGCAATTCGTTGATCTTGATCACCGGCATCAGACGCGCTCGATGATTGTGGCGACACCCATGCCCGAAGCAATGCAAAGCGTGGCCATGCCGACTTCTTTGTCCTGACGCTCAAGTTCGTCCAGCACGGTGCCGATGATCATTGCGCCGGTTGCGCCCAGCGGGTGGCCCATTGCGATGGCACCGCCGTTGACGTTGACAATCGCGGGGTCCACATCAAAAGCCTGCATAAAGCGCAGCACGACGGCGGCAAAAGCCTCGTTCACCTCGAACAGATCAATGTCGCTGATTTTCATGCCGTTATCATGCAGGATCTTTTCGGTCACTGGCACGGGCCCGGTCAGCATGATGGTGGGTTCAGTGCCGATTTTGGCGTTAGCGCGGATGCGGGCGCGGGGTTTCAACCCGTGCTTTTCGCCGAACTCCTTATTGCCGATCAGGATCGCGGCCGAGCCATCAACGATGCCCGAGGAATTGCCCGCATGGTGGATGTGGTTCAGACGCTCCAGATGCGGGTATTTCATGATCGCGACCTTGTCAAAGCCGGGCATCACCTCGCCCATGTCCTTGAAGCTGGCCTTCAGGGCACCAAGGGTCTGCATATCGGTGCCCGGTCGCATGTATTCGTCATTATCCAGAATGGGCAGACCGTTCTGGTCAACGATCGGGATGATGGATTTGGCAAAGCGGTTATCGTCCCACGCAGCCTTGGCGCGGTTCTGGCTTTCGACGGCCAGCGCGTCGGCCTGATCGCGGGTAAAGCCGTATTCAGTGGCAATCAGGTCGGCGGAAATGCCCTGTGGTACGAAATAGGTGGACATGGCCACACTGGGATCAACCGCAATCGCGGCGCCGTCGCTGCCCATTGGCACGCGGCCCATCATTTCGACGCCACCGGCGATATAGGCCTCGCCGGCGCCACCCTTGATCTGGTTGGCGGCAAGGTTTACCGCCTCCATACCAGAGGCACAGAAGCGGTTGATGGCAAGGCCGGGGATGCTTTCGTCCAGATCCGAGGCCAGAACGGCGGTGCGGGCAAGGCAGCCGCCCTGTTCCATGACCTGCGTGACGTTGCCCCAGATCACGTCTTCGACCGCGTGACCGTCCAGATTGTTGCGGTTTTTGATCGCGTTCAGGATTTGCGCGGACAGGCGCACGGCGGTGACTTCGTGCAGCGCGCCATCCTTGCGGCCCTTGCCGCGAGGAGATCGGACAGCGTCATAGATATAGGCTTCGGTCATTTGGTTTTTCCTTCTTGGCTTGCGCGGTCAGCGGGGCTGCCGGGCATCAGATCATAAGGGTGTTTCCAACCCGGCGTGTCGCTGATGCGGCTTAGCCAGGCGTCGATATGAGGCCACTCCTTGCGGTCGAAACCGAAAGGTTCGGGGTAATAAAGGTAGCTGCAACAGGACAGATCGGCGATGGTCAGGTGATCGGCGGCGACCCAGTCGCGGTTTTGCAGATGCTGGTTCAGGGTTTTGTAGGCAGCGTTCAGGCGAGCCTGTGTGAAGGGGATCACGCCCTGTGGCTGTTTGTCTTTGGGCAGGAAATGGATCAGGAACCGCGTCATGCCGGCGGGCGAGGACAGTTTGTGATTGTCCCACAACGTCCAGCGCAAAACCTCGCGGCGTTCCTCGGGGGTGGTGCCGCCCAACCTGCCGGATTTTTCCACCACATAATCCTGAATGACACCGGATTGGGCCAAAGTCAGATCGCCATCGACCATCACGGGGGCCTCGCCCATTTCATTCAGGGCGCGGAATTCGGGGCTGCGGGTTTCGCCGTTGAAAAAGTCGACATAGACCGGTTCCCAGTCCAGACCGGACAGCTCAAGTGCCAGCGCCGCCTTGTAGGAATTGCCGCTTTCGCCAAAACAGTAAAGCTGGATCGTCATATCGGATACCCTGTTGTTTGCCCTACCGGCCCAAGCGGGGGTTTCACCCCCGCACCCCCAAGGTATTTGGAAAAAGAAGAAGGGGGCAGGTAAGAATATATTAAGGTTAATGGCCTTAGAGTGGGTGTGCGGTACAGGCTGAGGAGCCGATGACCGCAAAAGGAGAAGGCCCCGCGACGCCCCGCCTTAGGTGCCGGTCGAAGCGGGGTCATTTCCTTGTTTGGTCTTCTTCTTTTCTTAAATACCTCCGCCGGAGGCGTTCCAAGGGTCCCATACATGCCAAGCTTACCTTTTACGCGCTTCAAGTTCGGAATTGAACAGGCGCAGGCGGTGGGTCAGGTTGTCGTGGTCAATCACGCTGTTGAAGTTTTCAAACAGGAATGACAGTGCTTCGCCTTCGTCCAGCCCGGCTTCTTTGGCAAAGCTGCGCAGGCGGCGATAGCCGTCTTCGGACATGGCGACCGGAAAGCGGCGGGTCAGGCGTAGGCGTTTTGGCATATTATTCCCCCTATTCGTCGTGTGGTGGTCCCGCACCCATATGCGGAACCACCAGCCGTGAGTGCTCCTCCCTTGGAGCGTTGTTCACAGTCTAGAACGCTTCGGCGTCCAAAGCCATCACCGTATCGGCCCCTGTCTGGATACGGGCAAGGTGCATGCCGGTGGCGGGCAGTTGGCGGGCCATATAGTAGCGCCCTGTTGCCAGTTTGGTTTCGTAGAACGCGGAATCGGAGGCACCTGCGGCCAGCGCGGCATTGGCCGATTTGGCCATGCGGGCCCACATCAGCCCCAGACAGGTGTGGCCGAACAGGTGCATGAAATCGTAAGAACCGGACAGGGCATTGTTCGGGTTGGTCATGCCGTTTTGCATGAAATACATCCCCGCCGCCTGCAAATCCTTGCTGGCCTGTTTCAGCGGCTCGAGGAAGTCGGCTTTCAGCGCCTCGTCTTCGGAGTTTTCTTTGATAAAGGTTTTGACCATATCAAAGAAGGCCATCACATGTTTGCCGCCGTCCTGCGCCAGTTTGCGGCCAACAAGGTCAAGCGCCTGAACGCCGTTGGCGCCCTCATAGATCTGGGTGATACGGGCATCGCGCACGAATTGGCTCATCCCCTGTTCTTCGATATAGCCGTGGCCACCAAACACCTGTTGCGCCTGAACCGTCATGTCAAAGCCCTTGTCAGTCAGGAACCCTTTGACCACCGGTGTCATCAGCGAAACCAGCCCGTGGGCGTCCTGATCATCGGCCCGCACCGACCGGTCGATCAGGTTGGCGCTCCAAAGCAGGAAGGCGCGACCACCTTCGACAAAGCTTTTCTGGTCCATCAGGCTGCGGCGCACATCGGGATGCACAATGATCGGATCGGCCGGCCCATCAGGGTTTTCCGCGCCCGTCACGGCGCGGCCCTGCAGGCGGTCCTTGGCGTAGATCACAGCATTCTGGTAGGCTACTTCGGCCTGCGCCAGCCCCTGCATGCCAACACCGATGCGGGCTTCGTTCATCATGGTGAACATGGCGCGCATGCCTTTGTGTTCTTGTCCCAGCAGATAGCCGGTTGAGTCATTATAGACCATCACGCAGGTCGCATTGCCGTGGATGCCCATCTTTTCCTCGATGCTGCCCACGGACACGCCGTTTGCAGGGCCAAGTGATCCGTCATCCTTGACGATGTATTTCGGCACGATGAACAGCGATACGCCCTTAATGCCTTCCGGCCCGCCCGGAATTTTCGCCAGCACCAGATGGATGGTGTTTTCCGACAGGTCGTGATCACCCGCCGAGATAAAGATCTTTTCACCGGTGATTTTGAAGCTGCCATCGTCCTGTGGCACGGCCTTGGTGCGCATCAGGCCCAGGTCGGTGCCGCAATGGGATTCCGTCAGGTTCATGGTGCCGGTCCATTCACATGTCACCATTTTGGGCAGGAATTTTGCTTTTTGCTCATCCGTGCCGTGGGCGTGGATGGCTGAATAGGCACCGTGGGTCAGGCCCTGATACATGGTGAAGGCCTGATTGGCGCCCGAGAAAATCTCGCCTACAGCTGTGTTCAGCACATAGGGCATTCCCTGACCGCCATAATCGGGATCACAGTCCAGACCGGTCCAGCCGCCTTCTTTCATCACCTCGAAGGCGTTCTTGAACCCCGTCGGCGTGGACACCAACCCGTTTTCCAGTTTGCACCCTTCGACATCGCCTACCTGGTTGATCGGGGCCAGAACCTCGCTTGCCACTTTGCCAGCCTCTTCCAGAACCGCGCCGGTGAAATCGGCTTCCAGTTCGTCATAGCCGGGGATGCCGCTGTTGCTGACACCCAGAACGTCATGCAGCAGGAATTGAACGTCTTTGGTCGGGGCAGTGTAGCTGGGCATGGATGGATTCCTTCCTGTTATGTTCTATTCAGCAGCTTTCAAGTCGGTGGCGGCCAATTGCCGGGCCCCCCATTCAAGATGTTTCTTCAGATCGATAATGGCTTCGCCCAGTTCCTGATACTGGCTTTCCATTACCTTCAAGCGCTCGCAGGCCTGTTCGTAAGTGCGTGCCAACTGGGTTTTGCCGTTATCACCGCGTTCGTACAGTTCAAGTAATTGACGGGCCTCTTCCAGACTGAAGCCAAAACGCTTGCCACGCAAGATCAGCTTTAGCCGTGCGCGATCACGTTTTGAATATAGCCGTTTCTGGCCGTCGCGGGCAGGCGAAAGCAGCTCTTTAGACTCGTAAAAGCGTAATGTGCGGGCGGTTACGCCGAATTCGTCACACATCTGTCGAATTGTCATTGCGTCATCATCTTTCATGGCGCGATCCTTTTTCTGATGCACTTGCTAATGAGCATCACATGCGGATCGCTTGGCAACTCTACAACTATGCTTTACGCGAACGTAAACATAACGTGGCGTCACATGTAAAATGACGAAACGTCAGTAAAGATGACGTAGGGGCACTTGAAATATTCTTCCATCCGCATGTGTTCGGGTTTTAAGGCGGGGTAAGGTATTCCATACCCTATTTTTTATGCTTTAATTCGTCATCGGCGTCGTTTCGCAATTTTTGCAATTCGAAAATTGATTCGTCCAGCTGTTTGCGTTGCTCTTGCAGGGCATCCAGCTGCCTGTCGGCCATCTCGACCCAGGTTTCCAGCTGGGCCTTGGTGCCTTCCTGCTCGTAAATCTCCAGCCACTGGCGAATCTCTTCCAGTGAAAACCCGAACCGGCGGCCGCGCAGGATCAGCACCATACGGGCCACTTCGCGCGGGCCATATAGGCGTGATCGGCCATCCTTTTCGGGGCTGAGCAGTTCAATATATTCGTAATACCGCAAGGTGCGCGGGGTGACCTCGAATTTCGCGCACATCTCTTTGAACGTAAGTTTCTTGTCGGACATGGTTCCACCGCTCCTTGCAAGGGCAGGGTAAACCAATGCGGGGGCGCGATGCAATCGGGGTTAGTTCAAAAATCCGGGGGCGAAGAAATAGAAGGCATAGCCCAGCACCAGCGCGGGGAAGGAAGTATAGATCGTGGCCAGCAATGCGGCCTTTGGGTTCAGGGCGATGGCGGGGAACAGGGCGTCGCCGTCATTGGAAATCGCATTGGCGATCAGGGCGGAAAACGGCACGACACCGTTGATATACAATGTCGCCACCAGAATTTGCGGCCCGCAGCCGGGAATGAACCCGATCAGCACACCAATCAGCGGCATGGCGATGGCAACGGTTGAAAACAGTGCCCCGATATCAAGCCCCGAGAACGCCTCGATATAGCCATAGCCCAGATAGGCCACCAGCACCCAGATGGTGATAAAGGCGGTTTCCTCGGTGGCGCGGGTCAGGGCCGGATCGTCGGGGTGGGAAATGGCCTGCATCGGGGAAATCAGCCAGATCAGCAGGATCAACGCCATACCAGCCAGCGCGATGGCCATGCCGATTGTGACCATCAAAGGCGACGGAACAACCTGAAATGCATCCAGCAGGCCCAAACCCAAACCGGGCACGGCAATCGCCGCAAACAGTTTGTCGCGACGGCGGATTTTGCCGATACGCACGCCCAGTTCGCAACTGGCATTGGCGCGGCCGGGGATATGTTTTTTGTGGAAACGGTCAACAATCAGTCCGGTGACGATGCCCGCTACCAGCGAAAGGGGCAGGATAACGGCGGCAGTCAGCGGTTTTGTGGCAATCAGCAAAAACGCGGCATCGCCCATGGTGCCGGTCAGGGCGGCCACCAGTGCGCCCAGTGTTACGTTGCCTGATGAATAGGCCGAGGTCACGATGATTGCCCCTGCGCAACCGGGTGACATGCCCAACAGGGCGGCAATCGGGATTTGCAGGAATGTCTGGCGGCGCAAGAAATCGCCCAGATTGACGTTGAAAAACCGCTCGCTGCCGTAAACCAGCATCAGGGTAGCCGCGACAAACACCGATACGCCGACATAGGCGTCATGCATCAATCCGCGTGTGACCTGTCCGACTGCGCCGGGCCAAAGGGCCAGAATGACCAGTATCATGACAATGGCTGTGCGCGGTTTGTGCAGCGGGTTATACCTGCGCAACAGTGCAGCGGGACTGCGTGAAGGTATGCCGAGTTTTGCGGTCTGGGTGGTCATGGCAGGTGTTCCGACTCTATTTCTGACAATAGCCCTATGGATAATGAGAATGAGTTGCAAGTTATTTTCGAGTGAAACAGTCGGGTATAATGTCGCAGATAGGGCTTGCGCTAATTTGCGGAGGGCGAAATAACAAAAGCGCGACATCTTTTTTGGACAAGGAGCGGGCGCGTGACAACAACGAAACCTCTTGATGGCAAGGCGCGGGGCAGTCTGATCCGGCAAGCTTTTGCCGCGATGCCGCATTTTCAGGCGCTGGGCATGGAGCTGGGCAAGATTGCCGATGGCAAGGCCGAAATCTCGATGGCATATGACGAACGCTTTATCGGTGATCCGGAAACCGGCGTGATTTCCGGCGGTGCGGTTTCGGCGCTGATGGACACCACCAGCGGGGCGGCGGTGATGTGCCATCCGACCGGCACCATGGGTACGGCCACGCTGGATTTGCGCATTGACTATATGCGCCCTGCCACGCCGGGGCAGCGGATCACGGCACATGCCGAATGTTACCATGTGACCCGCACGGTTGCCTTTGTGCGCGCCACCGCCACGGACGAGGATACAGACCGTCCTGTGGCCACGGCCACCGGCACCTTTACCATCCAGCGCGAAGAGGGGGGCAAGAAATGAACCGAGGACGTCCCGAACCCGTGCAAGTGATCAAACAACGGCGCGATGCGGCGCTGACCTCTTTGGTTGATGGTGTGCCCTATGCGAAATTTCTGGGGATCAGTTTTGACCGGCGCGGGGATGAATTGACTGCCGTCCTGCCGTTTGATGAAAAACTGATCGGCAACCAGATGCTACCAGCCATTCATGGCGGGGTAACAGCCGCCTTTCTGGAAATCACGGCCGTGATCGGCCTGAGCTGGCAAATGCTGTGGAACGACATTGAAAGCGGCGATGCAGGCGGGGATATGGCCCTGCCACGAATGCCCAAAACGATTGATTTCACCATAGATTACCTGCGCAGCGGTCTGCCACGCGATGCCTATGCGCGGGCACGGGTGAACCGTTCCGGCCGGCGCTATGCCTCGGTGCATGTCGAGGGGTGGCAGGACAACCGGCAACGCCTTTTTGCGCAGGCCACGGGGCATTTTTTGATGCCACAGCGGGATGAGTGATACACAAACAGGCGCGCTGACCCATTCCCGCGTTCTGAAAATTGCCTTTCCGATTGTGCTGTCCAACGCCACGGTGCCTATTCTGGGGGCGGTGGATACCGGTGTGGTCGGGCAAATGGGGCAGGCCGCCCCGATTGGTGCGGTTGGGATTGGCGCGGTGATACTGGGCGCGCTTTACTGGTTCTTCGGTTTCCTGCGGATGGGCACTTCGGGCATGGCGGCGCAGGCCCACGGCGCAGGCGACAGGGCCGAGGTCGTCGCCCTTCTGATGCGTGCACTGATGATCGGCTTTGCCGCTGGCATCGGAATTATCCTGTTGCAATTACCACTGTTCTGGATGGCGTTTCAGGCCTCGCCTGCCTCGCCCGAGGTGGAAAGCATGGCGCGGGAGTATATGCGGATCAGGGTCTGGTCGGCCCCTGCCGCTGTGGCCCTCTATGGTGTAAACGGCTGGCTGATCGCGCAGGAACGAACCCGTGCGGTGCTGGTGTTGCAATTGTGGATGAACGGGCTGAACATCGGGCTGGACCTGTGGTTCGTGCTTGGCCTTGGTTGGGGTGTTGGCGGTGTTGCCTTTGCTACTTTTCTGGCGGAATGGAGCGGGCTGGCGCTGGGCCTTTGGCTGTGTCGTCCGGCATTTATTGGCCGGATGTGGCGCAACTGGGCGGTTGTGTTCGATGTCGCGCGGCTAAAGGCGATGACGGTGGTGAACACAGATATCCTGATCCGCTCGGTGTTCTTGCAGATCATCTTTATCTCGTTTCTGTTCTTTGGTGCGGATTTTGGCGATGTGCCGCTGGCGGCCAACCAGATATTGCTGCAGTTCCTTGAAATAACTGCCTATGCGCTGGACGGGTTTGCCTTTGCGGCCGAAGCCATCGTCGGGCAGGCCCTGGGATCACGCAACCGTGCGGTCTTGCGTCGTGGGGCAATACTGACCAGTTCATGGGGGTTGATCTGCGTGACCGGCCTGTCGCTTGTGTTCTGGATTTATGGCGGGCGGATCATTGACGTTATGACCACCGCGCCAGAGGTGCGCAACGAAGCGCGACACTATCTGGTTTACATGATTGCCTCGCCAATAATCGGCGTTGCGGCGTGGATGTTTGACGGGATATTCATCGGCGCCACCCGTTCACGGGATATGCGCAATATGATGATCGTGTCGTTTATCGTTTATGCGGTATCTCTTGCGGTTCTGGTACCGCTGTTCGGCAATCACGGGCTGTGGCTGTCTTTGCTGATATCGTTCATCGCCCGCGGGGTGACGCTGGGAATGAAATATCCGGCACTGGAGGCACAGGCAGGAAAATAGAGTCTATGCCTGCGGCGCAGGTATTTAAGAAAAGAAGAAGGGCCTAGAGAATATCCAGTACGGATTCTGGCGGGCGGCCAAGGGCGGCTTTGCCGTCTTTGATCACCACGGGTCGTTCAACCAGTTTTGGGTTTTCGGCCATGGCTTTGATCAATGTGTCCTCGTCTGCATCCTTCAGACCCAGCTCCTTGAACAGTGCTTCGCCTTTGCGGATCAGTTTTTCTGCGGGGATGCCCAGCTGCGCCAGCACTTCGCGGATTTCCGATTCAGACGGGGCGTTGTCCAGATAGCGGCGAATGTCGGGGGTGATGCCGGCCTCCTCGATCAGGGCCAGCGTGGCGCGGGATTTGCTGCAACGGGGGTTGTGCCAGATGGTTGTCATAGCCAGTCCTTTCGTCCTGTTCCGATAGCGTCGGAGAGTTTATAGAATTTGTCGCGCGCCAGCAGGTCGTCAAGGCCACGGGTGATTTCATCGACCAGCGACAGCCCTTGGAAGACCATCGCGGAATAAAGTTGCACCGCCGAGGCTCCGGCGCGGATTTTCTGATAGGCCTGTTCGGCCGAGCCAACGCCGCCGACGCCGATCAGGGGGATTTTGCCATTTGTCAGTTCCGAAAGCTGCGCCAGAACGCGGGTGGATTTTTCAAATAGCGGCTCGCCCGACAAACCACCTGTTTCATCGCGGTGGCGGCTGGTCAGCCCGTCGCGCGACAGGGTGGTGTTGGTGGCGATGACGGCATCAATGCCGGTTTCGCGGGCTACCTCGGCCACATCGGCCAGTTCCTGTTCGTTCAGATCGGGCGCAATTTTCAGGAACACGGGGATCGGGTGGGGCAGGCCATCGCGCACCTTCAGCACGCCGTTCAACAGGGCGCTCAGCGCCTCTTTGCCTTGCAAATCGCGCAGGCGTTCGGTGTTGGGGGAGGACACATTCACCGTGGCAAAATCAATATCCCCGCCGCAGTATCCCAGCACCTTGGCAAAATCCGCGGCGCGGTCGTCGCTGTCCTTGTTCGCGCCAAGGTTCAGGCCGATCACCGCATCACCGGTATATTGCACCAGCCGTCGCCCGATCGCCTGCATCCCGTCGTTATTGAACCCGAAACGGTTGATCACCGCCTTGTCTTCACTCAGGCGGAACAGGCGCGGTTTGAGGTTGCCCGGTTGCGGGCGCGGGGTGGCAGCGCCGACCTCGAGAAAACCGAAACCGGCGCGGGACAGTGGCGAAAGGGCCACGGCATTTTTGTCAAAACCGGCAGCAAGGCCGACGGGGTTGGGTAGCTTCAGTCCCGCAACCGTGGTGCGCAGGCGGGGCGAGGTATAGACACCGGGCAGCGGCACCAGCCTGCTGTTCAGCGCCTTGAGCGACAGGGCGTGCGCCTGTTCCGGGTCCAGCCGGTGCAGGGCCGCAATACCAAGGCGCTCGACCAGCTTCATGTCATTTCTGCCGGAAAGATATGCGCCCCGTTTTCAAAGGGCAGCGGTTTGGCCCATAGCACCTCGGCACGTTTCAAGGGCCGGTAGAGATGCGGGAACAGATCACCCCCGCGCTAGGGCTCCCATTTCAGCGCCTCGCCCATATTGTCAGCCTCAAAAGCGACCAGCATCAGGCCATCCACACCGGCAAAATATTTAGCTGCGGTTTCGCCGGCCTGGGCGGCGGTGGAAAAGTGGATAAACCCGTCGGCCAGATCAATCGGCGCGCCAAGGGTTTCGCCTTTTTCATCAAGTTCAGCCCATTCGGACCCGAGGAAGATTTTATAAATTTGCATGGGGGTGACATGCCGTTTTGAAGCGCAATCGTCAAGGCTTTGACTCTTGGGGGATACATCGCCACGATACGCGGTGAATCAGTTCACTCAACAGGGGGATTCCCATGCTTACTCGTACCAAAACCACCTTTCGAAGCCTGACGGCGGCGATTCTGGGCGGCACCGCGATTGCAGCGGCCACGCTGGCGCCAGCCTATGCCGAAGAGCCGATCAAGATCACTATTCTGGGTGTTGGCGATATTTACCAGTTCGACGGGGAAGGTGACCAAGGCGGTTTTGCGCGTCTGAATGCGGTAGCCAAGGCCGAGCGCGCGGCCAACCCGAATACGATCTATGTGTTTGATGGCGATATGCTGTCGCCATCCATCCTTTCAGGGTTTGATCACGGCCAGAATACCATCGAGCTGACCAATCTGGTGCCGTTTGACATTGCCGTTCCGGGCAATCACGAGTTTGATTTCGGCGTGGACAATTTCCTCGAAAAAATGGCGGCCTCGAAATATCCATGGGCGGCGATCAACATTACCAATGGTGATGGCACGCCGGTTGAAGGTCTTGGCGGTGTGATGTGGAAGGAAATCGAAGGGCTGAAGATTGCCCTGATTCCGGTGGCGCAGGACACAACGCCCGAGGTGACCAGTTCAGGTGATCTGAAATTCGCGTCAACTGTTGAGAGCGGTGTTGCCGCAGCCAAGGCGGCGCGCGGTGAAGGTGCCGATTTGGTGATTGGCGTGGTGCAAACCGATATGTCCAACGACCGCAAGCTGATTGCCAGCGGCGCGTTTGATGTGATCATGTCTGGCGATGACCACTCTTATGGCACCTCTTATGACGGGCGCACGGCCTATGTGGAAACCTCGATTGACGGGCGGTTTCTGTCCCCGCTGGATTTGACCGTGACAATCGGTGAATCGCATGGCAAACGCAAGGTGCGCTGGACCCCGAATTTCCGCTTTATCAACACAGCGAATGTGGCCCCTGATCCGGAATCACAGGCCATAGTCGAAAAGTTTGAAAAGCAGTTGGACGAAAGCCTGAATATCGAAATCGGCGCGACCCAAGGGCCGCTGGATTCGCGCCGCAACGTGGTGCGTGGAGAGGAATCGGCGATGGGTGATCTGATTGCCGATGCGATCCGCGATGCCACTGGGGCCGATATTGCCATCGCAAACGGCGGCGGTATCCGCGGGGATCGCACCTATGATGCGGGCACTGTCCTGACCCGCCGCGATATTCTGACAGAACTGCCGTTTGGCAACGTCACGGTGCTGACGGAACTGCCGGGCAGTCAGGTTCTGGCCGCGCTGGAAAACGGGGTTAGCCAAGTGGAAAAAGGCGCAGGCCGGTTCCCGCAGGTTTCTGGCATGACCTATGTTTATGATCCCAGCGCGCCTGCCGGTTCGCGTATTGCCTCGGTTAAAATTGGCGGCGAAGATCTGGATATCGACAAGACCTACAAACTGGCGACCAATGATTACATTCTGGCCGGCGGTGACGGGTATAGCGCCCTTGGCGGCGGGCGTTTGTTGATTGACAAGGCAAACGGCAATCTGATGGCCAATGACGTGATCAACTATGTAATCAAGAACGGTGGCGTGACTGCCTCGGTCGAAGGCCGGATCAAAACCGTTGGTAACTAAGCCAGACAGATAACAGATAGAAACACCCCGCGCCGCAAGTCGCGGGGTGTTTTGCATTTTGCATGGGCCTGTTAGAGTATATCCATGTGTGGACGATTTTCCCTGTTACTGCCGGTGGGCGCGATGGCGCAGATGTTTGCGGCGCTGCCTGCGAATAATCTGCCCGTGACCCCGAATTACAACATTTGCCCGACGAACAACGTGTCCGCCGTGGTCAGTGGCGAAGGGCGGCGGCTGGTTTCGATGCGTTGGGGGTTTGTGCCGCAGTGGTATAAAACGCCAACCGATGGCCCGCTGCTGATCAACGCACGGGCGGAAACGCTGGCTGAAAAGCCCGCCTTTCGCGATGCCTGTCGCAGTCGGCGGTGCCTGATCCCCGCCACCGGCTTTTATGAATGGAGCAAGGGCGAGGGTGGTGCGCGTCTGCCGTGGTATATCTATCGCGAGGATGGCACGCCGGTGGTATTCGCCGGTATCTGGCAGCGCTGGGACAAAGGGGATGCCCCAATGGATACCTGCGCGATTGTCACCACGGGGGCGAATGACGAAATGGCGATGGTGCATCACCGGATGCCGGTGATCCTGCCGCCGGACCAATGGGGGCTGTGGCTGGGCGAGGAAGGCAAGGGGGCTGCAACATTGATGCAGCCCGCCCCTGACGGGGTGCTGCGCAAGCATCGGGTCGGCACAGCGGTGAATTCGAACAAGGCGCAAGGGCCGGAATTGATCAAGCCGCTAGAATCGTAGCGACAGGCAGGACATGCCGCCGTCCAGTTTGGCATATTCCGTATTGTCGATTTCCCGCACCTCGTAACCGGCATCATACAGCCGCTTGGCCGTGTTCGGGAAACCGGCGGCCATGATCACGAATTGATTAAAGCGGATGGCGTTTGCCGCCGCCTCTTCCCCGTCTGCCGTATAGATCACCTTGTAGTCGTCGAAACACCCCGATGCGGCTAGGCGCGGGGTGGACAGGATGGTTTCCCCGTCCAGAAGGGAACAATCGGTTTTGAAGTGCAACACGCCTGCGGGAACGGAAATGGCACGCACCTTGTAGCCCCAGTCGCGCACCAGCCGGGCCAACTCATCCATACCGGCCTGATTTGTGCGCTCCGACAGGCCGACCAGAATTTCCTTTGGCGTGACCAGAATATCCCCGCCCTCGATTGTGCCCGGGCCTTTGATCTGGCGCACATCGTTATAGTGATTGCGCAGGGAAGGGGCCATTTCGGCCACCTCGCCCGCGCGGCTGACCGCACCCGAGCGCATCAGGATGGCTCCTTGGGGCAGGCAAAGGGCGGTGTCCTCGACAAACACACAGTCGGGATAGGCGGGCAGGGGTGGCAGGGTAACCACATCGGCACCGGTTTCGCGCAGGGTGGCGACATAGGCGTCATGGGCGGCCTGCATACGTTCCAGATCGGGCGTGCCTGTGTCAATGGCACGCAGGCCTTTGGTGATGCTGGCGGCGGGTTTGCGGGTGATGGCGTGGCGGAATTGATATGTCGGGTTCATGCCGCGTATTCAAACGCTATTTTCGGCCAAAGGAAAACAGTTTTTTCGCCCATGTTTCCTTGGGCGCGCGAGGGACGTATTTGTCCAGCTCGGCCTCGATATCGGCCCCATTGATCAGTTCCTCGCCCGCCTCGACCCGTTCAGCCAGAAAGGTGGCGATGGGGATGATGGCGTTTTTATATTCGGGCTTGGCAAAGATTTTCAGCGCGATGTCTTCCAGTTCGAACATCACCGCTTCGGCGTCCTCTTCCCCCTTCAACCCTGCGATCAGGCGTGACAGTTCATCCACACGGGCGATATCGCCGATGCCGCAGGTGTTGCAGGAACAGGCAGTTTCCTCGGCGATCTGGCCACCGAACAATTCAATCACGCGGATCTCCAGCGCCTCGATGAACGACCCCCAGTCGTTGTTGTTGAACGTCTTGTCGCTGCTCAAGACCGGCGGGCGGGGCAGCATGCGGACCGACAGGATATGCAGGTTCAGCGCGCGGGCGGTCAGGGCGTGGCCTGCCTCGTAAACGGCCAGACGAAAGGCCAGATCGGCGCATTTGCCTTCGGGGTTTTGGTGGGATGTTTCGGCATACATTTGCTTGGTCCTAAGTGGTCTTTTCGGCCTTTGGCGTGTCGTCCTTGGGGAGTGCGGTTTTGCCGGATGGATCGGCGTAGCGGTCGTTCAGGTTCTGGATGTGGGTGGCCACGGTTTCGCGCACAGTGCGCAGGTGCTTGCCGGCGCGTTTGCTCCAGCCTGCGGGTTCCACGCGGAAAATCGACTGGAAGGCACCGGCGCTTTTCAAGAAGGCATTTTTCAGATTAAGTTCAACCTGCCCGTAGGATTCCGACAGCGGCTTGGCGATGCGTTTGGCCACAAATCCGCGCATCCAGAAATGAAAGGCAAAGGCAAGGATGGTAATGGCCACCACGCCAACCGTTGCGTCGATCCAGTTGGCTTTGATCCAAGCCAGCGTGAACATTTCTAATGAGGGCACCCATTTGAAGTAAACCGCCGCCCCGATGGCGGCAGCCACCAGCGCGCCCAGTGCAATGCCGTCACCAATCAGCACACCACGGCGCCATTTTGCCTTGGCGGTGCGCAGTTTGGGCAGCACGTCGTGCTCCAATTCATTGGCCACGGTCTCGAGCACAGAAACGATGCGGTAATTGCGCTGCAGCTCTACTTCGTCCATGCGTTCTTTGATCTTGGCCAGATCGGTGTCGCGTTTGGCGCGGAAGCGTTCGCGCAGGGCCTTGTCCTCGATCGGGCTGGCGGCTTTTTCGTTATAGATTGTGTGAAACTGCCCCGCCGTCAGACCGGCCTGCGCGATGGCGCGTTGCCATGCGCCCACCACTTCTTCGGGGTTGTCGTCCTTGGCCGCCGTGTCGATCTGGTTTAACACATACAGGAATTTCGAGGCATCCGTGCGTGTCACCGTGCGGGCCACCAGATGTTCCAGCGTGTCCTGCATTGCGCCCGGTTCAGGGTGGCGGGCGTCAAAGAACACAAGCACCAGATCGGACAGATCAAGGATATGATCGGTGATCCGCAGAGTCGATGTGCGTTGATCATCGGCGTCAAATCCGGGGCTGTCGATGATGATCTTGCCTCGGATCGCTTCCTTGTCTGTGGTGCGCAGTTGCAGATAGCTTTCGATATGTTTGCCTTCGCCTTGGGCCACTTTTTCGATCTCGTGACTGATGCGGTAGAAGGGAAAGCGCGGGTCGGCATCAAGGGCGGAACCGGGCAGGGTCTGGTTGCCGCCACCATCGGCCGAGCGGTGACAGATCACGGTGAATTTATCATCCACCGCCTGATTGCCGGTGCTTTGCAGTTCATCCCCGACGTAAGAATTGATAAAGGTCGATTTGCCCGAGGAAAACGTGCCCAGCACCGAAATCAGCGGCCACCACGAAATCCGCGACGCCAATGATGTTTCCCGATCCAGCAGGCCGGTTTTGTAAAGCAGCTTGTCGAATTTGTAATAGGTCGGCAGCACCTCGAGCAGGGCGGGATTTTCGGCCTTTAGATGGCTTTCCAGACGGGCGAGGCGGGATTTCAGAAAGGTGCTCATGTCACAATGTTTCCGGTTGTCGGCGTTACTGGGAAAGGCGCTGGCGCAGATCGGTGGCTTTGGCGGGCGCGATGGCCTGCAATACGCCAATCAATAGCATCACCTGCTGCGGGTTGCCATCTTTGATCAGTTGCAAACCGGCCTGATGGTACATTTCCGCTGCTTCCGCATTACGACGCTGGGCGTAATACAGATTGCCCAACTCGCCCTTGATATCGGCGTTGTCGGGGAAATCGTTAACCAGCCCTTTGTAGCGGGCCTCGGCACCGGCCATGTCGCGGTTCCAATAGGCCTGGCGGGCCTGTTTCAGACGGCTTTCCAGATTGGCGGCAGGTTTGGCTGCGGGCGCGGGGGTGGCAGGTTGCGGTGTAGGCGTGACAATCTGAGCGGTGTCGGCGGTGGGGTATTTTGGCGGCTGCTGGGTCGCGGGCGCTTCGGCAACAGGTTGCACGATGGCCTGCGGCTCAGGGCGGGCCACAGGTTTTGGCGCTTCGGCAATCGCTTGGGCGGCCGGGGTGCCTGTGGCCGTTTCGGATTGCACAACGGGCGTTTCGTCATCCCCGCCAAACCCCAGCAATGGCATCACCGTGTTGCGGTTGAAAAACAGCACAGCGGCCAGAATGACGACAATGTAGATGGCAACAAGTCGCAGGAAAGGCATGATCATCGTTTCTATTCCTTATTCATTGTGGATGGCCGCGGCCAGCGCGTCCAGTTCAGTGGCCGCTTTGCCGTTTGGTTCCAGTTCAAACACTGCCAGCCCTTCGGAAAACGAACGCCTAAATGCCAGTCGCTGCACCATTTTGGCCTTAAGCGGTTTGATCCCGTCCAGCATTTCCAGCACGTCCATTGTCTCGGCGTTTTCGCGCGAACGCGGGTGCGGATCGGCGCGGTTGATGAAGGCCAGAACGGGGGGCAGTTTGCCTTTGGGGCGGGCCTTGGCGATGATGTCCAGAAATTGCTGCGTGGCCCAGATGTCGGCCTGCGAGGGGGTCACCGGAATGACAATCCGGTCGCTGATTTTGATCGCGGCCTTTAGCGCATCCATGTCGGACAGGCCCACGTCGATCAGCCACTCGCCCTTGGCCTTGGCGTGGGTGGGCAGTTTGTGCACCACCTTTAGCGCGGGTTCGATTCCGTCCTCGGCTCGGATGGCCGCCACATCGGTAACGGTGCGTTGCGGGTCCAGATCGCAGACGGTGACGTCATGGCCCTGCTCCAGCCGCCAGACCGCCATGTTGAACACAACGGTGCTTTTGCCGGTGCCGCCCTTGAAGTTGGCGTAAAGTGTCAGCATGGCGTGCCTTTCCTGATCAGTTGCCCGTGGGCGCATCTTGGCGTGTCCACCCCTGCGGCACCGTAAAGGCGGCGGGATCAACAGGGCCGGTTTCAATATTTTCCAGACGGCGGATTTCGCCGCCGGGCATGTCTTCGCGCACCACAACGCGCAATTCGGGGTCGAACCACCAACTGCCGGTGTTGGCGGGCTGGTCGGGGGCGGTAACCTGAATGGTCCAGTGTTCGGTTTTGCGCCCGTCCACGTCCTCCATCGCCTTGAATGCCATAGCCATCACACGGCCATCGGGAAATTCCTGTCGCAAGGCGTGTCGGCGGGTGGAATCCCACAGGATTACCAGTGGCGGATCATTCGGTTTGGCCGCCAGTTCCCAGCGCTCGACGGCAATACCACTGACGGTATCCTTGCCGGTGCGCTCGCAGCGGGCCAGCGGTGGCTGGTCGGGGCAGGGGGTGGTATAGCCATCGGTCGCAGTGGCGGGCACGGCGGGGCCACGGATTTCGATATAGGTTTTGGCGGTTGGATCCAGCACATACATGATGCCATCGGCGGGGCGCAGGATCTGGATGACGGGCTTGCCGTTTTGGTCAAACTCCAACCGCAGGTTCTGGCCGGATTTGATGACCTTGCCGGTTGTTTCGGGCTGGCCTGGCAGGCCGTGAATGGCGGTTGCCGAGTAAGAGCGGGGTGCGCTGGGGGTCGGGGCTTGAACGGATTGCGCCGATGGCGCCGTGACGCTTGCCAACAAGGTGAACACAGTGAAAGCCGTGCGAATGATGCTGTGCTTTGACATGTTGTTCCCCCTTCGGTTCTGCATAAGAATTCTGTGTTGTTGCCCGCCCCGCAATTGCGCGGGGCGGGCAACAACACAGAATTCTTATGCAGAACCGAAGGGGGAACAACATGTCAAAGCACAGCATCATTCGCACGGCTTTCACTGTGTTCACCTTGTTGGCAAGCGTCACGGCGCCATCG
>WFNH01000008.1 GCA_015488685.1 Marinosulfonomonas sp.
GCGTATTCATAGGCCACCGGCCAGCCATCGGCGCCGGGCACCACGCTCATCCGGTCACTGCGCAGCACATGCAGCTCCACCGGCGCGCCCACCTCGTCCGGCACCGCCTCAAGATAGCCATTGCCGGTCAGCAACAACTGCCCAAACAGCGCCTCGAACAGCTCTGCCCGCCCCTGCGCCCCGTTCGGGCGCCGGATCAAGGACAGCAACGGATGCGCCTCGTAACGCCGTTCGCCGTCCTGCAACACCAACGGCAGCGCCGCCGCCGCCTCAGCCACCAGTTTCACGCAGCGAAACCCGACCGGATTCCCCAGAAAACCCGTTCGCGTCAGCGACCCCACATCACGCGGAGACCACGCCACACGTCCGGCCCCGTGATAAGCAATCACCGGCCCCGCCGCCGAGGCCTTCTGCTCGGGCACCTGCGCACCCCGTCGAAAGAAATTAAACGCCATAGAAGAAGCTCCTCGTCTCTTCGCCAGTTTCTCTTGTTTGTTCCCGCTTCTTTTTCGTGAAAATATCCCCGCCGGAGGCATAAAGGTTTTCTTGCCTGCGGCGCGGATATTTATGCGAAAAAGAAACTACAGCCCGCGAACCCTCGGCCGCCGCCATTTCGCAGCCGGTTCAATCATCAACTCGTGCAAGGCCCAGACCAGAGCATCCACCCGGTCGGGACTGCCTTTGCCCTCATAGCCGCGCGTGGTCATGCGGCACAGCTGGTCCTCCAGCCCGCCAAGCCCGCGCAGATGCCGCACACGGCCCTGTTCATATAACGCCGCCACAGGCTCGGCCCGCGCGATCTTGCCTTTGGCGGCGCGCACAGACCGGTAAGGCACCAGCGGATCAATCTGCCGGATCACGCTTTCCACCATGTCGCCGCCCTGATTGACTTCGGCCACCAGCCGGTCCGCGCCGTATTCCTCGACCATCGCAATCGCCACCCGCGCCCAGGCCGCAGGGGTCGCGGCGGATACGGTTGCATCCTTGATCACCACTGCCCGCCAATCGGCCGGATTGCCCTGACAATTCGCCCCGACAACCACGATGCCGCATTCATCCGATCCCTTGTGCCCCGTCACAGGCGGGTCCACCGCCACCACGATCCGGTCCAGTTCTCCGGCCTCCTCAAGCCGCAAACCCTCCAGCATCGCCGAGGTCCACAATGCCCCTTCCGCATCCTCCAGCAATACCCCGTCCAGTTCCTGCCGTCCCAGCCGCGTACCGGCATAGCGCGCGCGCACCTCTTCCAGAAACGACGCCGCCAGATAGGCGCGGTTCGCCTCGGTCGGCGCGCGGGTCACCACCGTGGTGGAATTCCCCAGTATCGCTTTCAAAATCGGCACATTCTTGGGCGTGGTCGTCACGCACTGGCGTGGACAATCCCCCAGCCGCAACCCGAATTGCAGCATGTCCCAGGCCTCCTCGGCCTTCTTCCATTTGGCCAGTTCGTCCACCCAGGCCGCATCAAACTGCGGCCCGCGCAAACTCTCGGGGTCATGCGCCGAAAACACCTGCGCCACAGCACCGTTCGGCCAGACCAGCCGCTTGCGCGTCGCCTGCCATTCGGGGCGCCGGTCCGGTGGCGAACAGGCCAGAATGCCGCTCTCGCCAAACACCATCACCTCGCGGGTCTGGTCCAGCGTTTCCCCCACCAGCGCCACCCGCCGCGCGCGGCCCATATCCATCGGGCGTGATCCTTCGACCATGCTGCGCACCCATTCGGCACCGGCGCGGGTTTTCCCCGCCCCGCGCCCGCCCATGATCACCCATGTGCGCCAATCCCCTTGCGGCGGCAACTGATGCTCGAACGCCCAGAATTCGAACAGATAGGGCAGCGCCAGCAATGTCTCCTCACTCAGGCTGTCCAGAAATCCCGTCTGCTCCTCTGGCGTCGCGCAAGCGAGCAATTCTGCGCCCGATCTCAAGTCTGGCCGTATCAAAGTCGAGCGCATAGTCGTGCACAATTCCGGCTGTGTTTTTTCGGAGCTTTTCAATTTTTGCCCTTTCATCAAACGCCGTCTGTGCGGCCTTGCTCAACTCGCGAATCCGCGCCACCGCTTCTTTGGAAAGCGTGGTTTCTTCCGCTTCAAACGCTGCAATCAATTCCTCGACGCGGTATAGCATCCGGCCAAGGTGCTTCTCGGCGATGCAAAGGATTTCCTCGGCTTCACCGTTGCCCCCTACGGGTGTAATCATTGTCATGTGGTCTGAATCTGCCTCTCATGCCGCTCCGCACAAGAGAAATGAAAAAGCAGCCGCAGGATACCTCCCCGACTGCTTGCCCACTTCTTCTAGCTTGCCACAATGTATACTTTGCAGCGTTCGCAAAGTCAAGGCAAATCGCCAAACCCACCGCACGGTCGGGTTAACAAAACCTTTATTTATCAAGGGACAAGCCCGAACCCGTCGCCTCCCCCTTCAGGGGGACCAGAGGGGGTTTTACCAAGCATGGAGAGCGGACAAATTGCCCACCCCGCCTAGTTGTTACCGCGCTCGGCTTCGATCTTGCGCCAACGGGCCACATTCTCGTTATGCTCTTTCAAAGTCTTGGCAAAGGCGTGGCCGCCGGTACCATCCGCAACAAAGAACAGATAATCGGTCTGGTCCGGATGCACCGCCGCATTGATCGCCGCACGCCCCGGATTGGCAATCGGTGCCGGCGGCAAACCCTCGATCACATAGGTATTATACGGCGTCTTGCGGCGCAGTTCACTCTGGCGCAATCCACGGCCCAGAATACCCTGCCCCTTGGTGATGCCGTAAATAACCGCTGGGTCCGTCTGCAATTTGATCCCCTTGCGCAGCCGGTTGATGAATACACTCGCCACCTGCGGACGCTCCTCGGCCACGCCGGTTTCCTTTTCGATCAGGGATGCCAGCGTCAACGCCTCTTCCTTGGTCGTGATCGGCAAATCCTTATCCCGACCGGCCCAGGCCTCGTCCAGAATAGCCTGCTGTGCGGCCTGCATCCGTTCCAGCACCGACTCCCGTGTATCGCCTGCGCGTACCTCGTAGCTGTCCGGTGCCAGCATGCCCTCGGGCGGCATCTCTGCAACCTTGCCTTTCAGGAAATCCGCAGCCTTCAACGCCTCGACAATCTGCCAGGTCGTCACCCCTTCGGCCAGCGCAATCCGATAGCGCGCATCCCCCTGTTCGCGGGCCTGCGTGTAATCGGCGGGGGTTTCCTCGTCGGCGGGCACATAAGCCACCTTGTCGAAATATTTGTTCGTTGCCGGATCCAGCTCGCGCACCTTGATCTGGGTGCGGGTCACGCCAATGCGGTAAACAATCTCGGTGCCGCAACTGCTCGCGCCGCCACGGGTGACGATATCCACAATATCAGCCATCGACGCCCCTTCGGGCACCAGAAAACTACCGGCCTTCAACTTGTGCGATTTGTCGGAATAATCCGCGCCCATGCGAAACAGCATGCCACTGCTGACCGCCCCGCGATTGGCCAATTCCTCGGACACCTTGCGCATGTTGGTGCCACTTTCCACCCGCAAACACATGGCCTGCGTCAACGGCCCGGGCGCCTTATAGCGGTTTTGCGCCAACAGGATCACCCCGCTGGCCACCGCCAGAATAACCACCATCAGCGACAGAAACGTTGATGTAATATGCTTCCACATCAATCTGTTACCTTGCCCATCACCAGACTGGCGTTGGTGCCGCCAAAGCCGAATGAATTCGACATCACCACATTGATTTCCCGCTCCACGGCCTTCTTTGCAGCCAGATCCAGCTTGATCCCCTCTGGCGGGTTGTCCAGATTCAGTGTCGGTGGCGCGATCTGATCGCGCAGCGCCAGAATGCAGAAAATCCCTTCTACAGCACCTGCCGCGCCCAATAGATGGCCAATCGCCGATTTGGTGGAGGACATGGTCGCCCCCGCCGCCGCATCGCCCATCAGCCGTTCAACCGCTGCCAATTCAATCGTGTCGGCCATGGTCGATGTGCCATGTGCGTTGATATAGTCAATGTCGTCCGGCGTCACACCGGCCCGCTTTATCGCGGCCTCCATTGCCCGATACCCGCCATCCCCGTCCGAGGCAGGCGCGGTGATGTGATAAGCATCGCCCGACATCCCGTAGCCCAGAACCTCGGCGTAAATCTTGGCCCCGCGCGCCTTGGCGTGTTCATATTCCTCCAGCACAACCACGCCCGCGCCTTCGCCCATGACAAACCCGTCGCGATCCTCGTCATAGGGGCGGCTTGCGGCCTTGGGGTCATTGCCCCGCCGTGTGGACAGCGCCTTGCAGGCATTGAAACCGGCAATGCCGATCTCGCAAATCGGGCTTTCGGTGCCGCCCGCGATCATCACATCGGCATCGTCCAGCATAATCAGCCGTGCCGCATCGCCAATCGCATGTGCACCGGTGGAACAGGCGGTCACAACCGCATGGTTTGGCCCCTTGAAGCCATAGCGGATCGAAACCTGGCCCGAGGCCAGATTGATCAAGGCACCGGGAATGAAAAACGGCGAAACCCTGCGCGGCCCGCGTTCCTTCAGCACGATCGAGGTCTCGGCAATCGACTGCAATCCGCCAATCCCTGATCCGATCATCACACCGGTGCGCAGGCGGCTTTCCTCGTCTTCAGGGGTCCAATCGGCATCTTTCACCGCCTGATCTGCCGCCGCCATAGCATAGAGGATAAAGTCATCCACCTTGCGCCGGTCCTTGGCCGCCATCGTATCATCAGGGTTGAACGTGCCGTCCGTGCCATCGCCAAACGGGATTTCACAGGCGTAATCGGTCAATAGATGGCTGGCATCAAACCGTGTGATCGTGCCCGCACCGGATTCACCAGCCAGCAGACGTTTCCAGGTTTCCTCGACCCCGCAAGCCAGCGGTGTAACCATGCCCAGACCTGTAACAACGACTCGACGCATTTATGCCCCCTTGGTGTTCTTATACTTATGATGTCCTCCAGCCCTATTACCGCGCCCGCCCCCTAATGGGCAAGCCTTTCAAAACCAATCCCGGCACATTTGCATAAAACCGCAGAACCGAATTGCCGGCATCTTACCTTGCGGGATGTCTGGAAAACCACATACCGAGCCAACACATAGGGAAGTCAGTGCTTTTGGGCCAGCCCCCAGACTACCTTTTGACAAGAACTCTCAGGCCTGACAAAAACGGAACAGGGCACTGCTTATAGTGCAGACGGTAGAGGTGGTCGCTTGCTAATCCTGCGATTAGAGGAGAATATCAAATGGCGTACCTAGGTGTGCATTTTGCATTGACTGACAAACAGTATCAAAAAGTTCTATCTGCAAAATCCGATAGTGAACTGATTTCTATCATTCACGAGGAGATCGAAGCCGAATGGGATAAAGAATGGCTGCATGAAACCGGCAATTTCTGGCTCGCAATACACAGAGTTTTGACTGACGGGGAACTGAAACAGGATAATGGTTCGTTTCCTTTAAGCGATGTCATTTTGGGAGGTAAACATTTGTATCAAGGGGCAGATTATATCGTTACAATCCTTAGCCCCCAACAGGTAGCCGAAGCTGCAACAGCATTGAAAAAAATCGATCAAAGTGCCTTTGAACAGGGATTTGAAAATCTTGTGATAGAAGAATACGGAGAAGAAGAAGGGCTTGATGATTCCTGGTCTACCTGGGCTTGGTTTCAAGGCCTGCCAAAACTGTTCGACAAGGCAGCCCAGGCCAGACGCGCCATATTGTTCAGCGTTGATCAGTGAGCAAAACCCCGGCTTGGGTGTGATCCGCAAATTGCGGGATCATCGTGATGTATTTTCGGGTTGCCCGCCGAGTTCCGGCGCTATGGCGCAGGCGGGCGGATGAATGCAATACCGTGCACCATGCTCTAGCCAGATGTAATTGCCTCTTGCGGTTCAATCTCGTGCAGTTGAATGTCTACAATTTCGGGTTCTGGGTGATCGTAAAATGCCGTGACACGCGTACCTGTCTTAAGTCGCTCAAGGGTTTCCGGGCCGATCCACATGCCACGTGCTCTTACACCGAAATGTTTTTTCATAGCCGTGCGAAAGGCGCGCAGAATTCGCTCGCTTTCCTTGGAAGACATCTGGTTCAACATTTCGCCCAAAATAATTGCGTCGTCTCCAAATTCGCCACCCGGAGTAAAATCGACAGCCGCCTCGTGCAGTGTGGCAGACATGTATATCTTTTCCAATTCTCCTGCCCGTCGCACTCCTGGCTGTAATGGAATTGCTTTGTCAATAAGGACGTAAGTAGGATTAAAAAAACAATCTCCACTTGTAGCCTTGCCCAAATTAGGAATGTCGGCAAAGCTTTCGTACTCGGTTACCTCGCCCGAAAAATCCTCTTTAAGAACTGTAAATGATGGATATATTTTCAGGTTCATCTTGGATTCGACGACCTGACAGATCATCGAAATATCATTGGCCGTTGCATAGAAATGAATTCGGCTCATGGCGTTACCGCTGTAATGATTGCGTTTATTGCTGCGTCTATTTGCGTTTCAGTTGCCCCTTTGGGCACAGCTATGACGATGGCATTGGCGACTTGTTGCTGAATTCTGGCCATATTGTCAAGTTCCCTTTGTGTCGGAGTTCCTGCAGCAGTTACATCCACTGTTTGCACAAAGATTGCCCTGTTTCAATAATATCCGGATAAGAGAAAGCTGTGGTGGTGCCAGACGCCCTGTTTGCACCCTATTCCAGATCGAACAGCGGTGTGGACAGATACCGTTCCGCAAAACTGGGCAGAACAACCACAATATTCTTGCCTACCATCTCGGGCCGGGCGGCAATTTCCCGCGCCGCAGCCAATGCAGCGCCCGATGAAATGCCCACCGGCACCCCTTCCTTGGCGGCCACCTTGCGGGCGTTTTCAAAGGCCGCGTCGTTACTGATCTGCAAAATCTCGTCAATCAGACCGGTTTCCAGAATCCCCGGCACAAACCCCGCTCCGATCCCCTGAATTTTATGCGGCCCCGGATCACCGCCCGACAAAACCGGACTGTCCACCGGCTCGACCGCGACAATGCGCACATCCGGATTGCGTTCCTTCAACAGACGTCCAACGCCGGTGATCGTGCCCCCCGTGCCCACGCCCGAGACAAAAACATCCACCTTACCGCCGGTATCCTGCCAGATTTCCTCGGCGGTGGTTTTCACATGGATGGCCGGATTGGCAGGGTTTTCGAACTGCTGCGGAATGATCGCGCCTTCAATCTCTGCCGCCAGTTCCTCGGCCCGCGCAATCGCGCCTTTCATGCCCTTGGCGCCTTCGGTCAGCTCCAAACGCGCCCCCAGCAACGCCAGCATCTTGCGCCGCTCGACCGACATGGTTTCCGGCATGGTCAGGATCAGGTTATAGCCCCGCGCCGCGCAGACAAAGGCCAGCGCGATACCGGTATTTCCGCTGGTGGGTTCAATCAGCGTGCCACCGGGTTTCAACGCACCCGAAGCCTCAAGCGCATCCACCATCCCCACCCCGATCCGGTCCTTGACCGAGCCAATCGGGTTGAAAAACTCCAGCTTGGCCAGAATTTCCGCCCCGACATCCGCGCCAAAGCGCGACAGCCGCACCAAAGGCGTGCCACCCATCGTTTGGGTAATATCGTCATAAATCAAACCGCGTGGTGGGGTTGGCATAGCATAATCCTTTTGGCTCCGCATGTGGCTCGAATAGGCACATGAACAAATATCTGCAATTGTAAGACTATTAAAGTTTTCCAGCCAATAACCACACTTAAAAACATTTAGGTAAACAATCCCTATGCTACATTATTTACGCATATAACGTTCCAGTTTTCATCAAAAATCCAGAACAAGGCATTTGCAGCAATTCTTATGGAAATCTAAAAAATGCTTGTGGGCAATATGATTTACAGAAGTTTTCCCATATTTATGAGAGCGGATAATCACAATGGGTTATTTCACCGATAAATACCAATGTGCCGCTTTTCAGCTTGATATCACATGGTTTTTCAACTTGTTGTGGTGGATTAACTCCCTCTTCAAGGCCGATCATAACAAAACAGTTTATTTTCCCAACTCCCAAGCTCTTAGCACGATCCTCAACTTTTTCAGCCCACATTTCGACCCATGATGAACCGGAAAACATCTCTACCAAGGGCTTGCAGTCAGGCTCCCACCTCCACTCAATAAAATCGTGATCAAGAAAGCGTTCCCCTTGGGATTTAGCAAAATCCGTTATGGGGCAATTATCCAATTCTTCTTCACGTTTTGCATATATGGTCTCGTCAATTTCACCATTGGCAAGTTTAGCTTCTAATTCGTTGAATCTTGCGTAATATGGCTCTTCAGAAAAAAAATCTGTAATTTCATCAGGGTCGTCACACCATCCAACCCAAAACTGCGAGGTCAGCGTCTTCACTTTTGGTAACGGTGCCTCTGGAGTTTCCCGTATTAATTCGATGACTAGCGGTTTTTTGCTATGATAAATCCTAAATCTCGACCAAAGATTGAGCCTTTCCGCAAAATAAATACTTGTAATCGCATCTCTGGCAACCTTGAATTTAGTATTATATCTGCCAAATTCAGATGCTTTTATACAGAGGGTATATTCTCCAGGCATTAATCCTGTAATGGAAAGGGGTTTATCCATTGCAAGCGGTCCATGGGTAATCCCGTTGGCCTGAACCACGAACTCCAAGCGCGAAAGCAACCAATTATGTTTTGGTTCTTTAAAGAGAACAATAGATTTACCCAAAGCCATTTACCTAACCTCGAACTCCATATAAACAAAAACGGCGCCCCGCAATGGGACGCCGTTTCCAAACTATTAAATCAACGTAAAAGCTTAGGAAGCTTTCGTGATGAACGACACAGCGTCGCCGAATGTTTGAATGGTTTCAGCAGCGTCATCCGGAATTTCAATGCCGAATTCTTCTTCAAAAGCCATAACCAGTTCAACCGTGTCCAGGCTGTCAGCGCCCAGATCATCGATGAACGATGCTTTTTCTGCTACTTTGTCTTCTTCCACACCCAGGTGCTCGACAACAATCTTTTTAACGCGATCTGCGATGTCGCTCATGGTATTTCCTCTTACGTTTAGGGGTCGTCGCCCGATTTGTTTGTCCAAGGCGCCTTGTGGCCCCCCAAACCCCGCGAATGCGGGTATTCCGGACAGCGCAACATGCGCCCCCGATGAATTCTGCGCCGCCTATAGCACATCACGCCCTCAAGGCAAATGATTTGTGTGCCTAAGGCAACTCCGAAAACATGGGTAACCTTTGGCAAATTACAAGTTTGCCCTTGCGTCAGATTGGGAATTGACGCGCCAAAGCCTATTAAAATACAACATGGATAGTTTCAGGTGTCCACGGCCCCGCCCCTTTGGCAGGGCTTTGGATTAAACGGGAAGTCCGGTGCGTGTGAACACAGCACAAATCCGGCGCTGCCCCCGCAACGGTAATTGCGGTGTGATGGACCAGACAGCCACTGTGCAAGGGTTTTGCACGGGAAGGTGGACCATCCGGCCATATGGCCCCGCATCAGCCCGGAGACCGGCCTGCAAGCTGCATATCGACGGCATTGCGTGGGGCGATGCCGGGCCTCGGACGGCTCGATCCCCCAAACAGTGCTTAAATTTTAACGCCGTACCTTTTTTCGCGCGGGGATTGCGCGGGCGGGCGGCACAAAGAAAGTGTGAACAACATGCATATCGAACCCGGAATCGTCGAGGGTGGCAAAATGGCGCTTGGATACGCCACAGCCGCCGGCTCGCTAACCCTTGCCGCCAAAATGGCGTTGGATACGGTTAAAAAAGATGGTGCAATCTCGATGATTGGCCGCAGTGCTATCACCACTGCACTGGTGTTTTCGTTTTTCGAGGTGCTGCCGCATCACGCCATAGGTGTTTCCGAAGTTCACCTAATTCTGGGCTCGACCCTGTTTTTGCTGTTCGGTCTGGCCCCGACCGCCATCGGCCTTGCGCTGGGCCTGCTAATTCAGGGCATATTCTTTGCCCCCTTCGATCTGCCGCAATACGGAATCAACGTCACCACCTTGCTAGTGCCGCTGTTTGCGATGTCCATGCTTGCCAAACGCATCATCCCGCAAAACATCGCCTATAAAGACATCAAATACCGTCAGGCACTGGCCCTATCCACAGCCTATCAGGGCGGGATCGTCAGTTGGGTGGCCTTCTGGGCGCTTTACGGTCAGGGCTTTGGCGCTGAAAACCTGGCCAGTGTCGCCAGTTTTGGAGCGGCCTATATGACAGTAATCCTGCTGGAACCGCTGATCGATCTGGCCGTTCTGGCCATCGCCAAAACGCTGCACCGGTTCAAGGACAGCGGGCTGTTTGAAAAGCGTCTGCATACGGCCCGGTAAGATTGGAAAAGGCGCATGTGGGCCAACCTCATGCGCCTGTTATCAAAGCGCCTGTTCCAAAACTTTGAAAAGATCGGCCATGTCCTGATCGGATGTATAGAGATGCGGCGACAATCGTAGCGCATGACCCGTTCCACCATCAGTGATATTGGGTTCGAAATAACGCGTATCCAGCAGCTTGGCTATAATCCCGCCTTCTGCCAGCGCAGCTTTGACCTTTGCAGCCGCATCCAGGGTCACGATCAGCGAAACACTTCCTGTTTGCCCCGCTTCAACCGGCACTGAACGCGCCAAAGCCCAGTCTCGTATCTGGTTCGATCGGCCCATAATCTGCGCCTGCACTTGTTCAGCTCCTGTATGCATGAAGCTGTCAATCGCCACACCCAGCCCTAAAAGCAATGCGTTATTTTTGTCCGCAGGCTCCAGATCTCCAGCCGCAAAATCACAGCTACCGCCCACCCAAACCATCGAGGCCTGTCGCGGCCCGCGCAACCATTTGCGCCCCGTTGAAACAAACACATCGCAACCGATATTGTTGACATCTACCGGCAATTGTCCCAGCGCCTGCGCGCCATCCACCACAAATTTCATTGCCTTTGGCCGTGGCAATGCACCAATTGCCTCGACCGGATATCGAACACCCCCAACAGCCGTTACCATCGGCACAAATAGGGCTGCCACATCATCGTCAAACCGCGCGACCCATTGCGCAAGGTCAGGGTTTGATCCATGCAAAGGTGGCAACACTTCAACAGTCACATCACCGCGGGCCTTTATGGTTCTGTGGAACTCGCCCCAGTCGTGCGGCGCAACCAGCACCCGTTTTCCGGCTAGATCAAGGCGTGACAGCATTGACCTCCAAGCTGTTGTAGTGGTTGACGAAAATCCAATTGCGTTTATCGCGCCGCCCAACAAACCTGCCGCAAGCCGACGCACATTGATAATCGCCTCTGCATATTCAGCTGCGGTATTATCAGGCCCGAGTTTTGCCTCGCACATTAGATACTCGACCATCTTTTCATAGACGCCAACCTCGGGAACCCCGTGGCTGGCGGCATTAAAGTATCCGGTTGTGCGCATGGGCCTAAACCATCGACATCCCGCCATTCACATGCAGCGTGGCACCCGTAACATAACCTGCTTCCTCGCTGGCCAGATACAACACCGCCGCCGCGATCTCCTCGGGGGTGCCCATCCGGCCTGCCGGTATCTGCTTGTTGATAACATCCTTCTGGTCGTCATTCAGCGCATCGGTCATCGGCGTGGCAATGAACCCCGGCGCAACCGCATTAACCGTGATGCCACGGCTGGCCACCTCTTGCGCGATGCTTTTGCCCATCGCGATCATACCGGCCTTGGCGGCTGTGTAATTGGCTTGCCCCGGATTGCCTGTGGTGGCCACGATGCTGGATATGTTGATGATCCGCCCCCAGCGCGCCTTCATCATCGGGCGCATCACGCCACGGCACAGACGCATGGTGCTGGTCAGGTTGATATTGATCACAGCATCCCAGTCCTCGTCCTTCATCCGCATGAACAGATTATCGCGGGTTATCCCGGCGTTGTTGACCAGTATATCCAGCCCCCCCATCGCCTCGATCGCCTGCTTGGGCAGCGCCTCGACCGCCTCGTCATCCGACAGGTTGCACGGCAGCACATGTGCCCGCTCGCCCAGTTCAGCGGCCAGCGCCTCTAGCGGCTCTACCCGTGTGCCCGACAGCGCCACCGTTGCACCAGCCCCGTGCAACGCCTTGGCAATTGCGCCACCGATGCCACCTGATGCGCCAGTTACCAGCGCCGTTTTTCCTTCAAGATTAAACATTTATGCCTCACTCTTTATCTGCTGAGCAGCCTTCGCCACATCCTCGGGCGTGCCCACAGCCGCCGTCGCTACCGATTTATCAATCCGCCGGATCATGCCACACAGGGCCTTGCCTGCGCCAATCTCCCAAATCTCGCTGACACCTTCACCGACCATATAGGCCACCGATTCACGCCAGCGCACCGATCCTGTCACCTGTTCAACCAGCAGCGCGCGGATCATATCGGGGTCCGTCACCGCCTCGGCCCGCACGTTGGCCACCAGTGGCACAACAGGAGCGTTGATCATTACATCCGCCAGCGCCTGCGCCATCACATCCGCCGCAGGCTGCATCAGGGCACAATGGAAA
>WFNH01000009.1 GCA_015488685.1 Marinosulfonomonas sp.
CCAGAGCCTCGATCTCGGATCGGGTGAACAGACAGCTTTCCACCGCTGGCCCGAACTCCAGATCAAAGGCCTTTTGCACAGCTGAAAACAGGTTGTCGTTGGCAGGGTTTTCACCAGCGATCACCAAACCGGCCCAGGTCGGCAATGCCCGAGGCGAGATGTTCGAAACCCCGTTGTTGACCATTGCCAAAGCCTCGACCCCGAATGGCAGACCCAGAAACGACAACATCACCCCCAGCACCCCTTCGGACGCGGCGCGGGCCGTGTTGAAATCGACAAAATGGATATCCCTGGGGTGAAACCCGCTTTTCAAATGGTCATACAAGGCCAGATAATCACACCATAACCCATCCACCATTCCCGTTTGAAACGCCTGTTCAATCAAAACCGGCGGGCGCGGGGGAACGCGGCTGCGGGCGACTTCCAGATATACGGATTGCAAAAACTGCCATTGTTCCCGCAGAAAACAAATCAGGCTGATGCTTTCAAATCCATCAAATATTTCCGCCAACGCCGCCATATCCACCTGACCACCCGCCCCGCCACCGCGGGAAAATTCCTCGCTCGACAACAGCAGGGTGACATCGCTGTCCACAAATTCGGCCGCCAGCGCCTGCAAGGTTCCGACCCCGCCATCCGGCAGATCATAGGCCAGCGGCAGCGCAATCCAGTCGGTCAGCAATCCGTGGTGTCCACTGTGATTGCCCAGCGCCGGATAGATCACACCGTGTTGCGCCAGCAAATCACGGTTGGCGTGAAATGTGTCCTGAATGGTTGTCGTCGCTGTTTTATGGGTTCCGATATGCAGGACCAGTCTAGCCATCGCGCAAAGCTTCCTTCAATACATCCAGATACAATCTGCCAAAGGTCTCGCTCGGTTCCAGCACTGCCTTCTCGGCCCATTCATTCCATGCATTGATGAACAATTCGCCCCGATACGACCCGATCAGCCGGTGTTCCTGCACCCCGCGCAACCATTGACGAAAGCTGGCCGGATTGGCCCCGTATGCAATATGCGCTTTTGGCCCACGCCTTGCGGTGTTGTCCCAACCGGGCATGATCCCTGCGATTGTGTTGTCCGGCAACTGTCGCCGATACGCCGGTTTGACCGACCGTCGCGCCACAGCGTTATAATCGTAAATCAGACCGCCAAACCCGTCTGCCGGTGTGGCCCCGCCCATCCGGTTGCCAAGCGGTCCGCCATACAGGAAATCTTCGCCTTTAACCAACCCATGCGGCGGCATCTCGACCCGGAAATCAAACAGGTCTTCGGCAACCTCGCTCTTGCCTTTCACATGAAAGGAAACCGCACCCAGCTCGACTTCGCCAATACCGGCCTGCTGCCATGCCTTGCGCATCCGTTCAACATTAAGAACCGGATCGGGCATATCCTCGGGCCGATAGATCACAAAACGGGGGCGCGTTCCATCAGGCCGCTGATAGCGTTCATCACGCATATAGGGCAGGGTGGATTGCACCAACCCTTCTTCGAACCCGTCACGGTAACTTTGATCCAGCAACACCTCGCCCGACAGTCCGTCCCAATTCCGCCGCCAGCTTTCATTCGCCCAGCACAGATAGAACGGGAACGCCATGTCGGGCCGTTTCAGCAGGTTGTCCAACGGAGTTTCCAGCACCCGCTTGCCATCAAACCAGTAGTGATAGACGCAAAATGCATCAATCCCAGCTTGCGCCGCCAATTTGGCCTGCTGACCCATCACCTCGGACGCGCGCAGGTCGTAATATCCAAGATCCGCCGGCAGCATCGGTTGCAAATGCCCGGGATACATCGACCGCGCCCCAAGGGCCGCCCGCCATTCGGTATACCCCGCACCCCACCACGCATCGTTTTCCGCAATCGGATGAAACTGCGGCAGGTAAAATGCGCTGGTGTAATTCGGTTTGGCAAGTGGTCGCGTCGCGGCCTGACTGTCGAGTTCGCTGCTTTGACGAACCGCCATACCTGCCGCCTGCGCCAATCCGCCAATCGCACGTTCAAACGCATGGGCAAGGGTGCCGTCTACCTGACCTGTTTCAACCTCGAACACAGTGGAATCCAGCCGCAACGCGCGGATCATGCCCAGCATCAGCGGCTTGACCCAATACATAGACCCCGCCGGAAACGACAGATCATCCGCCGCCCCCTCAAGTTCCAGCCGCCGCAACAGCATGGTGGTTTTATCCCTGTTCGATCCCCACCATTGCGCCCCCTTGAAATGCTGCCCGTCTGCCACCCAGAACCCCGCGTCGGGATCGTTTAGAAACCCGTCCAGTTTTGCGGCCAGCCCGTCAAACGGCAGAATCCCGTCAATCAGATGATGGCGCCATTTGTCCCCGTCGTTTCGATGCGGGGACTTCTTGGTATGGATTTTGCAAACCGCCCGATAGCCATCAAAAGCCCCCGCGTTCAGTAACGTGACAAACGGCAGAATATCGCGCCCTTTGTTCGCCACAGGCACAATGGAAGCCTTGGGGAAATCCGCGCCAATTTCGGCGACCAACCCATCCGTTTCCGCCCCACGCCATGTCACCGTAATATACAGGTCATAGTCAATTTCCAGCGCCTTCAACCGCGCGGAAAATTCGGCCCAAAGGTCGGGGTAATAGACATGCACAACCACCGCCACAGGGGCACGTTCACGATCAGGGTCAAACCGCAACACCTGTTCGGGGCAATCGGGAAACCGGTCAACCGCCGCAGAGCGGGTTGGCCGCCCCTCTTTGCAACCACGACTCAGGAAATGGCGAAACGGGCGCATTCCGCTTTCAGCGACATCGGGGTTCAGACGCAGATAGGACTCGGGCGAAAACTCGGGATTTGGCTGCATCCCCGCAACCTCGCCCTGTAAGATAAAGTGGTGCAGCGGGAACAGCCGGTAAAACGGGTGTAGTGCCGGATTGACCCCGCGATAGAAGGTTGCATCAAACATCCCGCTGGTTTTGGCCTGCCACAGATACGCCCATTCCGACGGCCGCAGCACCAATGTGCGCACAGCCTTTTGCAGACGCCGCAACATCACCTTTACACCTGACATGCCCCCTCCTTCGACATTCAATCCGATTCCCCAGCACCCTAGGCCCCGACCGTTAAGCAACGGCTAAAATTACCCCTCGCTGATCAATCGCCGTGCATGTCGGCCCAGAAATATCAACGCAGGCACCAGCGCCAGCAGGGTGACAAGCATCGGATATAGCGGTTCGGAAAATCCGGCCGGATATGTCGAATAGATGCCCGCCCGCACCAGTCCGATCACATGCACAAGCGGATTGAACCACAACCAGTCGCTAAACGGGGAAGGCACGGCCTCGGGCAGGAACAACACGCCGGACAGGATAAATAAAGGGCGGTTCAGGATTGACCAAAGCCGTTCCCACAGCGGGAACATTTCAAACAAAAACGCATTCATGGCCCCGATGCCAAACCCCAGCAGCGCCGCCAGAACCAGACCCGCAAACAGGGGCAGGAACGACAGCGAAACCGGTTGGCCCGACATCGCCAGTATCCCGCCGACTACCAGCGCAAATACCAGCAAATGCGTCAGCGTATTCAGGATGAACCGTGCCAGCAGCGCGTCCCACCATGTCACCGCCGGATAGGCCAGCAGGGGACGTGAAAACCGCAAAGCCACGCCGATTTTCTGCGCCAGATCACTATAGAGCATGAATGGCAGGTAACCGCTGGCGTAAAACAGCGCAAAACTTTTGCCCAATGGCGGTTGATTGAAAACAAAGGTAAAGACAAAGGTCAGCAAAGCCACTGCCGCCACGGGTTCAAGCACAGCCCAGAAATACCCCCCCGGCGTGCGCCCGAAGGTGGTTGCCATTTCACGCAGGATCAGGGCGCCCGTGGCGCGAAAAGATGAAATCCGGTGCAAAACATACCCCCTCTGGTTAGCTGTTTCTTCAGGATTTGGGCTTAGGCCAAAGAAGTGAAGAAGCAATTACCGCAAAAGGGATTCCTTTTATGAACAGTCCTGTCAGGCTTCCGGTTACACCAGCGCAGGCTGTTCCTGCGCCTGCCCAAAAGCAGACGGTGCCGGCACACCGATTGCCCCCGCCCGTACCACAGGCCCGCATTCAACGCCGCCACCGCTGGATACACGCCAGTTTCATTCTGTTGGTCATTGCTCCGCTGATCGTGGCTGCATGGTATCTGTATACCCGCGCCGCTGATCAATATACGTCCACCGTCGGCTTTGCCGTGCGTACCGAAAAGGCGGGTTCCGGGCTGGACCTTTTGGGGGGGATACCCGGTTTGGCAGCACTATCTTCAACCAGTTCCTCAGATACGGATATCCTGCATGAATTCCTGCTTTCGCAGACTCTGGTGGCCAGAGTTGAAAAGCGGCTAAACCTGCGGAAAATCTGGTCACTGCCTGAAAACGACATTGTTTTCAGGTTTGGCCCAGATGGCACAATCGAGGATCTAACAAAATATTGGTGGCGTATGATGCAGGTTTCCTATGACCCGGGAACCCGGTTGATTACCATTCAGGCACATGCGTTTACCCCCGGAGATGCCCAAAAAATTGCGGTGGTTGTGCTGGATGAAAGCAGTAAAATGATCAACCGTTTATCTTCCATTTCCCGTGATGACACCACACGCTATGCTCGGGGCGAGTTTACCCATGCCTCCGAGCGGCTACAGAAGGCCCGGCAGGCTTTGAAGGCGTTTCGCGCCCGGACGCATATCGTTGACCCGACAGCAGATCTGAAAGGCGAGATGGGCGTATTGGGGCAACTGCAACAAAAACTAGCTGAAGAGTTGATAGCACTGGACATGCTGCGTAGCACTTCGCGCAACCTGAAGCAGTCAGATGGCCGATACAGCGATACGGTGGATGTGCGGATGCAGCAGGCCGAACTACGGGTACAGGTGATACGCGACCGCATCGAAAATGAACGGTCCAAATTTGGCGGGGGCGATGGGCGACGGGACTATTCAGCCCTTGTCGGTGAATTCGAGCGGCTGAATGTCGATCTGGAATTCGCCCAGAAATCCTATGTCGCCGCCTTGGCCACGCTCGAAGCCGCCCGCGCAGATGCCCAGCGCCAAAGCCGGTATCTGGCCGCTTATGATATCCCGACAATTGCAGAAAAGCCGCAATATCCGAAACGGGCACAAATACTGGCTGTCATGGCCATTGTGTTGTTGCTGGGTTGGGCTGTCATGGTTCTGATTCTTTATAACCTGCGCGACCGCCGGTAAGCAAAGGACAGGTTGATGATTGCATTGCAAAATCTATCTAAAACATTTGTCGCTCAAGGGGTGCATAAAGTGGTGGCGAATGACATCAACTTCACCTTTCCTGACCGGCAGAGCGTGGGACTACTGGGACGGAACGGGGCGGGGAAATCCAGCCTGTTACAGATGATCGCGGGTGTGATTGACCCGGATGCAGGCACGGTCGTTTCGGACGGGCGCATTTCCTGGCCGGTCGGGTTTCAGGGCAGCTTTCACCCCGATCTAAGCGGTGCAGAAAACGCCCGTTTTGTTGCTCGTCTCTACGGGGTTGATACATGCGGGATGGAAGAATTTGTTCAGAATTTTGCCGAATTGGGCGACCATTACCACTTGCCTATCCGCAGCTATTCTTCGGGCATGCGGGCGCGACTGGCTTTTGCGGTGTCGATGGCAGTGCCTTTTGATACCTACCTGATCGACGAGGTAACATCTGTTGGTGATGCCGCATTTCGCAGCAAAAGCGAAGCAATGCTGCACCGGCGACTGGAACATAGCGGGGCGATTGTGGTGTCCCATTCCATGGATCTGTTGCGACGCATCTGCCAATCAGGGATGGTGCTGGAAAACGGACGCACCTTTTTCTATGCCCGTATTGAGCGCGCAATCGAGCATCACAATTACCTGATGCAAGGTCAACTTCCACCGTGGATGTGCTGATGGGCAACACCCCGATTACCGTTCTTATGGCCACCTGCAACGGTGCAACCTATCTAGAGCAGCAATTGCACAGCATCACAGCGCAAACTCGACAACCAGCGCAGATGATTGTCTCGGATGATGGCTCGACCGACGACACCCCTTATATCTTGCGTCATTTCACAGGCAACGCCCCGTTTCCCGTCACTGTGAATAATGGCCCGCAAAAGGGCATCGCCCAAAATATGCTGGCTCTGCAGACCTGTCCCCCGAACGGGTATGTTGCTTTTGCCGATCAGGATGACGTCTGGCTGCCTGACAAACTGGCCCGCGCAATGGATGCTTTATCGCAATCGCCAACAAACCACCCCGCCCTTTACACATCCCGCCGGATCATCACCGATGCACAGTTGAATCCGCTGGGCCTTACAAAACTTCCACATCGCGGCCCGGGTTTTGCCAACGCACTGGTGCAAAATATCGCCCCGGGGAATACCATCGTGCTAAACCCTGCCGCCCTTACCCTGGCCCGATCTGCGGCCTGCGACCTGAAAACCTGCATCCCGTATTTTCACGACTGGTGGTTATACCAGCTCGTTACGGGCGCCGAGGGTAAAGTTTTTTTTGATCCGGACCCCACCGTTTACTATCGCCAGCACAAGGGCAATTACCTTGGGGCTGGCAATGGCATTGTAAAAAAAACAGCCCGTCTAAAGGCCCTTTTTGACGGCACTTATCGCAACTGGCTTTTGGAGCAAGCTTTGGCATTGGAGTGCTCATCTGACCGGTTGACCCGGGAATCTCGAAACCAGTTGACCCTGTTTCTGCAAATCCTTCAAGGCACCCCGGATGTCAGGCGGCCCGTTCAGATCTACCGGCAATCAATTCCTGAACAATTATTGCTAAAATTATCAATGGCCCTTTACCGACTTAACAGCCCATTACCCCGTTACATAAAACTCTAGAAAAACTTGCCCTTCAGGCCTAAACGTGGCCACAATTACGCCCTGTGTTTTCCTGTTTTCCCCTGCACCGTGGTTGCAACAACACAGCGAGGGGACAACATGACAGGGTTCAATTACAAGGCCGTTTTCCAAAGCGATGCATGGGCCTATTTGAACGGGATCACCAGTTTTGAACTGGTGCCAGACGGAGGCGGCTTCAAACTGTATGGCGGGTCCGGATCCTATGGCGGGGTCATCGGGTTTGACCTGACCGCTGGCGCCGCCGCAACGCATATCGGCGACTGGCTGATCAATGACGGCGGCAACAGTTTTCGCCTGTCGGATTTTACCATGATTGGACCGGATCTGCTGGTTGCCGAATTGGGTAGCAACCATCTGGAACGCTACCATTTTGATATAGGAGGCGGCCTGATAAACCCCGCCCCCGCCAGCTATAGTGGCAGCGCCCCGGTATTAACCCCGCAGATCACCAGTATTTCGGTTGGCACAACCACTTTCGTTGCAACCGGCGGTGGCGCGGGCGGGCCGGAAGGGCTGAATATATACGAGGTGCAGGGTGGCACACTGATTCACCGTGACACTGTAACCGACCATATAAAAGTCACCGTCGGCGATATCGCGGACCTGATTGATGTCACGGTCAACGGTGCCGATTATCTGGTGGCCGGATCAACCAAAGACGGGGGGATCAGCACCTTTACAATCGACGCCAACGGAAACGCACAACTGGTGGATGCCATTGGCGCAAAAGAAGGGCTGTGGCTGTCCGGACTGGACAGTCTGACAGCAACCGAAGCAAACGGGACAAGCTATGTCATTGTTGCCTCGACCATTTCCAGTTCGCTTTCCGTTGTTCGAATCAATCCGATGGGGGTTCTGTTCGTCACCGATCATATTACCGATACATTGGGCAGCCGGTTTGCCCATGTAGATGCCATCGACAGTTTTACGGTGAACGGTCGCGGATTTGTTATTGCCGGTGGCAGTGATGACGGCTTGTCCCTGTTTGAAATAATGCCCGATGGCAGATTGCTGGAGCACGACAGTGTAGCAAACCAGAATGGTTGGACCTTGGAAAATATCACTGCAATCAAAACTGCGGTTTTCAACGGCGAGGTTCAAGTTTTCGCGGCAGGTAGCAGGATGTCGGGGATCGTGCAATTCACTGTCCCGACAGATACTCTGGCCACACCAATCAACGGGGATGGTGCCAACAATACCTTGTCGGGCACTCATCTGGATGACCTGATTTATGGCGGGAACGGGAACGACACCCTTCATGGTAACGGCGGGGATGATATCCTGTTTGGCGGCAGTGGGCTGGACCGGCTATATGGGGGGACCGGTGCGGACGTGTTCATTATGGACGGCGGCCCCGATCAGGACCAAATCCGGGATTTTGAGCTGGGTCTTGACCATATTGACCTAAAACGCTGGGGTATGGTTTACGATCCGTCCGACCTAACCATAACCTCGCACGCTGGGGGGGCGATCATACAGTTTGGTGATCTTTCCTTGGATGTCTGGACAATTGACGACAGCACATTGACCGCTGCAGACCTGACCGCCGACAGCTTTGTTTTCTAGCGAGAAAAGCCCGTATATTTGATTCAAACATTTCCTTGATTGGGGAATCGGATTCAGATTCTGGCAACCTCCTGATTTTAGGATCACGGACGGGTAAACGGGGGAATTGGTATGCCAATTGGTGGGAACGGAACAGTTGTGACGGGGTTAGGTGGCCCGAAGGGCTATGGCGAAATCAGCCTGCCGCGCAGTGACGACGGAACGCTTTCGGTAGATGTCTCATCCATCTTCGAAGCTGGATTTAACTATTTCGGCACACAATTCACCGGTGCGCAACTTTATGTAAATACCAATGGAACAGTCAGCTTCGGAACAGATTTGGCCCAATACCCGACTGCTGATAATGCCGCGATGTTTAACAATGTTATTGCCTTGTTCTGGGCCGACGTGGATACAAGGATTGATGGTGAAGGTGCCGAAAGCGGACAGATTTGGGTTGATCTGGACACTGCAACAGATACCGTAACCATTACTTGGGAAGATGTCGGCAGTTACCGTCGGAGCGCTGACCAGACCAATCTGTTTCAATTGCAGCTGGTTGACCGTGGTAGCGGTGATTTTGACATCATCATGCGGTACGAGAATATTGACTGGACCACGGGGTCCAGCCTTGACGATGCAGGCGCAAGGGCGGTCATCACTGGGTTGCGCTTGCCTGAAGCGCTGGAAATCGGATCAAACCCCGCCACACTGGATACAACTGCCGGCAATACCGGCGGAACCGGAACCCATCAGCCGGTCTCGGGGTTGGTGCTGACCGGAACCCCCAATGGCGATGTGTTGGAGGGGGCCGGTAACAATGACCTGTTGCGCGGCCTGGACAGCAACGACACTTTGCGCGGAAATGATGGCAATGACTGGCTGTATGGCGGCGACGGAGCGGACATTCTGAATGGCGGCGCAAGGGATGATTTCATTTTTGGCGGCGAGACCGAAAACGATTTGCGTGATATTGTTTATGCAGGCGATGGCGATGATACAATTGATGCCGGGTACGGTAATGATCTGGTTTATGGCGGCAATGGAAATGATACAATCAATGGCGGCTTTGGGGCGGATGAGCTGATCGGGCAGGGCGGCAATGATGTGATCAATGGTGCCGCCTTGTCCGATCTTATTTTTGGCGGTAGCGGCGATGATTTCATCAACGGCGGGTTTGGCTATGACCGCCTGAATGGCGGCGCAGGGGCGGACCGGTTTTATCACCGTGGTATTGCCGATCACGGCTCGGACTGGATTCAGGATTATAGTGCGGCCGAGGGGGATGTATTGGTCTGGGGCGGCGGCACTGCCACAGCAAATGATTTTCAAATCAACCTTGCCGATACAGCAGGCGCTGGCGCAGCTGGTGCGTCTGAAGCATTTATAATTTACAAACCGACAGGACAAATTATTTGGGCATTGGTTGATGGTGATACCCAATCCGAAATAAACATCCGGATTAACGGTAGCGATTACAATCTACTTGCCTAGGGTAAGGACCTATTGGGTGAAATCCTGTGTGATATAGTAGGTCCCACAAAACTGCGCCTTACGATCAAGTGCAATCGCGGTGCCAACTTTCGTCATGCGCCGGTCCATAATGTTATGTCTGTGCCCTGGCGAACCCATCCACAACTTGACAATATAACGCGCAAGCGAACTATAGCTATGCGGTTGGATTTTACGACCCGTCGAATTGGTAAACTGGCAATTGCCATTCCCGCCATAAAACCTTCCGGTCTCCAACTGAAAACGATGAACCATACCGATGTTCTCGGCAGCGGCTTTCCACCGGATGCCGGAACGTTTCAACCGGTCGCCAAAGGTGCGTCGGCCGGAAACAGTAGAGATATGTGACATATTGCTGGCCCGCGCCATCCATTTGCTGTGCCCTTTGGCAAGCTTGCGCAAGCCCGAATCTGGCCGCAGCGGACGTAAGCCCGCACGGCAGCGGTAATAGTTCACTTCAACACGAACCGCCGCATCCAGTAGGGATTCATTGATACGTTGCTCGGGCACAATCAACTTGTCCGACCCTGGAACTGTCCGACGGGAGCAGGCTTGTGCATCCAATGTAAAAAGAAAGGTGGCGGACAAAAACGCTATGATAGTTATCAGTTTCTTACTCACGCACTTGTACTCCGGCTTTGTGTTTGTGTCTTTGGACAACAAGATCATGGCGACTTGGTGGCACAAAGCTGGTCAAAAATGTGATTTCTTTTCTCGGGGCCCCGATCATCGCAATATTTTGCCGAGCGGACCCCTCGCTTACAAGCCGTAACTTCGTCTCGCATAGTCGACGCAATATGCTTGATATTATGTAATTCAATCCGAAAACCAACCAACCAGCCGAATTGAATCAACTTTTTATGTGTAATCGCACTTTATAACCCTCTCAACATCTTGCAGGGGTGTTACACCCTCCTTATATACCCCGTGAAGCACTGTCGGGGCTTGACCCTGATGGAAATTGGGATCGGCGCGCTGATGCCTATATCTAGGGTCGCGGGCCACAACATCGCCTAAGAGAAGGAACAGAAAACATGGCTAAAGTCATTGGTATTGATCTGGGGACAACGAACTCTTGTGTCGCCATCATGGACGGCTCGCAACCGCGGGTCATTGAAAACGCAGAAGGCGCGCGCACAACGCCGTCTATCGTTGCATTCACAGACAACGAACGTCTGGTTGGACAGCCGGCAAAACGTCAGGCCGTAACCAACCCTGAAAACACTATCTTTGCTGTCAAGCGGCTGATCGGTCGCCGTATAGACGACGCAGAAGTGGTAAAAGATAAAAAACATGTGCCCTACAAAATTGTCGACGGCGGCAATGGCGACGCATGGATCGAGGCAAACGGCGAAAAATACAGCCCCAGCCAGATTTCCGCGTTCATTCTGGGCAAGATGAAAGAAACCGCCGAAAGCTATTTGGGCGAAGACGTAAAGCAAGCCGTTATCACCGTGCCTGCCTATTTCAACGACGCCCAGCGTCAGGCCACCAAAGACGCTGGTAAAATCGCCGGTCTGGAAGTGCTGCGCATCATCAACGAACCGACGGCAGCCGCACTTGCCTATGGTCTGGACAAGAAAGAAAGCCAAACCATCGCGGTTTATGACCTTGGTGGTGGTACTTTCGATGTGACCATTCTGGAAATCGACGACGGTTTGTTCGAGGTTAAATCGACCAACGGCGACACCTTCCTTGGTGGTGAAGACTTTGACATGCGTATTGTGAAATATCTGTCGGACGAATTCAAAAAGGAAAACGGTGTTGATCTGTCCAAGGACAAGATGGCCCTGCAGCGTCTGAAAGAAGCCGCTGAAAAAGCCAAGATCGAGTTGTCCTCGGCCACACAGACCGAAATCAACCAGCCGTTCATCAGCATGGACCCGAACGGTGGTCAACCGCTGCACATGGTGATGAAACTGACCCGCGCAAAACTGGAAAGCCTGGTTGGCGACCTGATCAAGTCTTCGCTGAAACCTTGTAAAGAGGCGCTGAAAGATGCGGGCCTGTCTACTGGTGACATCGATGAAATCGTTCTGGTTGGTGGTATGACACGGATGCCCAAAGTGGTGGAAGAAGTCACCAAATTCTTTGGTAAGGAACCGCACAAGGGTGTGAACCCGGACGAAGTGGTTGCCATGGGTGCCGCCATTCAGGCCGGCGTTCTGCAAGGCGACGTGAAAGACGTTGTTCTGCTGGACGTGACCCCGCTGTCGCTGGGTATCGAAACGCTGGGCGGCGTGTTCACCCGTCTGATCGACCGCAACACCACGATCCCGACCAAGAAGTCACAAGTGTTCTCGACCGCCGAGGATAACCAGAACGCCGTAACCCTGCGTGTATTCCAGGGTGAACGCGAAATGGCTGCGGACAATAAACTTCTGGGTCAGTTCAATCTGGAAGACATCCCGCCCGCACCGCGTGGTCTGCCGCAGATCGAAGTCACCTTTGACATCGATGCCAACGGTATTGTTGAAGTTGCTGCCAAAGACAAAGGCACCGGCAAAGAGCAAAAGATCACCATTCAGGCATCTGGCGGTCTGTCGGACGACGAAGTCGAGGCAATGGTCAAAGAGGCCGAAGAAAACGCCGAGGCGGATAAAGAGCGCAAAGAACTGATCGAGGCGAAAAATCAGGCCGAAAGCCTGATCCACTCGACCGAAAAAGCGATGGAAGAGCACTCCGACAAGGTGGACCCGACCACCATCGAAGCGATCGAATTGGCCATCGTTGCGCTTAAGGATCAACTGGAAACCGAAGACGCCGAGAAGATCAAGTCGGGCATCCAGAATGTAACCGAAGCTGCGATGAAACTGGGCGAGGCGATCTACAAAGCCGAGCAAGCCTCATCCGGTGAGGAAACCGAAGCAAGTCCGGAAGAAGAAGTATCCGGTGTTGACGATGATATCGTCGATGCTGACTTCGAAGATCTGGACGACGACAAACGCGCATAAGGCGGTAACCAACGCCATGGGCCGGCCTGATATAATGTCGGGTCGGCCTTGGCGTTCCCAAGGGATAACATAAATGTCAAAGCGCGATTATTATGTTGTATTGGGCGTCAGCAGAACTGCAACTGCTGAAGAAATCAAAAAGGCTTATCGCAAGAAGGCCAAAGAATTTCACCCTGACCGAAACTCTGACAACCCCGATGCCGAGACCCAGTTCAAAGAAGTGAACGAGGCCCACGAGGTATTGAAGGACCCCGATAAACGGGCCGCATATGACCGCTACGGTCATGGCGCCTTCGAGGGTGGCATGGGCGGTGGTCGTGGCGGACACCCGGGGCAGGGTGACTTTGCCTCGGCCTTCTCGGATGTGTTTGACGATCTGTTCGGCGATTTCATGGGGGGTGGTCGTGGTGGTGGCGGGCGCCCGCGCGCCACACGCGGTTCCGACCTGCGCTATAATCTGCGCGTCACCCTGGAAGAAGCCTTTGCCGGCATTCAGAAAACGATCTCGGTGCCAACCTCGGTGCCCTGTTCCGAATGTGCTGGCACCGGAGCCGAAAGCGGGGCCGAACCTGTAACCTGCCCCACATGTTCCGGCATGGGCAAGGTGCGGGCACAGCAGGGGTTCTTTACCGTTGAACGCACCTGCCCCACCTGTCAGGGCGCGGGCCAGATGGTCAACAATCCTTGTAAAGCCTGTAGTGGTGCTGGCCGTGTCGAAAAGGAACGCTCGCTTTCGGTCAACATTCCGGCAGGCGTCGAAACCGGCACCCGTATCCGTTTGGCCGGTGAGGGCGAAGCGGGCCTGCGTGGCGGGCCATCCGGTGATCTCTATATCTTTATCGACGTTAAGGAACACAACCTGTTCCAGCGCGAC
>WFNH01000010.1 GCA_015488685.1 Marinosulfonomonas sp.
AAGATCGGACACCGGCACACCGCTTTCGGCCTGCTTCAAAATACCCATGATCTGCGCGTCACTGTATCGTTTGTTCTTCATCAAAATCTCCTCAGATATTATGCCGAGAAAATTCTACTTGTGAACACCACTAATTTTCA
This sequence comes from Marinosulfonomonas sp., assembly GCA_015488685.1. Taxonomy (GTDB): domain Bacteria; phylum Pseudomonadota; class Alphaproteobacteria; order Rhodobacterales; family Rhodobacteraceae; genus Profundibacter. The sequence goes on from WFNH01000010.1 coordinate 141, forward strand.
GGGGGATTACCCCGCCCTATCAGCCAGCGCCAGCGCGAAGACATGGTTTTGCTGGCTCATATCCGAGAACAGCACCGCCTGAGCTTGAACAGTTATGGGCGACCAAGGATGACCGAAGAGCTGAAAGAGATCGGCCTGAATGTAGGGCACCGCCGGGTTGGCCGTTTGATGCGCCAGAACGGGATATCCGTTGTCAGATACCTTTGACCGGCAGGGTATGCGCAGCATGCCCGAGAGGGGCACAAATACAAGGCCACGACGGATAGCAATCACAAGTTCAACATTGCGCCGAACTTGTTGAGCCGGGATTTCTTTGCCAAAAGGCCAAACCAAAAATGGGTGGTGGATATCAGTTATGTTTGGACCAAAGAAGGCTGGCTCTATTTGGCTGTGGTCCTGGACCTGTATTCCAGGCGTGTCATTGGCTGGGCCGTGTCGAACCGTATGAAACGTGACCTTGCAATCAGGGCGCTGAATATGGCCATCGCTCTACGCAGACCGCCTAAGGGCTGCATTCACCACTCGGATCGTGGCAGCCAATACTGTTCGCATGATTACCAGAAAATCCTGCGCCAGAATGGTTTTAAAGTATCCATGAGCGGTAAGGGAAATTGTTACGATAATGCGGCAATGGAAACCTTCTTCAAAACCATCAAGGCGGAACTACTTTGGCGGCATTCCTGGCAGACCCGCAGGGCGGCTGAGATCGCCATCTTTGAATATATCAATGGCTTCTATAACCCGCGCCGCAGACATTCGGCGCTAGGTTGGAAAAGCCCGTTGGCTTTTGAACAAAAGGCCGCTTAAATGAGCACTTGGGGCGGAACGAAACCGTGACAGGTCCAGCCGGTCGAAAATCCGCTTGGCTGTATGACGTTGCTTGCGCGGATGCCCTTTATCCTCCGCCAGCCAGACATCGATCTGATCCGTAAACGCATCCAGCTTGGGCCGCTTGATCGGGACGGCGCGGCGACAACCGGGAGGTTCCGAATACGCCAACATCTTGGCCACACTATCTCGGCTGATCCCAAAATCTCGCGCGATTGTCCTGCCGCTTAGCCCATCCTGAAAATGGGCACGGCGTACCTTCAAATACAATTCCACAGTATAAATCCCCAAACCCTCCCATAAATGAAAGGGCCAAAGTGGCCGGTTTTTACACCGCCCGCGACCGCATTCTGCCGCCGCTACTGCGGCCTAGTATTGCCCCGCCGTTTACAGTTTTCTTGGTCGCATCAAAAGGTCATTCCGCCAGATCGCAACTCGATACGAGAAAACATCACGCAACTTCATGGCATTGATAAAACACGCCGTTTCAGGCTCTGGTGCGAGTTTTATAAGTCCGCTACCTTATTTACCCGCCTTCTGGCCCGGTTGCGATGATCAAGCTGCCCCCGGATTCGATCAATCAAAATGCGCAGCCGGAATCCAGACGGCAAATACAGTCCCGACACCTTCTTTGCTTTGCGCCCATATATGCCCGCCGCTACGCGACACCAGCTTTTGACTGATCGACAGGCCCAGTCCCGTGCCTTCGGCCTGTTTTGTGGTGAAAAACGGATCAAACACACTTTTCAGAATCTCGGATGACATGCCGATTCCGGTATCGGAAACTTCGATTTCCACACCCTGCACCCCGGCTTCATCTTTGTTGGTTGAACGCAACGCGAGAGTGCCGCCTTTGGGCATGGCGTGGATTGCGTTGACGATCAGGTTGATCAGTACCTGCTGCAACTCCGTGCGGTTCATCGCAACGTGGCGGTCGGCGTGCAAGTCCAGCACCAGTTCGATATTCCCCTTGCCCAGCAGGTGCTGCACCAGCGGAATACTATCATTAATCACCTCGCCCGGCAGGTGGTGCTCGACAAAACCTGCATATTCCTCGGGGCGGGCGAATTGCAGCAGCTTGCTAACCAGAACATTCACGCTGTGGACCTGCTCGTAAATCAGGCCGAATTCGGTTTCCAACCCTGTGTCATTCCCAACTTCTTGACGGATCACATCCAGATTGCCTTGTATGACTGCAATCGGGTTGTTGATCTCGTGGGCGATACCTGCGGTAATTTCACCAATGGCCGCCAGTTTCTCTGCCACAACCAGTTGCTTGGTTGTAGCCTCTAGCCGTTGGTTCGCCTCGCTCAGTTCACTGGTGCGTTCGGCAACGCGCTTGTTTAATTCCTCGGCCCAGTCACGCAGTTTTTGGTCGCGCTCCTGCAACTGTTCCAGCAGGTGGTCCAGATGCCCCGCTACACGCCCCACTTCATCTTGACCCGCGGGCAGTCCGGTGCGGGCGCCCATATCGCCATCTTCGACTTTGCTGATGGTGGCCACCATGCGTTCCAGCGGTTTGATGATACCGCCAGCCCAGCGCAAAAAGATCGGCACAGACAGCAAAGCCACCGCCAAAAAACCGCCAAGTATCGTTTTCAAAGTCCGCTGTTTGGCCGCCTGAAACGGGGTGTCCAGAAAACCCACATACAGCATCCCGACCCGTTTACCAAAGCTGTCTATGATCGGCTCATACGCCGAAATGTACCAGTCATTGACCACGAATGCCCGGTCCAGCCAGACCTTGCCACCCCCCAGCACGGTTGACCGCACAATGGCCGACACGCGGGTACCCAAGGCGCGGACGTTTTCAAACAGGCGCACGTTGGTGCTGATACGCACATCGTCCAGAAACAGTGTTGCAGTGCCGCGGCTGCCTTCGGTCAGGCTGGCAGCCGGGTAAACCAGATCATTGATCGTGTCGATAAAAGACAGGTTGCGGTTCAGCAGTAACCCGCCAACCAATGCAGCGGGGCTACCAGCATTAACAGCCGTGGCTGTATGAACCACCATTCCACGGGTTTCCGCCTGCCGGTCGGTAGGAACAGCGGCTTCGGTCGGAACGAGTTTTATCAAGGCCTGTTGTGCCAGATCGGGGGAAATCGCAGCCAGATCAGCCGCCTGGAAAATATCAATTTCAGTAACGTCCTGCCCCGCAATTGCCTGCTGTACCACAGGCCATTTCATGACGTCCGATTTTCCGGCAAAGGATGGCGCAGAAATAATCTGTCCGGTTCCTGTTGTCAGGTACAGAAAATCCAGCCCCAGATTCGCGCGTTCCTTATCAAGATAGGCCGCAATCTCGGTAGGGTTGTTGGCCTGAATCACATGCGCGAATTCAGCAGATTTTCCCAGTGCTTTTACCCGTTCGCCACTACGTTCCAAAATACCCTTTAAATACTGGTGCGCGATGGTCAGATCACCATTCACCTTGGCAATCAGTAGATTGTCAAACCGGTTGACCCAGTTCACCCCGACCACCCATAAAAACAGCGGCATCACCACCAGCATAGGCAAAAGTGCAATCGCCAACAGGCGGGCGCGGACCGAGTGGAACCATTTTATCCGGCTATGCAGAGACCTAGACATCCCACATCGCGCATTTGCGGTCGATGGTTTTGCGCGACACGCCCAGTCGGCGCGCGGCCTCGGCGCGGTTACCACCACAGGCGTCCAGAACGGTCAGGATATGGCGACGTTCAACCGCTTGCAGGGAATCCGGTGCGGCAGCGGTATCATCCTCGTCGCCACAGGAAAATTCCGGCGGGAATTCCCCAAGGATAAGCGAGCGTTCAATCAGGTTGCGCAATTCACGCACATTGCCGGGCCAGTCATAGCAGGACAGTTTCAACAGCACCTGTTCGGTCAACGGCAGCGGCGGCACACGCAATTCATGCGACAGCTTTTTCATGAACATCGCCGCCAGTTCCGGCAAATCACTGATACGTTCACGCAAGGTAGGCATCCGCACATTCAGCACGTTGATCCGGTGATAAAGATCCTCGCGGAAATGACCCTGTTCAACCGCCGCCGGAAGATCGGCATTGGTGGCAAAGATAAACCGCAGATTCAGCGGCACTTCGCGTTGCGAGCCAAAGGGGCGGATGCGCATTTCCTCGATCACCCGCAGCAGGGTGGCTTGCAACAACAATGGCATTTCCGCGATTTCATCGAAAAACAACGTGCCGCCGCTGGCATAAAGCAACAGCCCATCCTGCCGCCCGTGTGCCTGTGCCGGATCATTCTGCACATAGCCGAACAGCTCGTTGGCGATTACTTCTGGGGAAAATGACGCGCAATTGACCGGCACAAAGGGCTTGTCGGACCGGTCCGACATGGCGTGCAATGCGCGGGCGGCGATTTCCTTGCCGGTGCCGGTATCGCCAGTGAATAGCACCGGCGTTGGCAGCGGCGCGACACGTTGCAGGGTTTCGCGAATATCGGTAATTTCTTTGGAATTCCCCAGCAACCGCCCCCGTCCTGCCGTGGCATCCGCCGACAACTCGTATTTAAGCAAGAAGTTTTCGCGTTGCAGATGCAGCCGGTCCATACTGCGTGCCACTGCGTTCAATATCTGATTTGACCGAAACGGTTTGAGCACGAAATCCACCGCCCCCGCCCGCAGCGCCTGAATGGCGGTTTCCAGATCGGCAAAGGCGGTTATCAGAATGGCATCGGCGAAAAATCCGACCTGTCGCTGTTCGCGCAGCCATTCAAGACCGGTTTTGCCTGGCAGTATATTATCAAGGATAACAATGTCATAGTGGTTGTTGTCCAGCAGTTTTGAGGCCTCTTCCACATCGGCGGCCTGTTCGACCCGTTTACACCGCGGTCCCAGAATTTTGGTCAGGAAATTGCGCATCCCCGGCTCGTCATCCACAACAAGGATCGAGCACAGCTCAAGTCCGGCGCCGAATTCGGGCGACGGGTTTGTCGGGGGGGTGTCGGGTTTGTTCATCGGCACCCTATGTCTGGAATCCGGTTGATCATGATCCGTCTAGCCTGCGCTATCGCGCATCAATTATCAACCTTCTGCTTGCTCTATATCCTTCAAGGTTTCGGCAACCAGTTCGCCCAGCCCCAACACCTCGAGGTTATAGATCTCGCGCTCTTCCAGACCTTCTTCGAAAACCGTACGGCAGTTGGCGCAGGGCACAACCACGGCTTCCAGCCCGTCAATCGCGTTCAACTGGTCCGCTTTGCAGCCAAAGGCCGCATTCTGCAATTCGGCTGCACGCGGATTGGCCGAAACACCACCACCACCACCGCAACACAGGTTGCCAAGACCTGCGTTTTCCATTTCGACAAAATCGGCGCAGCTTTCATCCAGCAACCTGCGAGGCTCTTTCAGCAGACCGCCACGCCGGATAATCTGGCAAGGATCATGCAACGTCATCTTGCGCCCGTCCTTGGCCCCTGCCGGTATTTTGCCATCACGGCGCAACTGATCCAGCAGTTCGATAATATGCACGACTTCGAACTTAAACGGGCGGCCAACCATATTCGGACCCGCCCAGCGGATCGCGCCATAGGCGTGGCCGCATTCGGGGCTGATCACATATTTCACGCCCAGTTCCTCGGCGGCATCCACCACGCGGGTAACGATTTCTTTGGCCAAGGGGCCAGAACCAATCTGAACACCAACATTGGTTGCTTCATATGCCTTGGAGGAAATAGTCCAGCTGACACCGGCCTTTTGGAAAATTTTGGCATAGGCGCCTATGATTTCAGGATACCCCATGATTTCCATCGACGACAGGATCGCCATGTAATCGGCCCCCTGCTTGTCGACCTCGATCTTGATGCCGGTTTCCTTTTCCTGATGTTTGACCTGCGCCAACAGGGCTTTGGAAGTAACCCCCATCGGGCTGCCGGTTTTCTCGACAAAATCAACCGAGCGTTTCAGCCCGTCTGGCACGATATCCGCCGCCGCGTAACCTTCGCGCATCTTGCGGATGGTGCCGGCAATGTCGATGCCCATCGGGCAAACCATCGTGCAGCGCCCGCACATGGTGCAACTGTCATAAACCAGCGTTTCCCATTCTCGTAACTCGTCCTCGGTTACGGCGGGGGGCAGCAGGCCGAACATCTTGCGGATGCTGTGCAGCGGGGCCTTTTCCCGCTTGTAGGCCTTGACCATCGGGAACAGTTTATAGGTAGGCGTATATTTCGGATCCTTGGTTGCCATGTAGAAATGGCACGCCTCGGCGCATTCGCCGCAATGCACGCAGGCCTCGAAAAACGAGGCGACCTCGCCATCGGTAAATTGCAGGAATTTATCGACGGCAATTTGGGCTTTGTTATCACTGCTCATGGGTTCATCCCCTTCCGGCCATAGGTCGCGCCGGTGTGGCCGCGCGACAGAACAAAGGTGAAGGCGTGCATCAATCGACTGAACGGGAAGTAGATCAGCCAGATATCGACGAACAGCATATGGATACCACGCAGCACTTCGTGGCTTTGTTGTAGCGCCAGACAGCCAGTCAGCATGACAAGGAACGTCAGCCATGTGCCGATGTGATCATCCCGATCGGAAATCAGCCGCATTACAGGGTCCGAAAACCGACGCACCCACAGAACAATCAAACCGGCAAAGGCAATTTCCGACGCAAGGATAAAGCCCCAGCGCGGAAGTGGTGTCCAAGAGATGCCCAGATACTGTTTAATGAAATCAATGTGGAACGCACCGAAAAAGAACAGCACGAACAGACCTAGATGAAAAGCATACCCGCCGACAATATGGATCCAGGTCCGCCGCGCGAACATCCCGCGCGGTAGGAAATGGCGCAGATTACCTTTGATGAAACCGGCTGTCGCCGACCCCTTTGGCGGTGAAATATCGGGCTTGCGACCCATGCGGATCAGTCCAAACACGCGCCATGCAGCGGCCAGCGCAAAGATAGCAGCGGCGATATAGAACAACGGGCCTTCTACAAAACCAACAAACCCCATGCCTTTACCCCTTGTACATTAAAGAGCCGCGTCCGCCTTTATATTACGTCCAGCCTTCGTATCAGTCTATCATTTGGCGCTCGACCATCTGCACCATATCTTCGATTTTCTTATCCCATTTGAAATGTTCGGAACTCTTGTCAAAGGTCATGTGGCAAAAGGCACATGACATAACGACACCTTCTGCCCCGGTTTTTTCCACCTGATCCATTTTGATCTTGAACGATTCCAGCTGCAACTTGCGGGCGCTTTCAATCACAACCACGCCACCACCGCCGCCGCAGCACCAGTTGGTTACACCACCCGGCTTCATTTCGCGGTAATCGGTTACAAGGTCTCGCATCATTTCGCGTGGTTCTTCAAACACACCACCGCGTCGGCCCAATTTACATGGGTCGTGATAGGTAAGTGCCCGACTCTCGGGTTTGAGCTTAAGTCGCCCTTCTTTGTGCATTCGTGCCAGAAATTCGACGATATGCAGCACTTCAAACGGCAATTCTCGGCCCAATAGGTTGGGCGCCTCCCAGCGGATCGAGCCATAGCCATGGCCGCATTCCGGAGCCAGCACAGTTTTTGCCCCCATATCTTCTGCCGCTTCGGTAATTCGTTCCACCATTGTCCGGGCTATGCTCTCTTCGCCAGAAAATAGGCCCAGATTGCTCGCCTCGTAGCCTTTCGACGAGAAGCTCCAATCTATTCCAAGGCGGTCAAGAATCTTGGCCATCGCCGCCAGAGTTGGTTGATAGGCTTCATAATCTAGTGAAGAGTCGAGCAACAAAACTTCAGCATGAGGCTTGTCGAGGTGCATCTTGACATCATATTTTTTCTCAACGTCATCGAGGATTTTCCGCAATTTTTTTGCAGTGACACCAATCGGGCTGCCGGTATCGCGGGCAGCGTGGGCCATTTTTGTGATCTCTGGTGGCACAAGGCCCACCTCTGACATGCCCTCGCGCATCACCCAAACCAGCGAGGCAATATCGATTCCCATCGGACAGGCAAGTGTGCACCGGCCGCACATAGAGCAAGAATCGTAAATCAGATCCTGCCAATCCGATAATTCTTCTTCGGTGACTTTCTTTGGCGCCCGCCCAATCATACGCCAAAGAGGCGACAATGGATCCTTGCTTGCCTGATAGGCCTGCTGGAGGGGCTGGAATTTCATCACCGGCGCATGTCTGGGGTCACCCGTCGCCTCGTGGTATTGACAGGCCTGCGCACAAAGCCCGCACCGAACACAAGCATCCAGATAGCTTGCGACCTTGGCACCTGTTTTTTCAACAAATTTATCAATGGCTTTTTGAACGGTCATAGCTTAGCCCCCCGCCGGCCATAAGTGGCACCGGTCTGTGCCCGCGAAAAGAAGAAGGTAAAGGTGTGAATCAGGCGACTAAACGGGAAGTAGATAAGCCAGATATCAACAAAAACCATATGAGTAGCCCGCAATGCAACGTGCGATTCCTGCAGTGCCAAACAGCCAGTCAGCATAACCAGAAAGGTCAGGATGGTGGCGGCATAGTCTCCGGATGTGGAAATCAGTTTCTGAACCGGATCAACGAACCGGCGGACCCAAAGCATGATAAGCCCAGCAAAGGCCACCTCGGCAGTGAGTATAAAAGCCCAATGCGGCAATACCGGCCAGCCGAAACCCAGAACTCGCTCCTGAAGAAACGCGACATGCGGCGCGGCAAGTAGAAGAAGTACGAATAGCCCAAGGTGAAAGGCATAACCCGCAACAAAATGGAAAGAGCTGCCTCGCCAGAAGGTGCGACGTGGCACGAAATGGCGCAGGACTGTAAGGATCGCCCCGCCGGTTGCGGAACCATTGGGGCGTGCAAGGTCGCGCTCTCCGCCCAACCTCAAAATACCAATCAGGCGGTAAACCACCCCCACCACAAAAATAGCAGCGGCAACATAAAACAACGGACCTTCGACGAATTGCAGGAACGTCATGATGTGCCTTCCTCTTCTGTCGCGGATTTTCCTGTTACCTCTTCGTACCATAGATCATGGTGTTCTTTGGCCCAGTTTTCATCCACTTCACCTTTCAGCATGGAATCGATGGACCCTTCCATCCCGGCAGTGCCGACATAGATGTGGCCGAAAAGAACCGAGATCAGCAGGATTGCCCCGCCTGCGTGCAGGATGGTCGACAGTTGCAGCCAGCGCAGATCATCCACCAGCCACGGGAACAGCAGCAAAATACCGGTCCCGCTCATCACGATACCAACAAGGATCACCAGCCAGAACCATGACTTTTCACCAAAATTAAACTGCGAGGAACTGACGTGGCCGCCAAAAAAACCACCCAGTTTGAAGATCCATTTCAGATCTACCCACTGGAAAAAATTGCCCCGCACGAATTTGATAAACATCCATACCAAAGCAACAATAAACAGCGGACCAAACAGGTTGTGCCCCTGCATGGACGCACTGGTCAGAACCGAGTTTACCTCTTTGCCCAGATAGGGCGCAATCAGCGGTCGGCCTAACAGGATGATCAAACCGGTAACACCCAGTATGGTAAACACGGATGCCATGAACCAATGGGATACCCGTTGGTTGATATTGAAACGTGGCAGGGTTTTGCCGGAAAATCCGCCTTTGATACGCATTTTGCCTTTGATCAGGTGATATAGCAGCAATAGGGCGATGACGCCCAGCGGGAACCAACCGGCGTATTTGCGAATATAGTTTTCACGCAGTTCACGCCAATGTTGGCCTGTCGTGGTTAGCACTGCCCCTTCGGGGCGGGCCTCCAACATCTGCTTTATGTCATTCGGATCACCGCCGCGAAAATTGCGCCAGAAATCGGATTGGGAATCATCGCCCAATGCGTTTGAGGGGCCGTCTTCTATCCCGTCATCCAGATTTACCGCATTCCCGGGCGCACGAACACTTTGTGCGTATGTTTCGGTCGCCCCAAACAGCATCAAGAGCACAAGCAACAAGGCAAGCCCTGTGCCCAGCTTACCAACCGATGTGCGGGCGGATGTAAGTAGCGTATTTTGCAAAACTATTGACCTTTCTGACAAGGCGACACACGCGAGACCGTCGCGACGTGGGCTGTGGCGCGCAACATATTTTGCGCGCCACGTTGTTTTCAGATCAAAGGATCAGCCGCCTTTTTGGCCATAGGCAGTGCCCCAGCCCCAAGCACCAGACCCAAAGCCGCGTGCCACGACCCGTTCGCGGTAGATGCCGGAAACGACGTTCCCGTCACCTGCCAGCAGGGCCTTCGTTGCGCACATTTCGGCGCAGATCGGCAGCTTGCCTTCCGCAATACGGTTGCGACCGTATTTCTGGAACTCGGCCTGGCTGTTGTCCTCTTCCGGGCCACCGGCACAGAAGGTGCATTTGTCCATCTTGCCACGACTGCCATAGTTGCCGGCCTGCGGATATTGCGGTGCGCCAAACGGGCAGGCAAAGAAGCAATAACCACACCCGATGCACAGATCTTTGTTGTGCAGCACAATGCCGTCGGCTGTTTGATAGAAACAGTCGGTCGGGCATACGGCCATACAGGGCGCATCCGAACAATGCATGCACGCCATCGAGATCGAGCGTTCACCCGGTGTGCCATCATTGATGGTCACAACCCGGCGACGGTTGATGCCCCAAGGCACCTCGTGCTCGTTCTTGCAGGCGGTTACGCAGCCGTTGCATTCAATGCAGCGCTCCGCATCACAGAGAAATTTAACTCGTGCCATTTCTCAATTCTCCTTTACGCTACAGTGATTTTGCAAAGGGACGCTTTGGTCTCTTGCATTTGGGTTACGGAATCATAGCCGTAGGTCAGCGCGGTATTGGCGCTTTCGCCCAGCACATAAGGGTCCGCACCTTCGGGATACTTGTCCCGCAGGTCCTTGCCTTCGAACTGACCGCCGAAATGGAACGGCATAAAGGCAACGCCTTCACCAACCCGTTCGGTCACCATTGCGGCCACTTTAACCTTGGCACCCTCGGCACCCTCGACCCAGACCTGTTGACCATCGCGAATACCCAAATTGTTGGCATCACGAGTGTTCACTTCAACAAACATTTCCTGCTGAAGTTCGGCCAACCATGGGTTGGAGCGGCTTTCAGCCCCGCCACCCTCGTATTCGACCAAGCGGCCCGAAGTCAGGATCAGCGGATAGTCCTTGCTGAAGTCCTGTTTCTGGATCGATTCATACAGCGTTGGCAGACGATAGGCCTGTTTATCCGCATAGGTCGGATAATCCGCCACCAGATCACGCCGCGAAGTATAAAGCGGCTCGCGGTGGATCGGCACAGGGTCAGGGAAGGTCCAGACCACAGCGCGCGCCTTGGCGTTGCCGAACGGCGCACACTCATGCATGATCGCCACCCGCTGGATGCCGCCCGAAAGGTCGGTTTTCCAGTTGGTTTTCGGTCCGGCCACAGCATCGATTGCTGCGCGTTCCTCGTCCGTCAGGTCTTTGTCCCAACCCAGATCCATCAGCATCTGCATGGTGAATTCAGGGTAACCGTCCTGAATTTCGGACCCTTGGGAATAGACACCTTCGGCCAACAGGTTCACCCCGTCACGTTCCACGCCGAAACGGGCGCGGAAGGTCAGGCCACCTTTAGAGACAGGTTTGGACATGTCATAAAGGTTCGGTGTGCCGGGATGGCCCATTTCCGCAGTGCCCCAACATGGCCACGGTAGACCATAGTATTCACCGTCGTTCGGACCACCAACGGCCTGAAGTGTGGTGCGATCGAACGTGTGTTGGTTCGCCATATGGCTTTTGATCCGCTCAGGCGAACAGCCGGTATAACCGATGGTCCATGTGCCGCTGTTGATTTCGCGGGTTACGTCCTCGATATTCGGCTCGTCTTCGGCATCCATCGAAATGTTGCGGAAGAACTTGTCGGCCCAGCCGAATTTCTTGGCAAACTTTGCCATGATGATGTGATCCGGCAGGGATTCAAACACCGGCTCGATCACCTTGTCACGCCACTGGAATGACCGGTTGGATGCTGTAACCGAACCGCGCGTTTCGAACTGGGTCGAAGCAGGCAGCAGATAAACACCATCGGTGCGATCAGAAAGCACAGCGGAAACGGTTGGATAGGGGTCAACAACGACCAGCATATCCAGTTTTTCCATCGCGGTTTTCATTTCCTTACCACGGGTTTGGCTGTTAGGCGCATGGCCCCACAGGATCATGCCGCGCACATTGTTTGGCTGATCGATGTTGTCCTTGTCTTCCAGAACACCGTCAATCCAGCGACTGACCGGAATACCCTTCAGATTCATCAGGGATTTTTCCTTGCCGTCAGCACCTTTGATGCTGTCGAAACGGGATTTCATCCAGTCCAGATCTTCACCCCAAACACGCGACCAGTGTGCCCATGCGCCTGCGGACAGGCCATAGTAACCGGGCAGAGTGTGGGACAACACGCACATGTCCGTCGCGCCCTGAACGTTGTCGTGGCCACGGAAAATGTTGGTGCCGCCACCGCTGGTGCCCATGTTGCCAAGGGCCAGTTGCAGGATGCAATAGGCGCGGGTGTTGTTATTGCCGTTGGTGTGCTGGGTGCCACCCATACACCAGATCAGAGTGCCGGGGCGGTTGTTGGCCAGCGTGCGGGCAACCCGCTCCAACTGGGATCCGGGAACACCTGTAACCCGCTCGACTTCATCGGGTGTCCAGTTGTTAACCTCTTTCCTGATCTCGTCCATACCGTAAACACGGGTGCGGATGAATTCTTTGTCTTCCCAGCCGTTTTCGAAGATATGCCACAGGATACCCCAGACCAGCGCAACGTCCGAACCGGGACGGATGCGGACATATTCGTCGGCATGCGCGGCAGTGCGGGTAAAGCGCGGATCGCAAACGATCAGCGGTGCGTTGTTTTGTTCCTTGGCCTTCATAAGATGCAACAGGGAAACCGGATGCGCCTCGGCGGGGTTGCCACCGATTACAAGGATCGCCTTGGAGTTATGAATGTCGTTGTAGCTGTTGGTCATGGCGCCGTAGCCCCATGTGTTGGCTACACCGGCAACCGTGGTCGAGTGACAGATACGTGCCTGATGGTCCACGTTGTTTGTGCCCCAATAGGCGGCAAACTTGCGGAACATATAGGCTTGTTCGTTGGAATGTTTCGCCGATCCCAGCCAATAGACTGAATCAGGCCCGCTTTCCTCGCGGATTTTCATCAACCCGTCGCCGATCTCGTTGATCGCCTGCTCCCAGCTGATGCGTTTCCATTCACCACCCTCTTTTTTCATCGGGTACTTCAGGCGGCGTTCACCATGTGCATGTTCACGCACCGAAGCGCCTTTTGCACAGGCCCCGCCCAAGCTGAACGGGCTGTCAAAGCCCGGCTCTTGGCCGACCCAGACGCCATTATCGACTTCGGCAATCACTGTGCAGCCGACTGAACAGTGGGTGCAAACGGATTTAACTGTTACAATGGCATCATCCATCGCCTCTTGGGCGGATGCCTGTGTGACCGTGCCACCTGTTGCGCCAATTGCTGCAAGGCCGCCAATGGCAAGCCCCGAGCCGCGCAAGAAGCTGCGTCGGTCTACCGATTTCTCGGCAATGTTGGATAGGAGGCTGGACCCTTGGGAGCGTCTCGCAATCCCGTTGGTTTTTTTCCTAAGCATGTGTTTCTCCCTTGCTGAAACCGGCCAGCGCCGGTCTTTTGCGGGGTTTCGTAAAATAGAACCGCTGGGCGTCTCGCAACCGTTGGTCCTGTCGAATGGTCAAACGCTAGAACTTGGCGCTCTCAAAATAGGCCCGTGTGTGCGCTGTATCGCGCAACCCGCTCCCTTTTTCATCCTGCACGGCGGCCTCTGCTGTCGTGCCGGATAATGACACTGCAGCCACGGCTGCCGGTGCGGAAACTGAAGCCATCTTTAGAAAATTCCGGCGACTTTTTGCGTCGACTTCTGTTTTCTTGCCCATCAGCTCTCCTCCCTTCTATATGCCTGCATGATGCAGGCGGTTGTTGCGGGCCTAACCCGCGTTCATGCGAAATGCTTCGCGCTCAATCTCCATAAACGCCTTACCGGCCGCGCCAACTGATGCGTAAAAGACCGAATTCTTGGCCCCTTCCAGATCGGTAAAGAAATGCGTGGCCCAGGGGGCGATATGTTTGTTGAAATATTCGACCTGCCGGTCCAGCGGCACAGGGTCGCCAAAGCGGCCCGTGATCATGCCAGCCATCATTTCAAACAGGCTGGCGATGTTGTCTTCAGGCTCGAATACATTTGGGGCGCGCGCGATATGCAGCGCCGCCATGTCCTTGCGCAATGCCGCCAACGGTTTTTCGTTCAAGAACCCCGTCAGATAAAAACTGGCATAGGGCAACAATTCCCCGCGCCCCATCCCGATGAACAGCGCGGTAAATTCGCTTTCCGCCGCACGTTCCTTTGTCACTGCCGCAACCCGCGCCATTGACTGGATTGCCTTGCCCAATTCGCTGTCATCCCCTGACAGGTTTGCCGTTTTCTGCAACAACTCTTTCGAGGGCGGGCGCGCCAGAAGGGCGGCCAGAAAATCGTAAAAATCCGCGCGCAGTTTGTCTTCGTCTGCAATCACTGGCGTTGTCATGGCGGCTGTCGTCATCCTTTGGCTTTCTGCCTAGCTGGCAAACTGAAACCGCATTCTGCGCTTGATGGCAAAATCCGGTTCATCGGGTTGTTCGGTCTGTGTTTCAACGGGGTCTTCTGCAACCAGAGCCGCTACCGGCTCCTGTTCTTCGATCTTCTCGGTCAGGGCTTTAGGCTCCTCGGTAACCTCTTCGGTCACGTCCTCTGGCACCTCGATTTCCTCGACTTTATTCAAAATGCCCTTGCCAACCTGATAGGCTGTTTTGACAGCCGCGCCCAAGGCACCTTCCTTGGTGAAGTCCTCGCCGTAGTCGACCAGATTATCGACATTTGCCAACACCGGATTGCTGCGCCACAATTTACGCAAAGCCAGTTTGCGGATACGTTCCGGCACAGCGGTCTGCATAAAGCCGGAAAAATCATCACCGGGCTGTAATGTTTCAGGGTCAGGCAGATCCAGTTCCGCCAGAATTTCGGCATCCGTCTTTTCGGCCAGCTCGGCCTGACGTTCGGCAACAACCGCCTGTTGCTGCGCCAGCACTTCGGCCTCGGCTTCGGCCTGAACCGCCGCGCGACGGCGCGACCATCTGTCCAGCGGCGCGCTCAATGCACCACCCTCGCCTTGCGGGACGGCGCACGATAAACATCGGTCGCCTGATGAATACGGGGATCGCCAATGCCGTCTTCCAGCAAATCGATCCGCTTTTTGTCGCGTTTGCGTTTGACGAAGACTTCTTCTTGGTAATGTTTTTGCACAAAATCATTGACCCAGGCAATCAGCCCGTCAGGCATCGGCACCTGTTCGATGATTTCTTCGCCGCTATCCGCGTAATCTTGCGCGTCATAGGGCGATGCGGTGGCCAGCAAAATTTCGATATCCTGAGGCGCCTCCGCTGCGTCGGCCTCGCGCATCACAACGTAAATGGCGGGTGGGTTGGTGGATAGACCGGCCAAATAAGCCTCGGCATCGGCGCGGAACAATTCCAGTTCAACCGTGGCCGCATGATATTCGACAACATCGCCTTCACGGCGCAATTCTTTCCAGCTTTCTTGTGCAGCACCGGGCAGCACTGCCACGGCCTTCCAGACCCATTTTGCCCAGCGCGTCACGCCCGGAGATTTCCGGAGCACAATCCCAAGCGGTAGGCTGGCTGTAGCGTTCTGCGTCAAAAGCATTTCTCCCTCGGCCCGGTTTGTCGTTTTCGCTCACCTTGGCCTTGCTACAGCTTGCGTGGTTTTTCCCATTCGATCAAAGGAAAATTTCAGAATTCTCACATTGATGAACAACAGCATGTCAAAACTGGACAATTCGTCCCGATCCAACCCATGTGCACCTCAACGCGGGACATAAAGTCCACCTGTCAAAAACCTTAGTCTTTCGCTTGGAAATCGCTGCGCAATAAAACCGAATCGCCTATGGTCAGAAATGATTCGAAATTGCTTTACGGCGCGGCGATTTGGTGAATATGTGGACAAGGGAATCGCCCTGAATAATCGGGGAAACCAAGGGGGAAACATGGCTAATAGACTGATTTTATGTGATTGTTCCGGCAGCCAGCCGATAGATGACAAGGCATTGGGGGGCACTTGCGGCCTGTCCTGTTCACGCGTCTATACGGCCTTATGCACCACACAAATCGGTGAGGCCGCCAAGGAAATAGCCAAGGGCGGCGCGATGATCGCATGCCTTCAGGAACGCGACCTGTTCGAAGAGCTGGCAGACGAAATTCAGGCGGAAATGCCCGTTTTTATCGACATCCGCGACCGCGCAGGGTGGTCGGACGAGGCCAATAAATCCACCCCGAAAATGGCCGCATTGATCGCGGATTCCCTGCTGGAAAAACCGGCGGAAAAACTGTTCGATATTACGTCCGAAGGGCGCTGCCTGATCCTTGGATCACCGGAAATAACCCTACCTGTGGCCGAGCAACTGGCCGACACTCTGGCCGTCACCATACTACTGGAGGAGGTAGAGGATACATCCGTTGACCGGCGGTTCGATCTGGTCATCGGACGGCTGAAAACAGCCGCCGGCACGCTGGGGGATTTCCACCTGAAAATCGATGCCTTGCAACAGCTGGACCCGACCGGACGCGGTGCGTTCCAAATGACGCCCCCGCGTGACGGTGCCGAAACCGAATGCGACATCATCCTTGATCTGCGCGGCGAAACCCCGCTTTTCCCCGCCCCGAACAAACGCGACGGCTATCTGCGCGCCGACCCGCGCAACCCTGCCGCTGTGGCCAAGGCCGTGTTCGATGCCAGCCAGATGGTCGGCACCTTTGAAAAACCGTTCTACCTGAAAACCGAAAGCCACCTCTGCGCCCATTCCCGCGCCGAAATCACCGGCTGTTCCAAATGTCTGGATATCTGCCCCACCGGCGCGATTTTTCCCGATGGCGAACATGTCACCGTTGATCCGGCGATTTGTGGTGGCTGTGGTTCCTGCGTGGCGCTATGCCCCTCGGGCGCTTTGACTTATGACGCGCCGCCCACGGATATTACCTTCAAACGCCTACAAACCCTTGCCGATGCCTATCGCAACGCCGGTGGAAAATCCCCCCGCCTGCTGGTGCATGATGGCGAATACGGTGGCGAAATGATCAGCCTTGCCGCCCGTTTCGGGCGCGGCCTGCCCGCCAATGTGATCCCGATCGAGGTGGCCGCCCTGTCCGGTTTCGGCCATGCGGAAATGCTGGCGGCACTGGCCTGCGGGTTCAGCGAAATCAGCATTCTGATGACCCCGAAAACCGACCCCGAAACCCTGACCCGCGAACAGGCGATGGCCCTGGCCATTGCAGGCGATCCACGTATCACCCTGCTTGATCTGGCCGACCCCGATGCGCTGTCTGATGCACTCTATGGCGCGGCACTCGCCCCGCTGGTTGACGCCCCGATCCTGCCGCTGGGCAGTCGCCGCCAGATCGCCCGCCTGTCGGCAACGGCCTTGCGCCCCGACACCGACACCCCCATCCCGCTGCCCGAACACGCGCCTTACGGGGCCGTGGTTGTCGATACCGACGCCTGCACCCTGTGCCTGTCCTGTGCTTCGCAATGTCCAACCGGTGCCTTGGGCGACAACCCCGACAAACCGCAGTTGCGTTTTCAGGAAGATGCCTGTCTGCAATGCGGGTTATGCACCCGTGTTTGCCCCGAAAAGGCAATCACCCTGAACCCGCAATTAAACCTGTCGGATCAGGCCTTTACCCAGGTTGTGGTGCATGAAGAAGACCCGTTCGAATGTATTTCCTGCGGCAAACCCTTTGGTGTGAAATCCACCATTGAAAAGATCATGGAAAAGCTGGCCGGCAAGCACCCGATGTTCGCCACAACGGACGCCGGAAAACTGATCCAGATGTGTGATACATGCCGGATCGAGGCGCAGTACCATTCCGAAAACAGCCCGTTTCAGGGCGGCGAGCGCCCCCGTGTGGTCACGACCGAAGATTATCTCAGCAAGCGTCGGGATCACTGAGTTTGCAACGGCGCACCCAGATCGGCCGGCTTGATCGTCGACACAAAAGCAAGGATGTCGTCCAGATCTTTGTTGGTCAACCTCAGCGGATTGATTACCGGCGGACGTGCGGGGTCGAACGGTTCGGTCACATCAACAATCTGCGAAAAGGACGGGTGCGGGTTCAACGTGTAAAACCCGCCGAACCTTTGCTGCCAATCGGGAAAGCTGCGCATCAAAGCAAACGACGGGGTCGAACCGATGCCCTTCATCCGGTTGCGCGTGCCTATCACATGACACCGCCCGCAGTTCTGATAAGACAGGGTTTCCCCCCGCGCAGCATTGCCCTCAAGCACGACATCAACCGCTTTCGTAGCCAACCCCGCCGCACCGGCAAACGGCAGGCCGGTTTCAGGGCTGAACTGTTCAATCGTGCGCTGACCGACATCCGACAACAACCAATCGGCAAACCGTTTGGCCCCTTTGCCTTCATCCACCGAGACATAATAAACCACATCCCCGCGCGCCAACACCGGCTTGGCGTCACCAATGGGCTGATCGTCCAGCACCACATTGGCCCCATCCGTCACCACCTGAATCGCCACCCCTGTTTTCAACGAAAACCGCGGGCGCAGGAATTGCACCAGCCCGCTTTCCTGCAACGCCGGAGCAAGACGCAGCCTTACCCCGTCCTCCTGCCCCGACGCCATCATTGGCGCGACAAACAGCAGTATTGCGAGGCGCAGTATTTTGGTTATTCTACCCATTCCCCGAACCTAGGGGACAGGCATTCCGCCCGTCAATCCGAAAGATAAAGGTATAGCCCCCATGAGTGCCACACGCGAAGATATTCTGGCCGCGCTGAAACAGATCAAAGACCCCAAAAGCGGCAGCGATATGGTGACCGCCGGACTGGTCAAGGCGCTGACCGTTGACGATGGCACCGTGCGGTTCGTGATGGAGATCGACCCCGCCGCACACACCGTAATGGAGGCCGTCCGCGCCGATGCGCAAGCCGCGCTCGAGGCGCTGGACGGGGTGGAAAAGGTGACAATCGCCCTGACCGCCCACAGCAACGCCACCCCGCCGGACCTGAAGGCGCATGGCGCGCCCAAACCGCAGGGGCCGCAGAAAATTCCGGGGGTTGACCGGATTATCGCGATTGCCTCGGGCAAGGGCGGCGTCGGGAAATCCACTGTTTCCGCCAATCTGGCCGCCGCACTGGCCGCCGAAGGGCGCAAGGTCGGGTTGCTGGATGCCGACGTGTTCGGCCCCTCGCAACCCCGGATGCTGGGCATTTCGGGGCGGCCTGCCTCGCCGGATGGCAAAACCATCCTGCCGCTGCGCAACCACGGCGTAACCATGATGTCGATGGGCCTGATGATCCGCGAGGACGAGGCCGTGATCTGGCGCGGCCCGCTGCTGATGGGGGCGTTGCAGCAGATGCTTAATCAGGTGCAATGGGGGGCACTGGATGTGCTGATCGTTGATCTGCCGCCGGGCACGGGTGATGTGCAGATGACGCTGGCGCAAAAGGCCGAACTGGACGGCGCGATCATCGTTTCCACGCCACAGGACGTGGCCCTTCTGGACGCCCGCAAGGGGATCGATATGTTCAAGAAACTGGGCACGCCAATCATCGGCATGATCGAAAACATGTCCACCCATATCTGCTCAAACTGTGGTCACGAGGAGCACACTTTCGGCCATGGTGGCGTTGCGGCCGAGGCCGAAAAGATGGGCGTTCCCCTGTTGGCCGAACTGCCGCTGCATCTGGACATTCGCCTTGCTGCCGATGGCGGTGCGCCGATCGTGGTGTCAAAACCCGATTCCCCACAGGCCAAATCCTTTCGTGATCTGGCCAGGAAACTGATCGACATGGACCACGCATGACCAAGGAAAACCCCTTCGAGGCCCCGCAGCCCGTTACCTTCCCGCCGCTGTTTCAGGGACAGGCGGTCGAGGGGGCAACAGACCCGTTCGACAAGGCCTGCGCACTGGCCACACTGGGGTGTGATTCCGGTGTCTTGGTGCACAACGTCAGCGCCGACCGCCTGCGCGCGGCCATCGTATTTGCCCCAGAAGTGCCGCTGGAACAGGCCATGAGTGTGTTTTGCACCTGCGGAATCGGGTTTCAGAACGCCCTTGGCGCTTTGGCTCCGCCCGAGGTCGCGGTGCATCTGGGCTGGACCGGAGAACTGCGGGTCAACGGCGGCATAGCAGGCACCCTGCGCGCGGCGGCCTCGACCAATGATCCGGCAGCAGAACCCGACTGGCTGGTGATCGGACTGACGGTTGACCTGATCCCCCCGTCCCAAGACGACCCGGGGAACCGACCAGACAGCACAGCGCTATACCTTGAAGGCTGCGGCGATGTCTCCCCGATCCGCCTGCTGGAAAGCTGGGCGCGGCACACGCTGGTGTGGATCAATCGCCTGATGGAAGACGGCAATCAGGCCCTGCACGCCGAATGGCGCGGGCTGGTGCATGGCATGGGCGAAGATGTGAGCATCGACTATAATGGCCAAACCCTGTCCGGCACCTTTCTGGGTGTGGACGAGGATTTCGGCATGCTGATCCGCGATGGCGAAACCACCCACCTTGTCCCCCTGTCATCGCGTCTGGAAGGAAGCTTATGAAACTTGCCCGCGCCATCCACTTTGATGAAAGTGACCGCAACATTTTCCACCAACCGGCCCGCACCGGCGAATGGGCCATTTCAGGCGGGTTCGAGTTTTCCAACTGGGGTCAGGTCGACCTGACCGGCAAGGCACGACAGGCCTTTGCCAACGGCTGGCTGGGGCTGGAAACATTCGGGCGGGTAACATTCGTTGCCGTAACCCAGATTGAACCATCGGAATTTGACGCGCTGGCTGACACGCTGGCCCAGCACTTCGTCACCATATACGGCGCCCCGTCACTGGAACAGGCGCGCCCCGTGGCACTGGAAGAGCTGCGCCACATGGCCGATATGTGCGAAGATCACGACACCAACACTCTGCTGACCGTGGCGCGCGAACTGACCGAAAGCGGCGTCAAAGAGGCTTACCGCGTGATCGAACCCCAAGGGGCCGAACTGGACCAGTTCGCCATCCACTCTACCCCCGAGGAATAGAGGGCACCCTTTCCATTATCGTTCCCTAAATATCCCCGCCGGAGGCAATCCTAGTTTTGCCTCCGGCGGAGGTATTTAAGAAAAGAAGAAGGCCTTCAGGGTTTTGTTGCATTAAAGGTAAACAATGTCTCGCCGTTTATCTTGTAGCCATTGATGAGTCTGGCAGCTGTTTCGCCGGTCAACCAGTCCTCAAGCTGTGCCACCAGTGCGGTTTTCACATGTGGATGGCGCTGCGGGTTGACGGGGATAAAGGCATATTGGTTGAACAACACCGGATCGCCCGCGAACATCAGTTTCAAATCCCCCTTGTTGCCAAAATTCAACCAACTGGCGCGGTCCGCCATCACATAGGCGTCCATGCCGCTGGCCACATTCAGCGTGGCCCCCATACCGGCCCCTGCCGCACGGTACCAACTGCCGAAGGTCGCAGGGTCCAGACCGGCAGCCTGCCACAGGGACAGCTCCTTTTTGTGGGTTCCGCTGTCATCCCCGCGGCTGACAAAGGGGGCTTTGGCAGCAGCGATTTTCTGTAAGGCAGTGACGGCCGTATCAGCTTCAGAAATCTGTGCGGGATCAGACGAGGGGCCAATCAGAATGAAATCATTATACATGATCTCGCGCCGATGCGTGCCGAAACCGGCCTTTAGAAACGCCTCTTCGGCCTTGCGGGAATGGACCAGAATGGCGTCCACATCCCCTGCCTCGCCCAGTTTCAGCGCCTGCCCTGTGCCCACCACAATCAGTTGCACATCCAGACCGATGTCTTTCTTGATCTGTGGCAGCAACACATCCGACAGGCCGGAATTCTGGAACGATGTGGTCACCGCCAGCCTGATTTCAGCCGCCTGCACCATGGTTGCCAGCAACAGGGAAAACAGGGTGGCAAAAGGGAATTTCCAGTTCATTCTACGATGTCTCCATTGATAAACGCGCGTGCTTCAGCCGTGGTCGGTTGCTTGAAAAAATCGGGCGCGGGCGCGGTTTCATGCACCTTGCCGCCATACATAAACACCACATCCGTGGCCAACCGCCGCGCCTGCCCCATATCGTGCGTCGCCATCACGATGCGGGTGCCATCGGCCTGCGCCTGTTGCAGGATGGTTTCGATTTCACGTATCGCGCGGCCATCCAGGTTGGCGCAGGGTTCATCCAGAAACAGGATTTCCGGCTGGCGGATCAGGGCGCGGGCCAGCGCCAGCTTTTGCTTTTCGCCGCCTGACAGATAGGGTGCGGGACGATCCAGCGCATCCCCCAGACCAAAGCGCGCGGCCCATTCGGCGGCGGTGCTGCGGGCTTGCCGGCGTGGCACCCCGTGCAGGATCAGCGGATAGGCGATGTTATCAACCACCTTGCGGCGCATCATGATCGGGGACTGGAACACATAGGACTGCCGCCCGCGCGCCATCCCGTCCGGCACCGCCCATTCGACGCGCCCGCCGGATACCCTCTGCAACCCGTGCATCAGGCGCAGCAGCGTGGTTTTACCCGACCCGTTCGGCCCCATCACAATGGTCAGCCCCGTTTCGCCAATCTGTAAATCCACCGGCCCGACCAGTGTCTTACCGCGCACGCGGGCAATCGCGCCGTCCAGTGTCAGGGGCAGGATGGAGTGTGTCACGTTTGTTCGCTCTTGGTTGATTGTTGCCACAATGGTTGCGCGGTTTTCATGACGATGCCAAGGGAAATTTTGCCCCGATGGCCCGTGCTGTCATTTTGACTATTCCAACGGCGCGACCAAAACCCCGAGGCAGACAAAATGACCACCCTTACCAGACGCTGGCGCGTTCGGTGCGCGACAGGCTGTGCATCAACAGGTTGATCGTAACCGCCAGCGTGATCAACACAAACCCCAGCCCCATCGCAAAGGCAAAATTCCCCTTGCCGGTTTCCAGCGCGATCGAGGTGGTCAGCACCCGCGTGGAATGATCAATGTTGCCACCTACGATCATTATCGCCCCCACTTCGCCAATCGCGCGACCAAAACCGGCCAGCATGGCGGTTAGCAAGGCGCGGCGGCCATCCCACAGAAGTGCCGTAATGCGTTGCCACCGCGAGGTGTTCAGCGAGATCAGCAAATCATGGTATTCGGCCCATAAATCGCGGATCGTCTGGTGAGAGATCGAAGCAATCAGCGGCGTGATAATGATCACCTGCGCGATGATCATTGCGGTCGGGGTGAACAACAACCCGAACACCCCGAACGGGCCGGACCGTGACAGCATCATATAGACGAACAGCCCCACCACCACCGGCGGCAGCCCCATCAGCGCGTTCAGCACCGCAATGGTCTGGCGGCGAAACCGGAAGCGGTTGATCACCAGCCACGCCCCTAATGGCAAACCAATCAGTGAGGCAATCAGCACCGCCGTCACTGTCACCCGTAGCGATAGGCCAACAACTTCCAGAAGGTCCGGGTCAAGCGTAAAGATCAGCCGGAAAGCGTCAATCGTTCCCTGTGCAATGTCGTTCATTCTCTAAATCCGATTGATAGGTCATAAAACCATTCACCGGTAAACGCTACAATAGGTAGGAACCCATCTCAATGGCCAAGAGCTAATGTATTGCCTGACGCTTATTCTCGCAAACTTTGCCAATCGGTCAGCCCCTTGAACCGACCAGCAAGAAAATCCAGAAAAACGCGCACTTTGGCGGGCATGTAACGCGCATCCAAATATACTGAATGAATATCAAGGGATGAAGACGGATAATCTGCAAGAACCCTCTCCAGATTTCCGGCGGTAACATCTTGGGTCACAACATAATCAGGACAAAGGCCAATTCCTTCTCCTGCAACCACCAGATCACGAACGGCCAGTGCACTGTTGACCATATACCCGCCGTTCACTGCAATCTTCTGCATCTGCCCATTGATTAGGAACGGCCATGCGCCACCGGAACGCAGGTTTGTATCCTGAATACATTGACAGCCATTCAAATGGCGTGGCGTTTCCGGGGGCGTATTTGCAGCCAGATAATCGGGCGAGGCAACTGCCCACAATTCGGTTACTGCCAGTTTGCGCGCGATCAGGCTCGAATCATCCAGCGTTCCTATCCTGATTGCCAAATCAAACCCTTCATCAGCCAGATCAATGAACCTGTCACTTAACCGCAATTCAATGGCCAAATCAGGGTGCTGCTGTCTGAACTGGCGAACAAGAGGTTGCACATAGAGTTCCCCGAATGTTGTTGGTGCAGCAAGACGCAGTATTCCTTTTAATGCCTTGCTGTCATCTCTGACCGCCCCCTCCAACGCATCGAAATCTTCAAGCAAACGGGCGCAGCGGGGATAGTATCGTTGCCCGGCATCAGTCAGGCTTAGGGTGCGGGTTGTTCTGTGCAGCAGGCGCACCGACAAATGGTCTTCTAACTGGGCAATGTATTTACTGGCCAGTTTGTTTGATATTCCGATGCGATCAGCTGCGGCGGTAAACGATCCGGTTTCAACCGTCGCCACAAAGGTTCTCATTCCTGTAATCATATCCATAATTATCTATATCATGGCGATAATAATTCGCCAATACCGCCATTTTAAAACATAATCGTTTTCCGCATGTTCAGCTTATCGAAAGGGGCAACAGGCAACCCGCCGCCCCGCAACAAACTGAAAAGGAACATGTCATGAAACTCAAATCACTTCTCACCACAGCCGTTATCGCCCTTGCCGCCAACGCCGCCTCGGCACAGGATCCCAGTTATTTTGAGGGCGGAATTACGCCCGGCCAGTTTTACTCTGGTGGTGCTTCGGATGGTCCGCTGGGCGATCAGCATCTGAAGACATTCGATGAGCTGGATTTCGATGTCTTTAGCAATCAGGACTGGTCGCGCCTGCATGAAAGCCACGCAGACGACATCATTGTTACATGGCCGGACGGACATTCGACCGTGGGCATTGATGTTCATATTGAAGATCTGAAAAAGCTTTTTATCCACGCCCCGGACACCGAAATCAAACTGCATCCCGTTCGTATTGCCTCGGGTGACTGGACGGCTGTGATCGGCGTTATGACCGGCACATTCACCGAACCGATGCCCATTGGCGATGGCAAATTCATCGAGCCGACAGGAAACCGGTTCGAATTGAAGATGTCCACCATCGCATTCTGGCAGAATGGAGAGATGGTTCACGAATGGCTGTTCTGGGACAACGCCACCTACGCGGCCCAACTGGGCATAGGAGGCTGACCTTATTCTTCCGTATTCTTCCGTCTGCGCAAGCATCTGTGCAGACGGCCAATCGTATATGTAAAAGGGAAATAAACATGCTTATTCAAGGTAAGTGGACATCTGACTGGCATCCGGTTCAGGCCAAAGACAAAACCGGCCGCTTTATTCGCCAGACCTCGGAATTCAGAAACTGGGTCACACCAGATGGAGCAGTTGGCCCAACAGGCATTGGCGGTTTCAAGGCCGAAGCAGGGCGCTATCGGTTGTATGTTGCCTTGATCTGCCCTTGGGCTTCTCGCGCATTGATTGCCCGATCATTAAAGGGGTTGGATAATATTGTTCCCGTAACTGTTGTTGAGCCGTTTCTGACCGATCAAGGCTGGCAGTTTGGTGACTATCCTGGCGCAGATTTGGACCCTCTGTTTAACGCCAGATATATGCACCAAATATATACTCGCGCGGCACCAGATTATTCGGGCCGTGCCACGGTTCCGGTTCTGTGGGATATGAAACAGAATGTGATGGTAAACAACGAAAGCGCCGATATTCTTCGTATGTTCAACTCGGCGTTCGATGGATTGGCGCCGGAGTCGATCAACCTATATCCTGCTCATTTGGCGTCCGAGATTGATCAGCTGTCCCCATGGTTATACCACAACCTAAACAACGGCGTTTACAAAGCCGGTTTTGCATCCAGTCAGGCGGCCTATGACGAAGCCGTTGCCAATGTATTTTCAGCACTCGATCAGTTGGAGGAGCGGCTTTTGGATGGTCACACGTTTCTATTGGGTGACAATCTGACAGAAGCTGACATACGTCTGTTTGTCACATTAATCCGGTTTGACGCGGCCTATCATGGCCTTTTCAAAACCAACTTGCGACGCATAACCGATTACCCGATCCTGCAATCCTATCTTACACGAGTCCTGAACTTTCCCGGCATTGCCAAAACGGTAAATATGGAACACATCAAGGCCGGGTATTACTCGATCAAGGCATTAAACCCTTCTGGCATTATTCCCAATGGGCCAGATGATATTGGACAACTGGTAAAAGATGCCCAATAACAGATTGACTACTCCAGCAATACCCTTGGCAACCACAGTGCAATTTCCGGAAACGCCATCACCATGCCCAGCCCGAACAGTTGCAACAGCACAAAGGGCACAATCCCCGCATAGATTTGCTGGATCTTGATCGATTTTGGTGCGACCGCTTTCATATAGAACAGCGCAAAACCAAACGGCGGGGTCAGGAACGAGGTTTGCAGGTTCACCGCCAACAGGATGGCGAACCAGTAGACCGTGTCCACTTTGGCGACGTGATCGCCGAAATCCAGCTGCTGGATAATCGGGGCGAAAACCGGCAGCACGATCAGGGTGATTTCAATCCAGTCAAAGAAGAAGCCCAGAACGAATACGATCCCCATCAACATAAACAACAGACCCCACGACCCAAGGCCAAGCGATTCCACCAGATCAACCACAATCACATCCCCGCCCAATGACCGGAACACGAAGGAAAACAGCGTTGCGCCAACGAACAGGCCGAATATCATGGCATTGGTCAGCGCGGTGCTTTCCATCACTTCGGACACCACTTTCCAGAAATTTTTCAGACTCTGCCAAAAGCTGCCTTTGACGCCTACGTCCTTAACCTTTTCGCCGGTGACGAACATTTCCATCGGCTCGACCCCCAGCGCGGGCAGGATCACAAGGTTGAACAACCCCAGCAGGATTGACCCCATTGCGCCAACACCGGCGGCTTCGGTCGGAGTGGCAAGCCCGATCAGGATCGATCCAAGAACCGCCGTGATCAGCAAAACGGGGGGCACAAACGACCGCAGTACCATCAGCAGGATTGGGCCCAGCGTTTGCGGCCCTACGCTGGCATCCAGACGCGGTGCCAGTTTGGGGTTCAGCGTGCAGCGCACGATGATGTAGATAAAGTAAAGGCTGGCCAGCAACAGGCCGGGGAATACGGCGGCGACAAACAGGTTGCCGACCGAACGGCCCAGCAGATCGGCCATGATCACCAGCATGATGGAGGGCGGGATCAGGATACCCAATGTGCCCGACGCAGCAATCGTGCCGGTGGACAGGCGTGCATCATAGCCCTGCTCGATCATCACCGGCAGCGCCAGCAGTGACATCATCACAACCGATGCGCCGATAATCCCCGTTGTAGCGGCCAGAATGGTGCCCATCAGGGTCACCGCCAATGCTAGCCCGCCAGGGATGCGGCGCAACAATACCTGCAAGCAATTCAACAGATCGCGGGCGATGCCGGATCGTTCCAGCATCGTGCCCATAAGGATGAACATCGGCACCGCTGTTAGCAGCAGGTTTTCGGAAACGGCGCCATATATGCGCGACGGAATCGCGCCGAATTGCGGCCAGTCAAACAGCCACGGGTCGATCCAGATCGCCAGCAAGGCAAAGCCCAACCCGACACCGCCCAGAACAAATGCCACCGGAAAGCCGGAAAACAAAAAGATACCCAGCGCGCCGAACATGGCGAGCGGCAGAATTTCCTCGATGCCCATGTTATATCTCCTCGCCCAGCATTTCGGCGGCCTGATCCGGCGGCAATTGTCCGCGCAGACCGGCAACCGCTTTGATCAGTTGCGAAAGGCCCGCGATGCCGATCAGGGCAAACATGATAGGAAGGCTGACTTTCAACGCCCAGCTATAGGGAAGGCCGATAATGGATTTCGATATTTCGTGTTCCAGAAAAGACGTGTGGGTGTAAGCGGCAGAGTAATATCCGGCGATGCTGACAAACGGCAGCAGGAACAGCACAAGCCCAAGGATTTCAACCCAGTATTTTCCACGCATGGAAAACCTGTCGCGCAACAAATCAATGCGCACATGGCTGCCCTTTATCAGGGCATATCCCAACATCATTGTAAAAAAGTAGGAGTGCAGCCAGTATTCGGATTCCTGCACTTTTGTGGAATTCAGGCCAAACGGTTTCGGCACCCCGAAATACCGCGTGCCAACATCATAGCAGACGGTGATAACCAGCAGCAGCCCCGCCCATTTGAAGATGCGCGCGATCAGGGTCAGGAACCCGTCAAACACCGCACTAAGTTTCAACAATGCCTGCATGATATATCCGCCCCTTACCGTGAAAAAGCTGCGCGACCCCGCCTTTGGAACAGGGCCGCGCGGTCTTGGTTCTTACTTCAGGTACCCGTACTCGGCCCAAAGTTTGTATTCTTCACGATAGGCCTGAAGGGACGCCCAGACGCGTGCGAAATCTTCGTTATCCGCAGCTTGTTCGGCGGCAACCTCGTTCCACTTTTCCTCAAAAACAGCCAGTTCATCGTCTGTCCAGCGGTGCAGGGTCACGCCTTTATCAACAAGCTCTTTCAGGGCCTTGGCCTGAATGGCCTCGCCCTCGGCCAGGCCCATTGCGACATTGGCCTTGCAGGCGGTTTCGATCACAGCGTGCTGTTGATCATCCATCGCGTTCCACTTGTCCATATTGACCATGAATTCAAGGAATGTGGATTGCTGGTGCCAGCCGGGGAAATAGTAATGCTTGGCAACCTGATAAAAGCCCAGCTTCAGATCAATCGCGGGCATGGAAAATTCGGTCGCATCAATCGCGCCGCGTTCCAGCGCCGGATAGATGTCGGCGGCGGCCAGAAGCTGTGTATCAACCCCCAGCTTTTGCATCACCTTGGCCCCCAGACCAAAGAAGCGCATTTTAAGACCCTTCAGGTCATCAATCGAATTGATCGGCTCACGGAACCAGCCCGAAGCCTCGGGCGCGATGATGCCGCAGACGTTGACGTGGATGTTATGACGCGCGTAAATCTCCTGCATCATTTCCTCGCCGCCGCCGTAATACATCCAGCCAAGGTATTCCCCCGCGGACGGCCCGAACGGAACGGTCGTGAACAGTGTCACGGCAGGTTCTTTCCCCGCCCAATACCCGGGCGCAGACCAGCCGGAATCAACCGCACCGGATTTGATGGCGTCAAATAGTTCCAGCGCAGGTACCAGCGCACCCGGTTCGAACATTTTAACCTGAAGACTGCCACCGGATGTTACATTGATATTGCTTTCCAGCTGCTTGCCCAACGTGCCCAGTTGCACCAGCCCCGAAGGAAAGGTCGAGCCCATTTTCAACCGTATTGTATCAGCAGATGCACCGCTGACCGTGGCCAGCGTCATTGCCGCACCGACAAGTGTCGCACTAAATAGTTTCTTCATTTGTTAGTCTCCCTATTGATGCCAACTCTAACCGGTTGGCGGATGATAATAGCGGGGTTTACCCCGTCTTTATTTTCGGCATTTATCAGGCAACCCGATCACCTTTCTTGATTTTCACGGTGCGGTTATCGACTGCGGGCAACATGCGCGACGGATCGCGTGTGACCATCACGTCAATCACCGTTGGCCGCCCTTTTTCCGCAAGGGCTGCGGCCAGTGCGGGGGCCAGATCGTCGGGCGTTTCCACACGGATCCCCTGACAACCCATCGCCTGCGCCACATTGGCGTAATTGGTTTCCGACAGGTCCGAGGATTGGTAATTCCCTTCGCCATACATCAGATGTTGCAGCGCCTTGACATAGCCGGAGGCAGCATTATTCACCACGATCACCGTCAGCCCCAGCCCCATGCGCCGCGCGGTTTCCAATTCGCCCAGCACCATGTTGAAACCGCCATCGCCGGTCAGCCCGACAACCACCGCATCGGGTGCCGCCAGTTGCGCCCCCATCGCGCCGGGCAACCCGTATCCGATGCTGGCAAAACCGCGATCCGGCACAAAGGAACGCGTGGCTTTCTTGGTGTCAAACAACAGGCCGCCCCAGTGGGCCGCAAAGCCGCCATCGGCAACCAGATAGCCATCCTCGGGCAGGGCCTTGTTGATCTCGGTGATCAGGCGGGCCATGTGGACGGGGGATTCGCCGGAATAAAGCCGTTCCGACACATCCCGCCGCCACGCTTCCATCGCCGCCGGAATTTCCGCCAGATACTCGGCGCGACTGGCCTTTTGCTCCGCCGCATTTGCGGCCAGCGCCGCCGTGATATCCTGCAACCCCGCCTTGGCATCGCCCCACAGACGCAGGGTGGGTTGATAGGTGCGGCCCATTTCCTCGGCCACGGAATCCAGATGGATCACCCGCGCACAAGCAGCCGGAATGGAATAGCGTTTGGTGGCGATTTCACCCAGTTTACAGCCGACCACCAACAGGCAATCGCTTTTGTCGATCAGATCGTTTGCTATCCGGTCATAACGCCCGAACAACCCGGCACTTAGCGGGCTGTTACAGGCAATCGCCCCCTTGCCGGTCAGCGTATGGGCCACGGGAATGCCGCAAGCCTCGGCCAATTCTGTCACCGCCCCTTGTGCGGCAGACAGATGTATCCCGCCCCCGACCAGCATCATCGGGCGTTTCGCAGCGGCCAGCATTTTCGCGGCTTCAACCACCCCGTCCGCATCGGGACGGCACCGGATCGCCGGTATTCGGCAATGCGCCGGATCGGCCACGAAATCGGCCTCGTCAAACTCCAGCACGCCATGCGCCACATCTTCGGGCACAGACACGACCACCGGACCGGGGCGGCCCGACGTGGCCAGCATGAACGCCCGCCGGATCAGTTCGGGTATCCGCGCCACCGCTTCCACCCGCAGCAATTCCTTACAAGCGGGACGCAAGATGGTCACCTGATCGGTTTCCTGCGTCATGTTCTTGCCCGCGTGATCACGGTTGGCGTCACCAATAATCGCCACGATGGGCGTGCCCGCATTCAACGCCTCGACCAGACCGGTCACAAGGTTCGTCGCCCCCGGCCCCAGCGTGGCATCCACCAGCCCGACACGGTTCGACACCTTGGCATAGGCATCCGCCGCGAACACCGCACAGCGTTCGTCATTGATCAGATTGTGGTTCAGCCCCAGCCGCCGCGCCGCGTCATAGAACGGCAACAGTTGAAACCCGCCCATGCCGAACATCGGACCGGCATCATGGGCCAGCAACATGCGGGCGATGGCTTCGCCACCGGTGATTTCGATATTGCTCATTTGCCCATTGTCTCCTTTGCCGCTGTGACGATCATCTGTTCGGTCACGCGCATTTTATCCTCGAGGTTGGGCGCATAAGCGACCAGTGAACGCGGCGCGCCCAAACGGCGCACGGGGCCGCGCAGGGCATCGCCCGCCTGCTCGACCACAGTCGCCACCACTTCGGCGCCAAAACCGCCCACAGCCACCGATTCATGCGCCACCACCAGACGGCCGGTTTTACGAACCGAGGAAACCACCGCTTCCTTGTCCCACGGCCACAGGCTACGCAGATCGATCACTTCGGCATCGACGCCTTGGGCGGCCAGCGTTTTTGCCGCCTGCACGCACAGGTTTGCTGTGTCGGACCAGCTGACCAGCGTCACATCCGCGCCTTGCCGGCGCACCGCCGCCTTGCCCAATTCGATCTCCAGCGAAGTATCCACCTCGCCCTCCATCCCCCAGATGTTTTTGTGTTCCAGATAGACCACCGGATCATCACAACGGATCGCGGCCTTCATCATCGAATAATTGTCCTGCGGCGTGGCGGGGCACAGCACCACCAGACCGGGGATATGCACATACCAGCTTTCCAGCGACTGGCTGTGTTGTGCCGCCGAGGAGCGCCACAAACCGATCGGTTTTCGAATGACCATCGGCGCGCGAGACTGGCCGCCGAACATGAACCGCGCCTTGGCGATCTGGTTTACCAATTCATCGGTCGCACATAGTGCAAAATCGGAAAACCGCATCTCGACCACAGGCCGCGTGCCCACCATCGCCGCACCAAAGGCCGCACCCATGATGGCGGCTTCGGAAATAGGGGTGTCGGCCACACGGTCGGGGCCGAATTCATCCTGCAAGCCCAGATATTGCCCAAAGACCGAGCCACGCCCCAGATCCTCGCCCACGCACCAGACGGTTTCGTCCGCCTGCATCATTTCGCGCAGCGCTTCGCGGCTGGCCTCGACGAATGTCATTTTAACCATCAGTAAGCCTCCTGCGCGGGGCTGCCGATGTCCTGAACATCCTGCAAGGCCATTTCATCTGCGGGGAATGGTGTGGCGGCCGCATCGGCCAGAACCTGCACCATTTCGGATTGCGCAGCGGCGTGGATCGCGTCCAGCTCGTCCGTGCTTAACCCCATACCCGCCAGAACCGCACGTTGGCGTGCTATCGGGTCATTGGTCTTGGCTTCGTGTTCGGACTCGCCATTCGGTCGGTATCCGGCAGGGTCAAAGGATGTGTGGCCGGTGCGCCGATAGGTGATCGCGTGCAGCATTTCCGGCCCGCCACCTGCGCGGATGCGGGCGGTGATTTCGGCCGTTATATCGGCCACGGCTTCGGCATCGTTGCCATCCACCGTGGTTGCCCGCAGACCCAGCGATTCCGCGCGTGCGGCTGCCCCCGGCCCGCCGGTGACGGATGATGTTTTGGTGGTGGCGGAATACTGGTTGTCCTCGCACACAAACAGAATTGGCAGATCAAACACCGAGGCCCAATTCACCCCCTCAAGGAAAGGGCCGCGATTGATTGCGCCGTCCCCGAAAATATCCACCACAACCCGGTCACTGCCCTGCAGTTTCAACCCGTGTGCCGCCCCCGCCGCAATGGTGATATTCGCCCCGACAACGCCGTTGGCCCCCAACATCCCGACCCCGAAATCGGCAATATGCATCGAGCCACCCTTGCCACCGCAACAGCCCCCCTCGCGCCCCAGCAATTCGCGCATCATCGCCAGCGGATCGGCCCCTTTGGCCAGCGTGTGCCCGTGCCCGCGATGGGTGGACAGTAGGATATCGTCGCGGTTGAAATTGCACATCACACCCGCGGCAACCCCTTCCTGCCCGATCGACGGGTGGATCGCCCCCAGCACCAGTTTGTCGCGTTCGGCGGCCAAACAGGCCTGTTCCTCGAACGCGCGGATGCGCTCCATCATCGCCAGCAAATCGCGGCCGCGTTTGGTGTTATGGTCTGCGGTACTCATTCCTATCCTTGCTCCATTTCGTCCATCCGGCGGGCCAGCAATTCCGCTTCCTTGCGCAGTGCCGGCACCAATACCGTTTCAACCCGTTCTTTTGTCATCCGGGCGTCAATCGCGCCAAAGGCCAATGCGCCGACCACCCGTTTGCTGCGGGTGATCACCGGCACCGCGACGGCACTGGTGCCTGCCACGATCCGGCCAATGTTGGCGGCATAGCCATTGGTAACGTAGGCGTCATAGCTGGCCTGCAAATCCGCCTCCGTGATCCCGTATTCCGCCATCCAGTTGCGGTTCACCCGCAACACGGCCTCGCGTTTTTCATCCCCCATCGCGCAAAACAGCGCCAAGGCCCCGGCGCCCACGCCCAGTGGCCGCCGGTCGCCGATGTTCAGGGTCAGTGTCCGGATCGGGAAGGCGCCTGTTGCCCGTGCCACACAAATCGCCGCCGCCCCTTCGGGCACTGACAGGAACACTGTGTCTTCGGACAATTTGGCCAACCGCTCCATCCCGCGCTGCGCCATGCCTGTAATGTTCGACCGCGTCGCCACCTGCGCGATATGGGCCAGCTTGTGACCCAGCAGATAGCGGCGGCTTTCGGGGTCATGATAGATGAACCCGACCTCCTGCATATTGGCCAGCACGCGGAATGCGGTGGTTTTGGAAAACTCGCTGCGTTCGACAATCTGGTTCAGCGCCAGCCCTTCGGGGGTCGCCGTCAGCACATCAATGATCCGCGCCGCGCGGGCGATTGAACCGGTTATTGCCGCTATTTCTGTCATTCCCCACCATAATTCCGTTTATCGGAACAAATCGTTCTGCTAACGTGCAATTAATTCAACCAACGAGTCAAGAACCATGGCCGATAAAATACAGCTTCTGGATTCCATCACCGACGCAACAACGGCGACC
>WFNH01000011.1 GCA_015488685.1 Marinosulfonomonas sp.
GAAATCCTGTCGCGGCTTGGTCCCAGCCCAGTGGCCGAGGATCAGTTGATCCGCGATCTGGACCTGCCCAGTCAAAAGGTCGCGCCCGAATTGCTGAACCTTGAACTGGATGGCAAAATTATCCGCGCGCCTGGCGGGCTGCTGTCACTGGCACATTAGGCCTTGTTTCTTTTTCGCTTAAATATCCCCGCCGGAGGCCAGAAAACTTTTAATGCCTCCGGCGGGGATATTTTCACAAAAGAGAAGCCCAAAAGGCCCGATACTCCAACAACAAATTTCATGCCCCATTGACATTTGGCCCGATCCCCCCTCTTTTGCGCCGCCATTAGCCCTGTTGCTTGAGTCGAGAGGAATTTCATGCCCGTCGTCGTTGTCGAATCCCCAGCCAAGGCCAAAACCATCAATAAATACTTGGGGGATGACTATACCGTTTTGGCCTCGTACGGCCACGTTCGCGATCTGCCGCCAAAGGACGGATCGGTCGATACGGACCATGAATTCGCGATGAAATGGGAAATCGGTTATGATTCCCGCAAGCACGTCAAAGCCATCGCCGACGCCCTGAAAGACGACAACGAACTGATCCTCGCGACCGACCCCGACCGTGAAGGGGAAGCGATCAGCTGGCATCTGGAAGAGGCGCTGCGCAAGCGCAAGTCGATCAAGAAAGACACCCCCGTTTCCCGCGTGGTGTTCAACGCCATCACCAAATCCGCCGTGACTGAAGCGATGAAAAATCCGCGTCAGGTGGATATGCCGCTGGTCGAGGCATACCTTGCCCGCCGCGCGCTGGATTATCTGGTGGGGTTCAACCTGTCGCCGGTTTTGTGGCGCAAACTGCCCGGCGCAAAGTCGGCCGGACGGGTGCAATCGGTGTGCCTGCGCCTGATTGTCGAGCGCGAGATGGAGATCGAGGCCTTTAATGCCCGCGAATACTGGAGCGTCAAAGCCGCCCTGACCACCCCGCGCGGTCAGGGCTTCGAGGCGCGGCTGACCCATCTGGCCGGCTCCAGGCTGGATAAATTCGATCTGGAAAACAGCACCGCCGCCGAGTTGGCTGTGCAGGCAGTGAACAGCCGCGATCTGATGGTGCAAAAGGTCGAGGCAAAACCGGCCAACCGCAATCCGTCCGCTCCCTTTATGACATCGACCCTGCAACAAGAGGCCTCGCGCAAATTCGGATTTGGTGCGCGCCAGACCATGAGCACCGCCCAGCGTCTGTATGAAGCCGGTTACATCACTTATATGCGGACCGACGGCATCGACATGGCCCCCGAGGCCGTAACCGCCGCCCGCGCCGAAATCGAAACCCGTTATGGCAAGGAATACGTCCCTGCCAAACCGCGTATCTACAAGAACAAGGCCAAAAACGCCCAAGAGGCCCACGAATGTATCCGCCCGACCGATATGTCTGTGGATGCGGGCAAACTGGCGCGGCTGGAAGCAGATCAACGCAAGCTGTATGATCTGGTCTGGAAACGCACGCTGGCCAGCCAGATGGAACAGGCCCGTCTTGAGCGCACATCGGTTGATGTGGGCAGCGATGACGGGCAGGTCGTGTTGCGTGCCACCGGTCAGGTGGTGTTGTTCGACGGCTTTATGCGTGTCTATGAAGAGGGCCGCGATGATGCGGTGGTGGATGACGACGACAAGCGCCTGCCGCAGGTTGCCGAAGGCGATGCGGTTGACAAAAAATCCGTCACCCCAGAGCAGCATTTCACCCAGCCCCCGCCCCGTTTCACCGAGGCAACACTGGTCAAACGCATGGAAGAACTGGGCATCGGTCGCCCGTCGACCTATGCATCCGTCATCACCACGATTCAGGACCGCGAATACGTCCGCAAGGAAAAGAACCGCCTGTATCCCGAGGACAAGGGGCGCATGGTCACGGTTTTCCTGCTGAATTTCTTTCGCAAATATGTCGGCTATGAATTCACCGCAAATCTGGAAGAAGAACTGGACGACGTTTCCGCCGGCAACCGCAATTATAAGAACGTTCTGGACCGGTTCTGGACCGATTTTTCCGCCGCGATTGCCGAAACCAGCGAATTGCGCATTTCCGAGGTGCTGGACAAGCTGGACGAAGCCTTGGCGCCGGTGCTGTATCCGCCGCGCGAAGACGGGTCCGACCCGCGCACCTGCCCGCTGTGTGGTGAAGGCAAGCTGCATTTGAAAACCTCGCGCAGTGGCGGGTTCGTCGGTTGTGGCAACTATCCCGAATGCCGCTATACCCGTCCGCTGGGCGGGGAAAACGGCGAGAATGGCGATCGTGTTCTGGGCATGGATGGCGAGGATGAAATCTCGTTGCGTTCGGGCCGGTTCGGCCCCTATGTGCAGCGCGGCGAAGTCACCGAAGAGAACAAGAAACCGCCACGCGCCAGCCTGCCCAAGGGCTGGTCATCCGAAGATATGACGCTGGAAAAGGCGCTGACATTGCTAAGTCTGCCGCGTTATGTGGGTGACCACCCCGATGGTGGCAAGGTGGAAACCAACATCGGGCGATACGGGCCTTATGTGCTGCACACCACGGTGGACGAGGATGGCAAGGAACAAAAGCTTTATGCCAACATCCCCGATGTGGAAGAAGTCTTTACCATCGGCATGAACCGCGCTGTCGAAGTGCTGGCCGAGAAAAAGGCCAAGGGCGGCGGACGCGGGCGCACGGCGGCCAAGCCTTTGAAAGAGCTGGGTGAACACCCGACCGAAGGCGGCCCCGTCAACGTGATGGACGGGCGTTACGGGCCATATGTGAAATGGGCCAAGGTCAATGCGACCCTGCCAAAGGACGTAGAACCGGCGGATGTAACGATGGACATGGCAGTGGAACTGATCACCGCAAAAGCTGCCAAAAAGGGCGGGCGCAAGAAGGCCGCGCCAAAGAAAAAGGCAGCCGCGAAAAAGAAACCAGCCGCGAAAAAGAAGCCTGCAGCCAAGAAAAAGCCTGCTGCCAAAAAGAGTTAACACCATGACGCTCCGGACGTGTTCCGGGGCATCATATTTGTGAAGCGGCGCAAAACCGGTTTTCCCGCCATCACCCAGATTGACTCTTGGCCCGTCCCCCGTCACACATCGTTGCAAGTGACACAAATATCGGGGGTCCATTCATGAAAAAGATTTACGCATCCGCTGCCGAAGCACTGGATGGTTTGCTAAAGGACGGAATGTTCATCGCGGCAGGCGGGTTTGGCCTGTGCGGTATTCCGGAATTGCTGCTGAACGCCATCAGGGACGCGGGCACCAAGGATCTGACATTTGCATCCAACAACGCCGGTGTGGATGATTTCGGCATCGGTATTTTGCTGCAAACCAAGCAGGTCAAAAAGATGATGTCCTCATACGTTGGGGAAAATGCCGAATTCATGCGCCAGTATCTAAGCGGCGAACTGGAGCTGGAATTCAACCCGCAGGGCACCTTGGCTGAGCGTATGCGCGCCGGTGGGGCCGGAATCCCCGGGTTTTACACCAAAACCGGCGTTGGTACGGTGATTGCCGAGGGTAAGGAACACAAGGATTTCGACGGCGAAACCTATATTCTGGAACGCGGAATCATCGCTGATCTGTCAATCATCAAGGCTTGGAAGGCGGATGAAACTGGCAAC
Source organism: Marinosulfonomonas sp. (assembly GCA_015488685.1). Lineage (GTDB taxonomy): Bacteria > Pseudomonadota > Alphaproteobacteria > Rhodobacterales > Rhodobacteraceae > Profundibacter. The sequence continues at coordinate 3,600 of WFNH01000011.1, forward strand.
CTGATTTTCCGTAAAACTGCGCGCAATTTCAATGTCCCCGCTGGTAAATGCGGCAAAATCTGTGTGGCCGAAGTCGAAGAAATCGTGCCTGTGGGAAGCCTTGACCCCGACATGATCCACATGCCCGGCATCTATGTTCACCGCATTATTCAGGGCGACCATGAAAAACGCATCGAGCAACGAACAATTCGCGAAGCATAGGAGGGTAGGATGAGCAAAGATAACCAACCAACCGAAGCCCACATAAAACGCCGCAATGACATTCCGTCTCAGTTTTATGACTGGATTGTCGAGGCCCGAAAACTGGTTGATGCACATTTCCCGAACGAGGTTTCCTCGGCCCATAATGCGATGGTCATTGAAACGGCAAAATCCATGATGATGATGCACAAGCTGGGCGAAATCGAGATGGCAATCAACGATATTGTTTTTGAACTGGATAATCGGGAGGAGACCTGAACATGGCATGGGACCGCAATCAAATGGCTGCCCGCGCAGCGCAGGAACTGCAAGACGGTTGGTATGTGAACCTTGGCATCGGCATCCCGACGCTTGTGTCCAACTATATCCCCGACGGGATCGAAGTGACCCTGCAATCGGAAAACGGCATGCTGGGCATGGGCCCCTTCCCGACCGAGGATGAAATCGACCCCGATCTGATCAACGCCGGCAAGCAGACCATCACCGAACTGCCGCAAACCGCCTATTTCGACAGCGCCGAAAGCTTTGCCATGATCCGTGGCGGGAAAATCGCCATGGCGATTCTGGGCGCGATGGAGGTGGCCGAAAACGGTGATCTGGCCAACTGGATGATCCCCGGCAAACTGGTCAAAGGCATGGGTGGTGCGATGGATCTGGTGGCGGGTGTTGGTCGTGTGGTGGTGGTGATGGACCACACCAACAAACACGGCGTTAGCAAATTGTTAAAGGAATGCACCCTGCCCCTGACCGGCAAGGGCGTGGTGGACCGGATCATCACCAATCTGGGCGTGCTGGATGTGGTCAAGGGCGGGCTGAAGGTGGTAGAACTGGCCCCTGATGTGACGCAGGACCAGATAGAATCTGCAACCGAGGCAACCCTAGTCTAAGCCAATTTTTGCCTGAAAAACCAAAGCCCCGAAGCAATTTCGGGGCTTTTCGCGCTTTCAGGGTCACTTTATCACAAAACCGCCACAGCATTGTTCCCTTTTGCGAAACAGCTTCATATTCTCGCCCCAATTAAAGCCTAGATCGCGGTTAATGGATATGACACGCACAGCCCCCGAAC
>WFNH01000012.1 GCA_015488685.1 Marinosulfonomonas sp.
GATACTACCTGCGAGTACTAGCAACCTATAGGGCAGCGGTTGCTCCATTCCAAAGATGAAGGCGACGGCGGCGAGAGCAGCCAACATCGACCCAAGGGAAACAATCCGGAAAATCGCGATTACAATGCCAAATACCATCGCTGCGCCAAGACCAACTGGCCAAGACAGCGCCAGCAAAACGCCTAACCCAGTCGCGGCGGATTTACCGCCCGCAAAACCCAACCAAACAGAGCGGCTATGCCCAAACAATGCGGCAAGACCAGCCAAGGAGACAGCCCAGGGCACCCAATTTTGCATTCCAAACATTGCCGGCGGCGAGATGGTTGAAAATGTTGAAAACCTTAAATAAAACCACTGGGCGAAGACGACAGCCCCGGCTCCTTTCATCACGTCGATGAGAAGCACCACAATCGCTGGCCATTTTCCCAAGGTTCGCAAAACGTTGGTTGCCCCAACTGAATTGGAGCCGTGCTCTCGAATATCAATGCCCTTAACCAGCTTCCCAGCCAAATAGCCTGTAGGCATAGAACCGAAGAGATAGGCAATCGCCAATCCAATTACACCCGCTATCCAAAAAGCCATGAAATTCACCTCGATGCTTTATGGTCGGAACCCTAAACCTTTTCGCTCTTCACATGAAGCCAACATCAATGACTACGCATGGACTAAGCATCCCCCTCTTTTCACGACCCGATAGCTGTGCCACTCTGGGTTAAAAAGGAGCGCGTATCATGCCCATCACCACCTGCATTTTCGATGCCTACGGAACCCTGTTCGATGTCGCCGCCGCCGCCCGTCAGGTTGCCACTGAGCCCGGTCGCGCCGCCTTTGCCAAGGTCTGGCAAAAGCTGGCAAATGACTGGCGTCTGAAACAGTTGCAATACACATGGCTGCGCGCCGTGGCCGATGCCCACACCAATTTCTGGGCCGTGACGCAGGATGGTCTGGACTGGGCGCTCGAGGCCAACAATCTGACCGATCCCGAATTGCGCGAACGCCTGCTGGCGCTTTACTGGGAACTGTCCGCCTATCCGGAAGTCCCCGCCATGTTGGGCGCATTGAAACAAGCGGGGCTGAACACCGCCATCCTGTCGAACGGCTCGCCCGATATGCTGGATGGAGCGGTGAAATCGGCCAGTATTGGCGATTTGCTGGATGATGTTCTATCGGTTGAATCCGTGGGCGTATTCAAACCGCACGCCAGCGTTTATGCCCTTGTGAATGAACGGTTTTCCTGCACCTCGGATCAGGTGCTGTTTGTGTCATCGAACGGCTGGGACGCCGCTCATGCCACCGGTTACGGCTTTCAAACTGTCTGGGTCAATCGCGCGGGCGAACCGATGGACCGTTTGCCGTGGCAACCCGCCAACATTTTATCCGACCTAACCACCATCCCGCAGCTTGCAGGATCTTTGAAATAATGGCGGCCAGAAAACCTCTGGCCGCCACAATCTTTAGTCTTAACGAACCCACCCTTCTGTCAGCATCAGCTTTTGCGCTTCTTCTGTCAGTAGAAAGTCCAGAAATTGCTGTGCTTCAGGATCGGCATCAGGCGACAGCGCAACATTCACATCCCGCCAAACGGTCCGTTCTGGCGCTATACTGACTTGCTCCAGCTCGTCTTTTGATGCCGGCCAGTTTGGCCATGTGATCCAGGCATCTGCATCCATTGACAAAAACGCGCGGTAACTTGCCCCCGATCCTTTGGCAAATACGGCAATGTTTTTGCGAAAGGCGGACACATCATCAAGCCGCCCCAGACGTCCGGCAACATCTTCCCACGCTCCGGTTCCGGAAGTGTTATATACCCCTGCCCCTTCGGTCACGACGATCTTCATCCCCGGCTTCAACAGATCGTCAAAACTTGAAATATGCTTCGGATTTCCGGCTTTGACAGCAATGATAGTAGGGCGGATATAGATCGGCTCAACCTGATCCGACGAAAATGTTTTGTAGGTTTCCAAGAACGCCGTCATCGATTGCTCGGACGTTCCCCACAGGATGTCTGCATCTGCCTGGGCCAATGGTGACCATTTCTTTTCCGGACCGGCAATGATCTCAACCTTCTGACCGGTTTTCTGCTCCCATGCCGCCGCAACCTTGGCAAAAGCCGTATGCGGACCACCCGCCCCGTATAGTTTGACAACACCGTCCTTTGGCATGTGCTTGATCGCGGGGTCATAAAGGGATGAGCCCGCAATTGCCGTCGACGTCGTAGCTAGAAGCACAGTTATTAAGGGAAGCATTTTACGCATGTTTTTCTCCATTTGCTGTAAAAATTGCGAGGCTAAATCATTCATCGCCTTGCGTAATTCACCGCATAGGCCTGCAAGCCTGGCGTGTAAAAGCACAAATAGACACAAGAGGTAACGCTATATTTTTTATACGTGATGGATTATTTTTGCTCTTCGCATTCACGAAACCTTGCCGCATATTATTCACAAGAAGTGCGAGAATTCATAGGGGTAGAAAATGAACATCAACATGATCGAAGCCGCCGCAAAACGGATTGACGGCAAGGCCCGCCGCACCCCGCTGTTGTCCTCGCCCTTTCTGGATGAAATCGCAGGGCGCCGCGTATTGGTAAAACCGGAATGCCTGCAACACACAGGAAGCTTCAAATTCCGCGGTGCATGGTCGGCCCTGTCCGCGCTTGATCCCGACATCCGCGCCAAAGGTGTGATCGCCTTTTCGTCCGGAAACCATGCCCAAGGCGTTGCACTGGCCGCACGGGAACACGGCACTACGGCGGTGATCGTCATGCCCTCGGATGCACCCGAGTTGAAAATAAACAACACCAAAGCATTGGGGGCCGAGGTCATCCTGTATGACCGCGCCACCGAGGACCGCGACGAGATTGGTGAACGGCTGGCAAGCGAACGCGGACTGACCCTTATCAAGCCGTTTGACGAACCGCTGGTGGTTGCCGGTCAAGGGTCGGTCGGTCTTGAAATCGCCGAGCAAGCCGCCAAGCTGGGCGTAACACAAGCCGAGGTTCTTGTGCCCTGTGGTGGCGGTGGACTGACCTCTGGCGTGGCTTTGGCACTCGAGGACAAAGCCCCCGATATGCGCGTGCACCCAGTTGAACCCGAAGGCTTTGACGATGTGACCCGTTCGCTTATTTCGGGCAAGATCGAGCGGAACCCCAGCATGTCCGGTTCCATTTGCGATGCCATCATTACCCCGTCCCCCGGTGTTGTCCCCTTCCCCGTCCTGAAACGCCTGTGTGGCGCAGGGATTGTAGTATCTGACGACGACTGCCTGCGCGCCATGGCCGAGGCCTTCATGCGCCTGAAAATCGTGATCGAACCGGGCGGCGCATCGGCATTGGCGGCTGCCCTGTTCCACGGCGACACACTGCAAAGTGATACGGTGATCGTTGTCGCCTCTGGTGGAAATGTCGATGCCGCGCTATTCTCGCAGGCTCTTGCAAAATACGGAAAGTAACGCAAATGACCCGTTTCACGATTGCCAGTTTCAACGTCAAAAACCTGATCGGGGCAGATCGGGAATATTACAAATTCATGCACTACACCCCCGAAGAATACGCATGGAAAGAAGACTGGATGGCAGACCAGATCGTAAAACTGAACGCCGATATCGTCGGTTTTCAGGAAATTTTCGAGGAGGACGCCCTGAAGGCCGTAATTGCCGAGGCTGACCGGCGCGGCATTGCCACCAACGAGGTCACGATCCCCGACCGCAACAAACGCTATGCCAAAAAGGCGATTTTCCGCAAGCTGGCCTACAGCCCCTATACCGATGCTGCTATTGCCTTTGCCCCTAACGTGAATGATGGCGAACCCGGCCAACGTCGCCCGGGCCTTGCGATCCTGTCGCGGTTCGGATTTCGCGGCAAACCTGTGGTTATTCAACAATTGAAACCGGCCATGAAAATCCCGATGCAGGATCTGGGCGGCGGTGATGGCGGCTATTACACCGTTTCCCGCCTGTCGCGCCCGATCCAGAAGGTGCGCATCCCCATCGGCAACCGCGTGATCACGGTTTTCAATTGCCACCTGAAATCCAAACTGGGGGAATTTGTCACCCCCAAAGGCGCCGAATTCCCGCCCGAAGCCGATCTGACCCGCTATGACACCTCCGGTCGTGCGCTAGGGTCTTTGCGGGCTGGTCTGCGCCGCATGGCCGAAGCCTGGGTGTTACGCCGTCTGATCATTGATGAATTGGAAGACGGCCATCCGGTGATGGTGCTGGGCGATTTCAACGACAGCGAAAATGCCGTCAGCAGTGAAATTATAACCGGTGAAATACCGTTCAAAAACTACACCTGGATGCTGCGCCATGACGCAAAATCGCCCAATGACCGCTACACCGAGGAGGAAGACAAGCAGATTCGGGGCGAAATCGAGCGTGTCCGCCTGCATTCCGCCGAAAAGCTGTTTGTGCGAAAATCCATGCGGGATATGGTCTATACCTCGGCCTTTGGCGGCGTTTACGAAAGCATCGACCAGATATTGATGAGCCGCCATTTCCACCCTGACAACAACAACCGAATGGGTGAAATGGAGTATTTCAGCGTCTACAATGACCACATCACCGACGGGTCACACGACGAGGCGCCTTATAACAAACTGGCTTCGGACCACGGGCAGATCATGGCACATATGCAACTGTTTGACGCGGGGTAAGGTATACCTGACTAGGTTTATTCGCGCCAAAGTGGTAATCTGAACTCAGCCTGGTTATCTAGCCTCGGTTCGCGCGTCCCCTCCCAACGTGCAACCGGGGCTTTTTATTGCGGATTTAGTTGACATTGCCAATTACTTTCACTGATACTGCTTTCCGAACAGGGAGGAAACAGATGCGCACGCAAGTTGCCATTATCGGCGGAGGTCCTTCGGGGCTGTTGCTAAGTCAGCTATTACACCGCAAGGGCATTGATACCGTAGTGCTGGAACGCAAAACCCGCGACTATGTGCTGGGTCGCATTCGGGCGGGGGTGCTTGAGGTTGGATTCGTCAATCTGATGCGCGAGGCTGGCGTTTCAACGCGAATGGATGCTGAAAGTTTCGCCCATGACGGCACCAACATTGCATATGGGAACACACAGTTTCGCATTGATTTCAAAGCACTGACCGGCACATCGGTGGTGGTTTACGGCCAGACCGAGCTGACCCGCGATCTGTATGACGCGCGGGAGGCGATGGGCGGGCAGATCATCTTTAATACCGAAAACGTGCAAATCCACGGGGCCGATACGGACGCGCCTTACATCACCTATGACGCCGGTCAGGGCGAGGCGCGAATTGATTGCGATTACATCGCCGGCTGTGACGGGTTTCACGGGGTCAGCCGCAAAACCATCCCCGACACGATCCGCCGCGACTATGAAAAGGCCTACCCCTTTGGCTGGCTCGGGGTGTTGTCAAAAACCCCGCCGGTGCATCACGAATTGATCTATTCCAGCTCGGATCGTGGCTTTGCCCTCTGCTCCATGCGGCACGCCAACCTGTCGCGCTATTACATTCAGGTGCCTTTATCGGACGGTGTAGAAAAATGGAATGATGCCGCGTTTTGGGACGAGTTGAAACGCCGCCTGCCCGATGCGGTAGCCGAGCGGCTGATCACCGGCCCCTCAATCGAGAAATCCATCGCGCCCTTGCGCAGTTTCGTCACCGAACCGATGCGCTGGGGCCGTCTGTTTTTATGCGGGGATGCGGCCCATATCGTGCCGCCGACCGGGGCCAAGGGGCTGAATACGGCGGCCTCGGACATTCACTATTTGTATAACGCCCTGATTGCCGCCTATCATGACAAGGATAATGATGGGCTGGAACGCTATTCCGACCGCGCGCTGGCCCGTATCTGGAAGGCCGAAAGGTTCAGCTGGTGGATGACAAACCTGCTGCACCGCTTCCCTGATCAAAGCGCGTTTGATCTGAAAATGCAGCGCGCGGATCAGGAATTTCTGGCCGACAACGAGGCCGCACAAAAGGTGTTGGCGCAGAATTATGTGGGGTTGCCGTACTGATGCAGATGGTGGAATTAAACGGAATTGCAGTGCATTACGCCGATCAGGGCGACCCGAACGGTGCGGCGGTGGTGTTCTCCAATTCGCTGGGTACGGATTTTCGCCTGTGGGATCAACTGCTGCCACATCTGCCCAAGGGCCTGCGCCTGATCCGGTATGATACACGCGGCCACGGGCTAACCAGCGCGCCTGAGGGGGATTACTTCATGGGTGATCTGGTGGCCGACGCAGCGGCGCTGCTGGATCATCTGGGGGTGGAAAACTGCATCTTTGTCGGCCTATCAATCGGCGGGATGATTGCGCAGGGACTAGCGGCGGAACGGCTGGATCTGGTGCGCGGGCTGGTGCTGTCCAACACAGCCGCCAAAATCGGCACCACCGCAATGTGGCAGGACCGGATGGAGGCCGTGCGTAAAGGCGGGATTGCAACACTGGAAGCCGCCATTCTGGAACGCTGGCTGTCACCGCGCTGGCGGCGGGAAAATCCGTTTGAGCTGGCAGGCTGGCGACATATGCTGTGCCGCACACCGGTTAACGGGTATCTGGGCTGTAGCGCCGCGATTGCCGAAACCGACCTGTTCGACAGCTCAGCACGGCTGACCCTGCCGACACTGGCGATTGCCGGGTCAGAAGATGGCTCGACCCCGCCCGATCTGGTGCGCGAAACCGCCGATCTGGTGAAAGGCTCGAAATTCCATCTGATCCGTGGCGCGGGCCATTTGCCCTGTGTGGAAAAACCCGAGGAATACGCCGCCGTTCTGACCACTTTTCTAGAGGAGCAAGGCCATGTCTGAACGCTATGACAAGGGCATGGAAGTGCGCCGCACCGTGCTGGGCAATGACCATGTGGACCGCGCCGAACTGGCCAAAACGCCCTTTGACGCGCCCTTTCAGGAGATGATCACCGAAACCGCATGGGGCACCCTCTGGGCCTCGGACACCATCAGCAAACGCAACCGGTCACTGATCACGCTGGCGCTGCTGGCGGCAGGTAGCCACTGGGACGAAGTCGTCCTGCACATCCGCGCAACGACCAATACGGGCGCGACACCCGAGGAAGTGCGCGAGGCCTTCATGCATGTCGCCATTTACGCCGGAGTCCCCGCCGCCAACCACGCCCTGAAAATCGCCAAGGCCACTTATGCCGAAATGGGAGTCAAGATATGAAACCCGCCGAATACTACATGCGCGACCGCCTGCATCACCCACCGGCGAAATCGGAAAATTACAAGACATCCGTCACCCGCTCGCCGCAATACGCGCTGTTGTCGCTGGAAAATTCACTGTCTGAAATCACCGGTCCGGTGTTCAGCCACAGTGACATTGACCCGCTGGACAACGACCTGCTGAAAAACTACAGCCACAGCGGCGATCCGATTGGCGAGCGCATCATCGTGCATGGCCGCGTGCTGGACGAAAACGCCCGCCCCGTGCCCAATACCTTGGTGGAAATCTGGCAGGCCAATGCGGGCGGACGCTACCGGCATAAAAAGGACACCTATCTGGCCCCGATTGACCCCAATTTCGGCGGCTGCGGGCGCACCATGACGGATCAGGACGGTTATTATTATTTTCGCACCGTGAAACCGGGCGCCTATCCGTGGCGCAACTGGGTCAACAACTGGCGGCCCGCGCATATCCATTTTTCAATCTTCGGCGCGGCCTTCGCGCAACGGCTGATCACTCAGCTTTATTTCGAGGGCGACCCCTTGATCACCAAATGCCCGATTGTGCAGACCGTGCCGGATGCGGATGCGATTGACCAACTGGTAGCGAAACTCGACATGAACGCCAGCGTGCCGCTGGACAGCATCGCCTATCGGTTCGACATCGTGTTGCGCGGACGGCGCTCGACATTGTTTGAAAACCGGCTGGAGGGGAACTGATGAAGTATTTAAAAGAAACCCCCTCGCAAACCGCAGGCCCCTATGTCCACATCGGCCTTGCCCCGCGTGCTGCCGGTTTTGACATTTTCAAACAGGAACTGGGCTGGGACATCGCCGGACCCAACGCCAAAGGCGAGCGCATCCGCGTCGAGGGCTGCGTTTATGACGGCACCGGCGCGCCTATCAAGGATGTGCTGATCGAGGCGTGGCAGGCCAACGCGGACGGCCATTATGCCCACCCCGAGGACGGGCGAGGGGTCGAAGACGGCTTTCGCGGCTGGGGGCGGGTGATCACGGATTTTGATACCGGTCTTTGGGGCTTTGACACCATCAAACCGGGCGCCACACCGGGGCGAAACGGCACTACGCAAGCCCCGCATATCAACCTGTGGATCGTGGCGCGGGGCATCAATCTGGGCCTGAATACGCGGATGTATTTTGACGATTGTGACAACAGCGATGACCCCGTGTTGAACCTGATCGAACAGGCACACCGCCGCCAGACCCTGATTGCCACCCGCAGCGAAGGCGACAAAGGCGTGACATACCGTTTCGATATCCGCATACAGGGGCAGGATGAAACCGTGTTTCTGGATATTTAAGCGATGACAAACCCCTGCATCATCTGCGTGGCGATCACCGGATCGGTGGCGCAAAAATCCGACAATCCGGCGGTGCCTGTCAGCATTGCCGAACAGATCGAAAGCACCCATGCGGCATTCGAGGCTGGCGCGTCCATCGCCCATTGCCATGTGCGCAACGGCGATGGCTCGCCCACCTCAGACCCTGATCGCTTTGCCCTGCTGATGGAGGGCATCCGCACCCATTGCCCCGATATGATCGTGCAGTTTTCTACCGGTGGGCGTTCGGGGGCTGGGGCCGAACGGGGCGGTATGCTGCCCTTGCGCCCCGATATGGCCTCGCTCACCGTTGGATCCAACAACTTCCCCACCCGTGTTTACGAAAACCCGCCCGATCTGGTCGATTGGCTGGCAGGCGAGATGCTGAAATATGACATCAAGCCCGAGATTGAAGCCTTTGATTTAAGCCACATCTTTCAGGCCGTCGCGATGGCGCAGGATGGCCGACTGAAAGCGCCGCTTTATGTGCAGTTCGTGATGGGCGTCAAGAACGCGATGCCTGTGGATAAGGATGTGTTCAATTTCTACATCCGCACGCTGAAACGCCTTGCCCCCGATGCGCAGTGGTGCGGGGCTGGTGTGGGTGCGGGGCAGATCAGGATCAACGAATGGTCCATCGCCGCCGGTGGCCACACCCGCACGGGGCTTGAGGATAACATCCGGCTGGACCGCCACACATTGGCCCCCTCGAACGCCGCTTTGGTCGCCCGTGCCGCTGACCTTTGCGCCAAATACGACCGCCCCGTCGCCACGCCGCAACAGGCGCGCGCCATCCTTGGGCTGGATGGTTAGATGGCCGTTACCCCCTTTGATAGCGCCATGATGCGCGGGTTATTTGGCGATGACGACATCGCCCGCCTGTTTTCCGACAGCGCCGAAGTGCGCGCGATGCTGCTAGTTGAAGGGGCATTGGCACAGGCGCAGGGGGCGTTGGGGATCATCCCGTCCGACTCCGCCGCCTTTATCAAACGCGCGGTGATGGAGGTGCAGATCGACCCCGCCGGTTTATCCGCCGAAACGGGCGTGAATGCGGTGGTGGTTCCGGCCTTGGTCAAGGCCTTTCACGCCGCAACGGAGGCACCGGAGCACGCGCAGTATTTCCACTGGGGCGCGACCTCGCAAGATATCATGGACACCGCATTGGCGCTGCGGCTAAAACAGGTGTTGGTGCTGTTCGAGGAGTGCCTGAAAACGATCATCAAGACCCTTGGCACGCTGGCCGAAACCCATGCCGATTTGCCGATGGCGGGGCGCACCTATGGGCAAATCGCTTCGCCCACCACGTTTGGCGCTATGGTGGCCTCATGGGGGATGCCGCTGCTTGACCATTTGCAGCGGCTCTCCGAACTGCGCCCGCGTCTGCTGCGGCTCAGCCTGTTTGGTGCTGCAGGGACGGCTTCGCAACTGGAACACGCGCCGGATGTGCGCCGTAAAATGGCCGAGGCGCTGGGACTAACAGTCACCGACACCCCGTGGCACAGCACCCGCGAGGGTATCGCCGAATTTTCCGGATGGCTGGCGCTGGTCACAGGCAGCCTTGGCAAAATGGGCGAGGATTTGCTGTTGCTGACCCAGTCCGGCATTGCCGAGGTTTCGCTGGGTGGCGGCGGATCATCCTCGACCATGCCGCAGAAATCCAATCCGGTTTTGCCGTCTCTGCTGGTGGCGCTGGCGCGGCAGGTCACGGCCCTGAACGCGGCCCTTCAGGGCGCACAAATCCACCGCCAGCAACGCGACGGGGCGGCATGGTTTGTGGAATGGATGAACCTTGGGCAAATCACCATGGCCACAGGCCGCGCCCTGACAGCGGCGGGTGAACTGTCGGGCAATATCACGCCCGATCCCGACCGGATGCTGGCTCATATCGACGACGGGCTGGGCCTGATCTATGCCGAGGCCCTAAGCTTTGAGCTGGCCAATACCCTGCCCCGCCCGCAAGCGCAGGCCGAGGTCAAAGCCCTGTGCCAACAGGTTAAAGAGCAAGCCA
>WFNH01000013.1 GCA_015488685.1 Marinosulfonomonas sp.
GTGCATGGCGATGACATGCAAGACAAAACGGTGGCCGATCTGCCGGATGTATTGCAAGCGGGCGACCGGCTGGTGCTGAACGATACCAAGGTTATTCCGGCGCGCCTGTTCGGCCTGCGCCACCGCGAGTCCGCGCAAGGGCCGGTATCGGCGAAAATCGAGGTGACGTTGCTGGAACCACAAGCCGGTGGCGACTGGATGGCGCTGGTCAAGCCTTTGAAAAAGCTGAAAGTCGGTGAGGATGTGGTGTTTTCGGATGCTCTATCCGCCACCCTGATCGACAAGCCCGAAGGCATCGCAATTTTATGCTTCAACCTGACGGGTGATGATTTTGACGCGGCATTGGCCGAAGCGGGTGCGATGCCTTTGCCGCCCTACATCGCCGCCAAACGTCCGGCGGATGCGCAGGATAAACAGGACTACCAGACGGTGTTCGCACGCCACAAAGGCGCGGTGGCCGCCCCAACCGCATCCTTGCATTTCGACGATGACCTGCTGGTGCAACTTGCGGCAAAGGGCGTTGAATTCACCCATGTCACCCTGCATGTCGGTGCGGGCACCTTTCTGCCGGTCAAGGTGGATGATGTCAGCCAGCACAAGATGCACTCGGAATGGGGGCACGTCAGCCAGCAAGCAGCGGACGAGGTAAACGCCACCCACGCTAGCGGCGGGCGGGTGATCCCTGTGGGTACCACGGCGCTGCGGCTGATCGAAAGTGCCGCGGATGAGGCCGGTCAATTGAATGCATGGCGCGGCAGCACCGATATTTTCATCCGGCCCGGATACCGGTTTCGGGTGGCCGATGCCTTGATGACCAATTTTCATTTGCCCAAATCCACCCTGATGATGCTGGTTTCAGCTATGATGGGCACGCAGAAGGTTAAGGACATCTACAAACACGCCATATCGCAGGGCTATCGCTTCTTTTCTTACGGGGATTCGTCGATTTTGTTTCCCAAAGGTGAAACCCGACGTTAAAGGGTCGCCACGGGCACAGCGAATCCATTTCAGAACCGCCACGCTCGGACATTAGGAAACGCGTGGAGAAGTCTTATGTTGCAGGTGCTGAAAAGCTCGTGGGCGTTGCTGCTGGGCATTCTGTTGCTGATGATCGGCAACGGGTTGCAAGGTACATTGCTGGGGGTGCGCGGAAACCTTGAGGGGTTTTCGACCGTCACCATGTCCATTGTGATGTCGGCCTATTTTCTTGGCTTTCTGGGCGGTTCACGCATGGCACCCCTGATGATCCGGCGGGTCGGGCATGTGCGGGTGTTTGCGGCGCTGGCATCACTTATTTCGGCCGTGCTGATCCTGTATCCGGCCATCGCCCATCCGGTGGCCTGGGCGCTGGGGCGGGTGGTGATCGGGTTTTGCTTTTCCGGCGTGTATGTGACGGCCGAAAGCTGGCTGAACAATTCGGCCAGCAACGAAACCCGCGGGCAGGCGCTGTCGCTTTATATGATCGTGCAGATGGCGGGGGTGGTGACGGCGCAGGGGTTGTTCGTGCTGGGCGATCCGTCGGGATATATCCTGTTCATCGTATCCTCGGTTCTGGTGTCGGTTTCATTCGCGCCGATCCTGCTGTCGATCAGCCCGACACCGGCCTTTGACACCACCAAACCGATGAGCCTGCGGGAACTCTACCACCTGTCCCCCCTTAGCTGTGTGGGCATGTTCATGCTGGGCGGGGTATTTTCGGCGCAATTCGGTATGGCTTCGGTCTACGGGTCCTTGGCAGGGTTCACGCTGGGGCAGATTTCGATGTTCATTTCGGCAATGACCATTGGCGCGTTGCTGTGGCAATTCCCGATTGGCTGGTTTTCCGACCGGATGGATCGGCGGGTTCTGATCATAGCAATTTCCATTGCGGGCGGGGGGGCTGCTATGCTGGGCTATCTGCTAGAGAACCATTTTACGTTGCTGTTGGCGGCGTCCTTTGTCGTCGGTGGTATGGCCAATCCGCTCTATGCACTGCTGATCGCCTATACCAATGATTTTCTGGAACACGACGATATGGCCGCCGCTGCTGGCGGGCTGGTGTTTATCAACGGGCTGGGGGCGATCACCGGCCCGCTGATCACCGGCTGGTTGATGGGGCTGGTCGGGCCGGGTGGCTTTTTCGTATTTCTGGCCGGTTTGCTGATCGGGCTGGCCATGTACGGGGCCTACCGGACGACCCAGCGGGCGGCACCTGCCATTGCGGATACGGGCAGCTATTCACCGGTTCTGCCGTCGGCATCGCCTGTGGCTGTGGAATTGGCGCAAGAGGTGTTTATCGACACCGCATTAGAGGAAGAAAGCAACAATCCTGCGCACGATTAAAAAAGAATGTTGCCAAACAGTGAAACTTTTGTAACGGTCCGATTCATCCGGTAAGCATGTGTTATAGGAGTGCCCTATGCTTAACCCTAATGAAGTGACTGATTTCTGGCTGAACGAGGTTGGGCCAAAAGGCTGGTATATGGTGGACGAGGCGCTGGATACCAAAATCCGCAGTCGTTTTCAGGGGGCATGGGAGGCCGCGCGCGATGGCGCTTATGCCGACTGGAAACTACGCCCCGCGACATTGCTGTCTTATCTGATCCTGCTGGACCAGTTCCCGCGCAATATGTATCGCGGGTCGGGGCAGGCATTTGCCACCGATAAAATGGCGCGCTGTGCGGCGATAAAGGCGATTGATTGCAAATGGGATATGAAGGTGGACGAGCCTGCGCGGCAGTTCTTTTATCTGCCTCTGATGCATTCCGAATGTCTGGCCGATCAGGAACGCTGTGTGCGGTTGATGAAAACGCGGATGCCCGACAGTGGAGAATCCAATCTGTTACACGCCAAGGCGCACCGCGAAGTGATCCGCCGGTTTGGTCGATTCCCCTATCGTAATGAGGCACTGGAGCGCCGCGATACGGCCCCCGAGGTCGCATTTCTGGATCAGGGTGGCTATGGTTCGGTGATACAGGCGGTTCAAGCCTGATTTAATATCCTTTGATTGCAATGGACTGGGCGCTTTTTGGGCGCTTGCTGCGGCTGCGCATTGATGCTGTGTTCCTGATAGTTTAATATCAAACTAGTTTATCAGCCGGAGAGATGCAGATGCCCGTAAATGCGAAATCCCAAACCTATGATGTGATTGTTGTCGGCGCAGGGCCGGGGGGGTATGTCGCGGCCATTCGGGCGGCGCAACTGGGTCTGAGTGTGGCCATTGTTGAACGCGAGCATCTGGGCGGTATTTGCCTGAACTGGGGCTGCATCCCGACCAAGGCGTTGTTGCGCTCAAGCGAGGTTTATCACCTGATGCAACGGGCCGGTGAATTCGGTCTGTCGGCGCAAAAGACCGGCTTTGACCTGAAGGCCGTGGTGAAACGGTCGCGCGATGTGGCAGGGCAGTTGTCATCCGGCATCGGCCATCTGATGAAAAAGAACAAAATCACCGTGGTGATGGGCACCGCCACCCTGCCGGCCAAGGGCCGCGTTTCGGTGAAAACCGACAAGGGTGTTCAGGAACTGGCCGCGAAAAATATCATTCTGGCCACCGGCGCGCGGGCACGGGAATTGCCGGGGCTTGAGGCGGATGGCAAGCAGGTCTGGACCTATAAACACGCGCTGAACCCGCCGCATATGCCCAAAAAGCTGCTGGTGATCGGCTCGGGTGCGATCGGTATTGAATTTGCCAGTTTCTATAACACTTTGGGCACGGAAACGACGGTGGTCGAGGTGATGGACCGCGTGTTGCCGGTCGAGGACGCCGAGATTTCCAAATTCGCCAAGAAGCAGTTTGTGAAACAGGGGATGAAGATCATGGAAAAGGCCATGGTCAAAAAGCTGGATCGTGCCAAGGGCAAGGTAACAGCGCACATCGAGGTTGGCGGCAAGGTTGAGAAGCAGGAGTTTGACACGGTGATTTCTGCGGTCGGGATTGTCGGCAATGTCGAAGATCTGGGACTGGAAGCACTGGGTGTGAAACTGGACCGCAGCCATGTGGTGGTGGATGAATATTGCCGCACCGGTGTGGATGGCCTGTTCGCAATCGGAGACATCGCAGCCCCCCCTTGGTTGGCGCATAAGGCCAGCCACGAAGGGGTGATGGTGGCGGAACTGATTGCCGGACAAAAACCGCACGCCGTGCGCCCCGAAAGCATTGCCGGCTGCACCTATTGCACGCCGCAGGTTGCGTCAGTGGGCTATACCGAGGCCAAGGCCAAGGAGTTGGGATATGACATCAAGGTCGGGCGTTTTCCCTATATCGGCAACGGCAAGGCGATTGCCTTGGGCGAGACCGAGGGGATGGTGAAAACCATATTTGACGCCAAAACCGGAGAATTGCTGGGTGCGCATATGATCGGGGCCGAGGTGACGGAACTGATTCAGGGCTATGTGATCGGACGGCAATTGGAAACCACCGAAGAAGACTTGATCCGCACGGTATTCCCGCATCCGACGTTAAGCGAAATGATGCACGAAAGCGTGCTGGATGCCTATGGG
>WFNH01000014.1 GCA_015488685.1 Marinosulfonomonas sp.
CGAAGGTTACTTGCATATCGAAGAGATCGAGGGGGTGGAGCCGCTGGGCAGCCAGTTCGGGGTGCATCCACCCAAGACGGTGCCGGACGCGCTCCATGAGCCGCTGTTCGGTCAGCCAGAGCCAAGCGCGGCCGAGGTGGCGCAATACGGCAGCGCGGACAAGGTGCCGCCGCTGCACACCTACGCAATCCTTGACGCGGCCAAGGTGGTGAACTTTGTCGAGATGCTGGAGGCCTCGGGGCTGGAACACCGCTGCCTGTTCAAGGGTAAGGCCGCCGAGGAAATGCGCGATGTTGCGCCCTATGTGGTGCGGTTGGAAGAGGACGTGGATTTCACCCGCAACCTGTTCAGCCATGACCCCGAGCAGGAGGTGCCGTGGTTTATGTGGGACCGCGAGCCGGGAATTTACGTGCGTTCGCGTGGGTCGCTAGACGATATGTGGCGACACTTTCGCAAGTTCACAAAGGTGCAGGATGAAAGCGGGAAGTGGTATTATTTCAGGTTCTGGGAGGGGAGTATGCTGCGCTTCTTGCTAGAATCTTCAATGGTTCTTTCCGCCAATTTCTTAATCCATTCAAACCTTGCGAATCCCTTTACAGTTATCGCCCACGAGAACGATTACCTGATAAGCATATGCCTTTCTCCAGTTCGCAAACGCCAGAAAATACCGTTCGTTATTACCGGAAAAATTTTGGAATTTCTTGATACCGAGGTTCAAAAACGGAATATGAAGGCAGACGTCCAGTGTGTTTTGGAAAGCCTAAAAGTCCACGACACAGATGATCGGCGCAATCGCATCGGGGCAGATCAGCAATGGCTGATTTTACAAGGTTTTTCTGACAGAGATGTATTACTCGATCTTTTGATCGAAATTGCCAAAAAGGGTGGGGTAGACAACCTACCGGAAGCAATGCGAGAATCCTTGGCGGACACAAGAATTGGCCCAAAGGCGCGTCTGTGGCTGTTCAAGTCGAAAATTGGGGAAATATGATATGAACCGTAAGCTGGTCGCTGTGATCACTTTTTCTTTCCTTGCCGTGGCGGGACTGTTTTTTGCCAAAGATATATTCAAAGGAGGTTGGGATATGACCGAACACACATTTGAAACCCGCACTTGGTGCATTGGACGTTTTCTGGTTGATGTGCCGGTGCAGTTTGAAATCCGTTCCGCAGACAGTCGCTTTGACGGAGTCAGGGTGACGGCGTTGGGGGCGGGGACCGAGAATGATCTGAAGCGCATTGTGCAAAGCCGGATTGACGAGTTAAAGGTGGGGGTGGAGGAAGATGGAGATAATTACACATATGTAAACGACTATTTGGATGGTTTGGCACATGTTGTTAGACGCAAATACGTATATTACAACCCGGAAAATGACCTTGGATGGGTTGATGAAGAGGCATATTTCATCAGTGATAAGAACATGTTTATGTCGGCGGCTTCAATTTCACCGGAACAAGAAATCTCCGACCATGCTGCCCTAATGCGTGTTTCGCAAGCGGTGCGCCCCCGTGCGAATGATGAAATTCCCGAAGGGGTTGGGGCTTGCATCAAAGATGCGTTCGTGGCGCTGCCACCGACGAATGAAAGCAGTGATACTGTATTTAGGGCTAAAGATGCGGAGGAACTTAATCTGAATATTTATTTCTCTCACGCCTTTAATTCCCCTAAAGCACACCCTATTGAAAAATATAGTTACCTGCCAGCCAAGAGCCGACAGGTCGCAGGGTATGATGGATATGAATACTATGCTGTATATTTCCGGCAAGCCACTGGGGAAACAAGTTATCTGGATCATGAATACAGAGGTGGAAAAGCTACACCTGTAGGCGGAGATGGGATTGAAATAGATATAAGTCTTTCAAAATACACTGGCGAACCAAACGATCCCCCCTACGACGAAGCTGTCAGCCGTATGATCTGGAACGGGGTATTGAATTCAATCAGGGAAAGAGACGCGAAATGAGCAGACCATCCGTAGCATCCTGCCCTGAACGTGTTGCCTTACCTGTCATCTTTGTTCCCGGGATTATGGGGAGCAGATTGCGAAATGCGAACACTAGAAAACTTATGTGGCTTCCAGAAAGCATGTGGGCGCAATTTTTGGATAAAGGATTGTCCGACGCAATAGAAAAACGGACGGCCTTGGTTGGGAAGAAAGAACAAAATTTTAACCCCAACTATCTTGAAGTTCATCCCGGCACGGTCGGTGGTGTATTCACTGAACAACGTATCAGTCGGGGTTGGGGCGGTGTGTTGTGGAGCTTTTATGGCGGATTTCTATCATGGCTTGAGTATACAGCAAAGTTTGAGAGCTCAAAACTGCCGCGCGGCTGCGATTCTGTGAATTACGAGGTTTGGGCTTACCCCTACAACTGGACAGATGACAATAAGAACTCGGCCAAAGGTAAGGGGAAACCCAAAGGTGTGGGCAGTGATGTCGGCTTGAAAAAGGTCGTCGAAACCGCCATTTCCCAAACGACCGAAAAATACAAGGACCAAGACGTGCGCATTTTAAAGCCCGTTTTGGTCACCCATTCTATGGGTGGCCTTGTGGGGCGGGCCTTTTGTAAACTTCTGGGTGGTGAAGATATGCTGCACGGGGTAATCCACGGGGCGATGCCGACAGATGGCGTTCCAACAACATACAAACGTATGCTCGCTGGTGCCGAGGGTGCACCAGCGCTTGTTCTGGGTTGGGATCAGGCCGAAACCACCGCAACGGCAGGAAATATGCCGGGTGCTTTGCAATTACTACCCAACAAACGCCATAAGGGGGCTGATGGCAGCCGCAACTGGTTGCGTGTTAATACGCACCGAAGGGTGATGCTGGAAAGTCTGCCGCGCGCGGACCCATATTCCGAAATTTACCGGAATCAAAGCGACTGGTGGCATCTGATTGATAAGAATTTGCTGAATCCGGGCGGGGATACTGAGAGTGCTTATAAGGACTATTTAAAACAGTTAGATAAAGCCGAAGCCTTTCACGATGCGCTAGGCCCTAATGGTTTTCACCCCAACACCCGTATGTTCTATTCCGAAGATGAGGGCCATCTGGCATGGGATCACATTGACTGGAATTGCAGTGTGTCCGACCCGAAAGATGCAGCCGGATTAATGCGCATCCCCACCGGTCTGGGGACCATAAGTTTTATAGACGCAAGTGGTGATACTTATCAAGGCTACCCGGCAGCTAAACACGAATATTACTATAGCATTGGTTCAGCAAATGCTCCCGGTGACGGCACCGTTCACGCTGGCTCCGGAAAATTTGTTCCGGTCATGTCTGTTCCTACCACTTCAGGCTTTGAGCACGCCGCAGCATTCAACAGCTTTGCCGCCCGCCGATTGCTTGCAGACTGGTTGGTTGAGATGGTGAACGAGCAGCTTTAGCCCCATCCCCGCCGAGGTGGCGCGGACACCGTGCTGCCGCTGAATATCTACAGGATATATTACCACCTGACCCTCCTCCTCTGGCTCTCGTTTCGCACCGTCTTCATGTCTGAAGTCGAGGGCATGCCCGGCCCAGCCTGGCAGCAACTCGTTGCCGACTGGGAGGCAAAACTGTCCGGAGACACCTCGGATGTCGAGAAAAGGTTTGCATCCGCTCGGGAACACGCGGTTGTGCACGGCTTCCGATGCCTTGAGTGTCTGTAAGGCATCAATCATAGAAATGCCAAACCAATCAAATATTTCCATAGGTTTTTCATAATCTGACAACAACTCTCTATTCGTATCGCGGGCCTACCGCCCGAACAACCGCCGTGCGAACCTTGAAAACAGCCCGTTCTTCTCGCCGCCATTCAACGCCAGCCCGCCCCCGTTGCCCGCTGGCCCCTCGGGCGGGTCAAGCGGGTTGGCGCCGCCGATGGGGGCGTTTTCCTTGAATTGCAGGCGGTGCAGCTCGGCATAAATACCGCCGCCGGCCAGCAGTTCTTCGTGGGTGCCTTGATCGACCACGCGGCCCTTTTCCATCACGATGATTTTGTCGGCGGACTGGATGGTGGACAGGCGGTGGGCGATGACCAGTGTGGTGCGCCCCTTGGACAGGCGTTCCAGCGCTTTTTGCACCACCGCTTCGGAATGGGCGTCAAGGGCCGAGGTGGCCTCGTCCAGCAGCAGGATCGGGGTGTCGCGCAGGATGGCGCGGGCGATGGCGACGCGCTGGCGCTGCCCGCCCGACAGGTTGGAGCCGCGCGGACCGGCGGGGGTGTCCAGACCGTTTGGCAGTTTATCAAGGAAATCGGTGACATGGGCGGCATCAAGCGCGTCTTTTAGCTGCTCATCCGTCACATCGGTGCGGCCCAGCAGGATGTTTTCGCGCAAGGTTTCGTCAAACAGCAGCGCGTCCTGCGTGACCACGGAAAACATGCCGCGCAGGTCGGTCAGGGACAATTCATTGATCGGGGTGCCGCCGACGGTGGTTTTGCCTGATTGCGGTTCGACCAGACGGGTCAGCACGTTGAAGATGGTGCTTTTGCCCGCCCCCGATGCGCCAACAAGGGCGGTGGTCTTGCCTGCCTCGGCCGTCAGGGTGGTGCCGTTCAGGACCGGCGTGTCGTCATAGGCAAAGGTGACGTCCTGCATCACCAGTTCGGTATCTTCGACCGGCTTGGCAGGGGTGGCGGGGGATGTGATGGTTGGCTCGGTATCGAACAGCCGGTACAGCCGTTCCAGACTGGCGGCGGCGATCTGCCAGATGCCCGAAATGCTGCCCAACCGGCGCATCGGCTGGAAGGCCAGCGCCATGGCGGAAAAGAAGCTCATGAACTGGCCGATGGTTTTGTCGCCGTCGATGATGTCCTGACCGCCGACAACCATCACGCCGAAAAAGCCAAGACCGGTGATGATGTCGATCAGCGAGGGGATCATCGCGCTGCTGGCTGCGGTTTTGACTTCGGCGGTGACGATATTGTCGATGATGCCGGTGAAACGGCCCAACTGGTATTGTTCCAGCAGATTCAGCTTGATCGGGTTGATGCCGTGGAACACCTCGTCCAGGCGAGTAGATCTCAAGGAGGATTGTTCGCGCATATGTTTGGTTTTGCGGCGGATGTATTTTTGCAGGATATAGACGGGCACTACCAGCAAAGGCGCGCCAATCACCGCGACCAGCGTCCAGACCCAGTCGATCGACAGGGCAAGCCCCAGCAGCGAGACCAGCGAGATCGTATCGCGCCCCGCACCGGAAATGATCACGCCCCAGACCTGTTGCACGGCCAATGTATCGCCCTGCACCCGCTCCATCAGCGCGCCAGGCGGGTTTTTCTGGAAGAACACTGAATCCAGCCGCATCAGATGGCGCAAAAGGTCCACCTGCATCGCGGTCGATGTTTTCTGCGCGATTCGGGTCATGATGGTTTTCTGCGTTAGCTGGGTGATGGCGCGCACCAGAAACAGCCCGAAGATGACGCCGCCAACCCACCAGACGGCCTGTTTGTTGCCTGCCGCGAACACATTGTCGAACATCGGTTGCAGCATATAGGACAGGATGGCCAGCGTGCTGCCCTCAATCACCATCAGAACCATGGCCAGCGCCATCCACCATTTGTGGTATTTCAGATAGCCGCTCCAAAGGCGCCGCATCAGGGTGCGCGAGGAATAGGGATCGGATTTCGGGGCTTTTGTCACGGTTGCCTTGTCCTGTGGGCAGTTGTTCACTGTGCTTAACTTGCGGGGGGCCTCGGTGCAAGCGTTGGGCGCGCCTTGGTTATGTGTTGTCGGGGCGCGGATAGGCGATCAGGCCCAGTTGTCGCGCGGTGTCCAGCGCTAGCACATCGCTGTCCAGCCCGTGTGCAGCCTGATAGGTTTGGATGGCCTTGCGGGTGCCTGTGCCCAAGGTGCCGTCAATTTCCCCGTCATAGAGGCCACGGGCCTTGAGCGCCCGTTGCAGGGTGGCAATGAATTCCATGTCCAGCGCATCGGGGCAGGGGGTTTCAAACCAGATATCGCGATCCGCTTGCGGGGCGGTTTGGCTTGCCCAGCAGGTGTCGGGATCTGCGTTTGCAGGTTCGGTTCTATGCAGGGCAATCGTTTCGGTCGGGCCAGTGTTGCCCACCCCTGTTCCGGTCTGGCAGGCTGTCAGAAACAGAGCGCTGCCCGCAATAAGCGTAGTGATACGGATCATGCCTGTTTCCTATTCCCGTTGTGGCAACTGGTCGCGATACTAACCGTCTGACCCTTGCCGCGAAAGCGGTTTTGACTTGGCTCTGGTAAAACGGCTTGGCAGGGTTTATCTGGCAAGGTTAGAAAATGCACGAAAGCTTTGATACAAGGGAAGCGAAATGGCGAAGATTACATTTATCGAGCACAACGGCACCGAGCACGTTGTAGAGGTTGCAAACGGGCTGACCGTGATGGAGGCCGCACGCGACAACAACGTGCCCGGTATCGAGGCCGATTGCGGCGGCGCCTGCGCCTGTTCCACCTGCCACGTCTATCTGCACCCCGACTGGGTGGAAAAAGTGCCCGCCAAGGACGCGATGGAAGAGGACATGCTGGACTTTGCCTATCAACCCGACGAAGTGCGTTCGCGTCTGACCTGCCAGATCAAGGTGACCGATGATCTGGACGGGTTGATCGTGCAACTGCCTGAAAAGCAGATCTGATCATGTGGCGGGGATTGCTTGCTGCCTGTATGACGTCATTTTTTGCCGTTGCGGGCCATGCGGCCTCCGAGGGGCACTGTATGGCATTGAGTGATGCCGGTGGTTGTGTCGAAGGCAAGGTGACGGATGCCGAGGGTGTTCTGTTGCCCGGGCTGCATGTCTATTTCGGTCAGCCGAACCGGCGTTACGATCATGGTATTCTAGGCGATGATGTTGAATGGGGCAGTTTGATATATATGCAGCAAGGGTCTGCCGCGCATGGTCCCTACTTATACGAAGAAATCACCCTGCCCAAAACCCGCGTATTCGAGGATTTCGCCCCGCGTCTGGCCGATCTGGACGGGGATGGCGCCGCCGAAATCATCGTGATCGAAACCGACATCAACAAGGGCGCGCAACTGGCGATTTACGGACTGGTTGACGGGACGCTAAAGAAAATCACCGCCACCCCGCATATTGGCCACACTCACCGCTGGCTGGCCCCGATAGGTGCTGCTGATCTGGACGGGGACGGCAATATCGAGATCGCCTATATTGACCGGCCGCATCTAGCACGGCTGCTGAAAATCTGGCGTTACAAGAATGGCAAACTGACCCTTGTGGCCGAACAGGGCGGGCTGACCAATCACCAGATCGGACAGACCTATATTTCCGGCGGTATCCGCGATTGCGGGGCAGGGCCGCAGATGATCACGGCCAATGCCGACTGGAGCCAGATTGTGGCCTCGGTGTTTGATGGTAAGGAAATCCGCAGTGCTGTGATCGGGCCGCACAAGGGGCGAAATTCGTTCAAACGGGCGATGGAGTGCCGGATGTAGCCTTTACATTCACAAGTTCACAGCAATTTTTTCCTGACAACCAGCACCCGTCATTTTTTGCTCGGGTGTCCCTTGGCCTCCTACAACGCCCGCCAGCCAATATCCCTCCGACAAAACCCTTCGGGCCAGTCAACCATATCCACCATCTTGTAAGCCTGCGCCTGTGCTTCGGCCAGTGTCGCCCCGCGTGCTGTGGCGGCCAGAACCCGCCCGCCAGTGGCCACGATCTGCCCGTCCTTTTCGGCTGTACCTGCGTGGAACAGCATATGCGTGCTGTCCTCGGGCAGGGTTTCCAACCCGCCAATCACGCTGCCTTTTTCATAGGCACCGGGATAGCCATCTGCCGCCAGCACCACCGTCAGCGCGTGGTCATCGGCCCAGTTCACCTGCGCCTGATCCAGCCGCCCCTCGGCAGCCGCTTGCAGCAGGTCAAACAACTGCGCTCCCAGCCGCATCATCAGCACCTGACATTCCGGATCGCCAAAGCGCACGTTGTATTCCACCAGCCGTGGCTGGCCATCCTTGATCATCAGGCCAACAAACAGCACCCCCTGAAACGGCATTCCGCGCCGCGCCATTTCGGCCATCGTCGGGCGTACGATTTCATCCATTGTTTTGGCAATCACCGCATCCGTCATCACCGGCGCGGGGGAATAGGCGCCCATGCCGCCGGTGTTTGGCCCTTTGTCTCCGTCATAGGCGCGTTTGTGATCCTGCGCTGAGCCAATGGGCAACAGGTTTTCGCCGTCGCACAGCACAAAGAAGGATGCTTCCTCGCCCTCCATGAATTCCTCGATCACCACTTCTGCGCCTGCATCGCCGAAATCGCCGCCGAACATGTCGTCAATCGCGGCCAGTGCCGTGTCCAGATCCATCGCCATGATCACGCCCTTGCCAGCCGCCAGACCATCGGCCTTGACCACAATCGGCGCACCTTGCTGGCGGACGTAATCCTTGGCCGCTTGGGCATCGGTGAAATGGCCATAGGCGGCGGTGGGGGCGTTCACGGCGGCGCAGATTTCCTTGGTGAAGGCCTTTGAGGCCTCAAGCTGTGCCGCGGCCTGACCGGGGCCGAAACACAGGATACCTGCGTCGCGCAAACGGTCGGCCACGCCAACGGCCAAGGGGGCCTCGGGGCCGATGATCACGAAATCCACCGCGTTGCCGGTGGCAAATTCCACCACCGCGCCGCCATCCATAATGTCGATATCGGCGCATTCCGCGATCTGGGCGATGCCAGTATTGCCCGGCGCCACAATCAACCGGTCGCATTTGGGGTTCTGTTTCACCGCCCATGCCAGCGCATGTTCGCGCCCGCCGCTTCCCAGAATAAGGATATTCATATCGTCCCCCGCTTGGCCTTTGCTGATCCGCGTTCTAAGGTGGGTCCGACCATATGACAAGCGAGCAGATATGTCCGACCTGATTGATGAACCATCCGAGGGCGAAAACACCCCCGAATTTACCGTCACCGAGATTTCCGGCGCGGTGAAACGCACGATCGAGGGCACTTTTGGCCATGTGCGGGTAAAGGGCGAAATCGGGCGGGTGTCGCGGCCACGGTCGGGGCATGTGTATCTGGACCTGAAGGATGATCGCAACGTGCTGTCGGGCGTGATCTGGAAGGGTGTGGCTGCGCGGCTGGCGGTGCAGCCCGAAGAAGGTATGGAAGTAGTTACCACCGGCAAGCTGACCACATTCGGCGGGCAATCGAAATACCAGATGGTGATCGAGGATATTGCCCCCGCCGGCATGGGCGCGCTGATGGCGATGCTGGAAAAACGCAAAGCCGCATTGGCGGCGGAAGGGCTGTTTGCGCCGGAACGCAAACGCGAACTGCCCTATCTGCCCGAGGTTATCGGGGTGATTACCTCGCCTTCCGGTGCTGTGATCCGCGATATTCTGCACCGGCTGCGCGACCGGTTTCCGCGCAAGGTGCTGATCTGGCCGGTGGCGGTGCAGGGCAAGCAATGCGCCCCCGAAGTGACCCGCGCGATTGAAGGGTTCAATGCCATGACACCGGGGGGTGCCCTGCCGCGTCCTGATCTGTTGATCGTGGCGCGTGGTGGTGGCTCGATCGAGGATCTGTGGGGCTTTAACGAAGAAATCGTTGCCCGCGCCGCCGTCGCATCCGACATTCCGCTGATTTCGGCGGTGGGGCATGAAACCGACACCACGCTGATTGATTACGTTTCGGACCAGCGCGCGCCGACGCCCACGGCGGCCGCCGAACTGGCGGTGCCGGTGCGCAGTGAATTGCTGGCCTGGGTCGAGGAACAGGGTGCCCGCCTGACCCGCGCCGCCACAGGTGCTGTGGATATGCGCAAACAGCGCCTGCGGGATTTATCGCGGGCCATGCCCAAACCCGAGAGCCTGCTGGATAGCCCGCGCCAAAGGCTGGACCGTGCGACCGAGCGCCTGCCTGCCGCCCTGACCCGCGCCGCACAGGTGAAACGCCTGCGGTTAAGCGAAGTCAGCGGCAGCCTGCGCCCCGCGACGCTGATGCGGCGGGTTGACGAGGCCAGAGCCAGACTGGCCGATCGTGCAGCCCGTCTGAACCCTGACCTGCTGACCCGTGACGTCAAACGCAAAAAGGATGCGTTTGAACAAATATCGGCCCGTCTGTCGCGCGTCGCAACGGGGCAGGTTCAGGGCTGGACCAACCGGTTGCAAGCGCTGGAACGTATCCGCCAGACGTTGGGTTACAAGGAAACCCTGAACCGTGGCTATGCCGTGGTGCGCGGCGACGGGGATGTGGTGACAACCGCCAAGGCCGCGAAAAAGGCGGCTTCGCTTGAGATCGAATTTGCCGACGGGCGCTATGCCGTCGGGGCGGGGGCCGCGCCGCGCAAAGCCAAGCCCAAAGAAACCCCGCCGGATCAGGGCAGCCTGTTTTAACCCGTTATAGGCGGATCGGATCCAGCACTTGTGGCTCGATCACATCCACATCCGGCAAGGCGGCCTTCAACTCATCTGCGGATTGCGCCAGCAGCGGGAAGGTGCGGTAATGGCAGGGGATCAGGGTTTTGAAATCAAAGAATTTCTTGGCCGCATAACCCGCGCGCCGCATGTCCATGGTGAAATAGCCACCTGCCGCCAGAATACCAATGTCGGGTTTGTGCAGATCATTGATCAGCGCCATATCGGCCATCACATCGGTATCGCCGGAAAAATAGACCACATGGTCGGGCGTGGTGATCACATAACCGGATTCATGCCCGCCATAGATCGGCCCGTCCGCCCCGTTGCCCAGCGACGAGGAATGCGTGGCGTTGACCATCGTCACCTGAACCGTGCCCAGATCAACTGTGCCGCCTTTGTTAAAGCCGACTACTGCGACCTCATCCTTTTCGCCCCACCAAGTCATCAGGTCGTAAATGCCATGCACAGGGATGCCCAATTCGCGGGCAATTGTGATGGTGTCGCCGGTATGGTCGCCATGCCCGTGGGTGACAAAAATATGGGTGGCCCCTGCAATCGCCTCGGCACGGCGGTCTTCGGGAAACAGGGGGTTGCCGGTTAGCCAGGGGTCGATCAACAGCACCAGATCACCGGTTTCAATGCGAAAGCCCGAATGGCCCAGCCAGATGATATTCATGGGGTATTCCTCCTGATATTGCCGCTTCCTGCTATAGGATAGAACAGATCACAGGTTGGCTCAAACTCCGACGTCTGGTCCCAGACAGACCATCGGCTCGTCCGTTTTTTCCACCTGAAACAGCGTTGTCTGGGTCGGGTCGTTTTCAAACTGTGCCATCAACCCGTCCCCTTGTTCGTAAACCGACCAGCACTGCGGATCGGGGTTGTCCTCGTAGACGAAACAGATCATCTGGCCGTCCTCGTACCATTCGCCATCCTTGCAATCCCCGTCCAGAAATGACCAGCGCACGCGGCGGTTGGGCAGGTATTCCTCGGCACCGTAGCGGTCGTCATCATAGCGGAAAAACAGGGTCTTGCCTTGTGAATAGGCCTCGAATTCGTCGCCGGTCATCGGGGTTTGCGCGGCCAGCGGGGCGGCTATCAGGGTGATCAGGATTACGGATAACAAATGCTTTTTCATAACGGCAGTGTGCCATATCCCGCCCCCGTGGCCAATGGCAAAAGGCAATGGCCATTCCCGCCCGATTTGCGCTAGGGTCTGGCCAGGCACAATAACCGCAGGTCTGCACATGCTTCTTCCCGCCGCCCTTTTCGCCCTTGGTGTTGCCTTGGCTGTCTTTTACCTGCCGCGCACGGGCGCACGCGTTTGCTGGGCGCGCAGTATTCGCAAAACCCTGCCGGTGGCGCTGTTTGCGCTGGCCGCGTATTTTCAGGGCGCGCCTGCGTTTCTGGTAGCCGGTCTTGCGTTCAGTGCGCTGGGCGATCTGGCCCTGTCGCGGCCCGGTGAAAAGGCGTTTCTGGCCGGTATGGTGGCTTTTGCCAGCGCGCATATCGCTTATTTCGCGTTGATGGCCACGCTAGGCAGCGGCCCGCAACTGGCGCAATGGCCGCTGATCCTGCTGATGGTGGCGCTGGGTCTTTCTACCGAATTCTGGCTGCGCCCGCATACTGGCGCGTTGAAATGGCCGGTGCGTGCCTATGTGGTGATCATCCTTGGCATGGGCCTGATGGCGCTGGGCCTGCCCGAAGCGCGCAATGTCGCCCTGTGGGGGGCGATGTTGTTTGTGCTGTCCGATCTGGTGTTATCGGTGGAAACTTTTGTGCTGGATCAGGATGACCCGCGCCGCAAATGGGCGGGCAAAATCGTGTGGATCACCTATATTGCCGCCCAGATCGGCCTGTTTTGGGGGCTGGGAATGGTATAGTTTTAACGCTTGCCCCTTCCATCCGCTGCAAAGGTGCAATAGTTGGGTAAGGAACACAAAGGGTCCGGCGCGATGTCATTCTTTAAAAAGCTGAAAAACCGTCTTTTCAAATCCTCGTCCAAGCTGGAGCAGGGGCTGGATGAAATCGTCGAGGATGGTGGTGAAGAAGAACTGATCGAGGATGTGGTTGACGAAGCCCCTGCGGTCGAGCAACTCTTTCCAGAGCCAGAGCCAGAGCCAGAGCCAGAGCCAGAGCCAGAGCCAGAGCCAGAGCCAGAGCCAGAGCCAGAGCCAGAGCCAGAGCCAGAGCCAGAGCCAGAGCCAGAGCCAGAGCCAGAGCCAGAGCCAGAGCCAGAGCCAGAG
>WFNH01000015.1 GCA_015488685.1 Marinosulfonomonas sp.
CGGGCATTGCCGACCTGGGCCGGTTTGGTGATCGCTGGTGAAAACCCTGCCAACGACAACCTGTTTTCAGCTGTGCAAAAGGCCTTTGATCTGGAGTTCGGGCCAGCGGTGGAAAGCTGTCTGTTCACCCGATCCGAGATCGAGGCTCTGGCAGATCATTTTCAGACAATGAATTCCACACTTGTCAAGCGCCACATGCAATACCAACCCGGCTTTGAAATCTCCGTCACAACCCTGCAAGATGTGCTATTGTATCGCGAGGATGTCACAACCCCTTTCTGGGTTCGTGCTGCTCGCCGGATATATCTATCTGGCAAGGCTGGGTCCGGATAAGCTGTGTATGTTTTAGCAACCGGTACCGCGTAGCACTGTGCCGATGGTGCGCCAAAGAATGTGCAGGTCCAGCCACAGGTTTTGCCGCGTGGCATATGCCACGTCCAGTTGCACCCGCTGTGAATACCGCAACCGGTTGCGCCCCGATACCTGCCATAAACCGGTTAGACCGGGGCGGCATTTCAAATAGGCGGGCGCATGGCCGCGGTATTTTCCAACCAGTTCTGTCGTTGTAATCGGGCGCGGGCCAACCAGACTCATCTGGCCACAGAGAATATTCCAAAGCTGTGGTAATTCGTCCAAACTGGATTTGCGCAGGAAGGAACCCAGAGGGAAGACACGCGGGTCATGGCGAAGTTTTTGCGTCATGCGCCATTCGCGGGCTGCATTCGGGTTTTTCTGCAAATGTTCATGCAATCTGGCATCGGCCTGCGGCACCATTGTGCGAAACTTCCAAATACGAAAGTGCCGCCCCCCCTGTCCGATGCGCTGTTGGGAATAGAATACCGGCCTGCCCTGTGCCATAAGTAACCCTGCAATGACAAGCACCAGCGGCACCGAAACTGGGAGCGTCAGCAGGATCAGAACGACATCTATCACCCGCTTTGCCCCGATGGGGGACGGGTGGGCCACCACCGGTAAATCAACAGAACTTCGAACAGCAGCGACCGGCATTGGCATCCCTTTCTTTCTTATGCCATCCTTGGCGCAAAAAAGTTAAGGAGCAGTTTCAGAGGCTAGCCGGTTTAGTATTCAACCCCGATCTGGGCCTTGATGCCCGAACGGAAAGGATGTTTGATAAGCTCCATTTCCGTCACCAGATCGGCAATTTCGATCAACCCGTCCTTGGCGTTGCGACCGGTCAGTACCACATGGGTCATTTCGGGTTTTTCATTGCTCAGGAAATCGACAACATCCTGAATATCAAGATAATCATAGCGCAGTGCAATGTTGATTTCGTCCAGCAGCACCATTTTATTTGCCGGATCACGGATCAGCTCCTTGGCCTTTTCCCATGCGGCCTGCGCCATTTCAGTGTCGCGGGATTTGTCCTGCGTTTCCCAGGTGAATCCTTCGCCCATGGTGTGGAATTCGCAAATGTCGTTAAACTTTGCCAGAATTAGATCGCGTTCGCCGGTGGACATACCGCCCTTGATGAACTGCACCACCGCGCATTGCATGTCATGGGCAATGCAGCGGAAAATCATCCCGAAGGCGGCCGAGGATTTACCCTTGCCCTTGCCGGTATGCACGATGACCAGTCCCTTTTGATCGGTCTTGGTCGCCATGATCTTGTCGCGCGCGGCCTTCTTCTTGGCCATTTTCATTGCGTGGCGGTCTGTGTCTTCGCTCATCTGGCACACTCCTGTTTCCTGTCCCCCAAGGTGCGGTTTTGCGGGACCAGATGCAAGAGCGGTTTCGACTATTTGCAGTCCAGTTTCGCCACCATCAACGCCGGATCGCCCTTCATCGAGTTCGGGATCACCTTGCAACCGCTGGCGATCTCGATTGCTTTGGCGGCTTTGGGGAAGGTATCGCCGATTTTTGGCAGGCGCTCGAAATTGGTGCGGATGGCTTCGGCATGGCCATCACGGATACGGATTTTGAATGTGCTGCCGTCTACTGTGACTTTCTTGGCCTCGACTCGCATGTAGCGCGGATGGGGGCTGTCGCAACCGGTTAATAGAATCACTACCGGGATTGTTAACCAATAGAGACGTTTCATCGGGATCCTCGCTGTTTTGCAGCCAGATTCATCCCTAATGGTTAACGTAGGGTAAATTATTAATGCTCTGTTTGAAAGAATCACATATTTTTGCCCACATGATCAAATAAACAAGGCATTTAGCACAGTTGTGCCGTAAGAGAGTCAAAATTTATCAGGTTGAAAAATCCCTTAAAAATCAACCTATAGGCTAGTTCTCTGAAAAATAGACTTAATCGCATCATATTTCTGACAAATTCTTAAGACAGTTGTCGGTCTTGGCAATGGATTGTTGCCGGATCAAATTCAATGAGCAACCCGGGTGGGGCAACAAATGGTTTCTACGGTTAAACAGATTGACCAGATTATCGAGCAAGGTGGTGAAGACGACTTTGTTGATGAGCTGAAGCCGGGAACAGAGCTTCTTCATGGCCAGTATGTCATCGAGGAATTCCTGAACAGTGGTGGTTTTGGTATCACCTATTTGGCAAAGGATTCGTTGGATCGTCGCGTTGTTATCAAGGAATGTTTTCCCAATACCCTGTGCCGTCGCAGTCAGGCCCGTGTCGGTGCACGGTCACGGGCGCATCAGGCCGAATTCAAGTCGGTCATTGACTTGTTTGTTCAGGAGGCCAAAAGCCTTGCGAAGCTGAAGCACCCGAATATTGTTGGTGTGCATCAGGTGTTCGAAGATAATGACACTGCCTATATGGCATTGGATTATATCGAGGGTTTCGATCTGCTGGAGACTCTTGAGGAGGGCGGGGAAAGATTGCCGCCGGAAGAGATTAGCAAGATCCTGCGCAAGATCCTTGGGGCAGTTGATTACTTGCACAGCCAGAATATTTTGCACCGTGATATATCGCCTGACAATATCCTGATAGACAAAAAGACAAGCGAACCGCTGTTGATTGATTTTGGCGCTGCCCGTGAAGAGGTGTCCAAAGCCAGCCGCGTGCTGTCAGCATTGCGTGTGGTCAAAGACGGTTATTCTCCGCAGGAATTCTATGTGAACGGCAGCAAGCAAGGTCCGTCGAGCGATCTGTATGCACTGGCAGCAAGTTTCTACCATTTGGTTACAGGAGAAATGCCGCCAGATTCGCAAACGCGTCTTGCCGCGCTGGCATCAGACGAAGAGGATCCCTATTTGCCGCTGGTAGGGCGTATCAAAGACTACGATGAAGCGTTTCTGGCTGCAATCGACAAGGCGCTGAAAGTACTGCCGAAAGATCGTATCCAAACGGCCAAGGAATGGCTGGAAATGATCAGTGGTGGGGTAAGTGAACTTCCGACCGCTACGAAACCGGCCGCTGCCGGTATGGCGGCAATGGATAAAGGGGAGCCGACCAAGTCCGGTTCAAAAATGTTGTTGATGACAACAGCAATAGTTCTGGTTACTGCCGGTGGCGGTTTTGCTGTCTGGAAGGGAATGGCCCCAGAGCCGACAGCTGTGGTTGTAGGCAGCACTATGGAAAATGGTGCTATGTCAGCAAGCAAAACAGACACACCGGTTGCCGACGCTCCCGAAGTTGTTGCCGACACTGCCACAGACACACCGGTTGCCGACGCTCCCGAAG
>WFNH01000016.1 GCA_015488685.1 Marinosulfonomonas sp.
AGGATGCCGCTGGTGCCGCTGCCCTGATCGTTATGCTGGGCGCTGCCCTTTACCTGCCCGGGGTGCTCTAAGCCGATTTTTTACTTTGCCTGCCGTCTTATGCCGGAAAATCCGCGTGCAATATGTCCCCACAACTGCACGATGACAGATCTATCCCAGATATGAGAAGATTGCCTCTTTCTCGTCCAAGCGGATCCGGATCACATCAGACATGGCCACTTGCCGCCGCCTTCTGTCCCCAGAAGTGCGGCGGTTTTTTATAACGTATAGGCCAGCCGCAACCCGCCCCACAATTGTCCGCCCACAAGGATCGGAGCCGAGACATCCTTCATCGTGACGAATTCACCGCCGCCCATATCCCGACGATAGACCTGCAACAAAAATGGTTGTTTGTTGTTGCCAGCTTTCAGGCCGACCTTATCATCAAAGACACGCCGGTTGCGGCAGTTGGCCATATTCCAGACCGGATCATCCCCCATTGGTTGCGAGAATTGGGTGTTGTGGGTCGGGATATAGCCATTGCGGTCAATCGCGGCGCAAAACACCACCGAGGGATCAAATTCCAGTGCGGGGTCTTGAATAGCGGGCAGGATAATGTCGCAGGTATTTGTGAAACTGGTCATAAATTGCTGGGGGTTACTACCCGGTATCGGCGTTCGGGTCTGAGTGAACAAATCATCACGGGCAATCATGCCATTTGCAATGGCCTCTTCAAAGGCCATTGAAATCAATGAGGCCCGCGCCTGAACTTCCTCAATAAACCGCGAATCCTGGGTAACCCCGCCCAGTGAAACACTGCTTTGCACCAGATATTCGGCCTGTTCCACCATAGTATCGGCACGGTCGCGGACCTGATGGATTCCGTTTGCCGTGCCTTCCAGCGCCTGCCCCATCTGGTCAAAGCTTTGACCGAATTCATTAATGACGTCGCCGACATTCCCCGCATTTTCTTTGATCTGCCTGGCTTCGGAATTGATCATGCGCACATGTTCCGCGATGCCGGACAGGGAAATGTCGGTGTCATCGGCCTCGGTCAGCACCCCTTCAGCATCCTCGGCGGCAACACTGGCCTCGCCACGCAGGGAATCGATCCAGTCGCCAAGGGTAAGAATACTGTCGGAAATCCCTTCGGCGGCCCCTGCGGTTTTGCGTGACAATTCGTTGATCGCTTCGGCCACCACGGCAAAGCCGCGCCCTGCTTCGCCGGCACGCGCCGCTTCGATTTTGGCATTGATCGCAAGGATATTCACCTGCGCCGCAATCGAGGCGATATCATCATTGTTGGAGCGTGCCGAGGCGATCGTATCCTCGATCTGGGTAATGCGCACATCCAGCGAACGCACCCAGTTAGCCAGCTTTTGCGTCCTGTTTCCTGCGCTTTGGATGTTTTCGACCGAAGACACCACAGCCTCGAGCGTTTCGGCGGTGGTTTCGTTCACCAGATCAATCGCTTTGCGCACGCTGGCATTGCCCTGCAACATCCGGTTGGCATTTGTGCGCACATGGCCTAGCGATTGTAATTGCTGGCGGGTGCTGTCATCAATCTGGTCCAGCGCACCGGCTACATCAACCAGTTCCAGACTAAGCCGGGATGCGATATGCGACAGCTTGTCGAGTTGGTCATTGGCAGGGCTGGAATCAGTAAAATCGGCAGCGGGAATCATAGACGTCTCCTGTATATGAACAGGGACGCTAAGGCCCAATCATTGCTGTGACGTTAAGCGCAGGCGGTTTTTTTGGCTGTTTCGATGGCCTCGACCGTCGCTTCCAGCGCCAGCAGGATCGAGGCGTGGCGGTTCTTGAATTCCCGCGCGGGTTCCAGAACCTTTAGCCCGTCAAAGGGGGCATCGGGGGCAGAGCCACCATCGCGCAGCATGGCAGACAGTTGATCGCGGGCCTTGGTGATTTCGGGCGCGGTGCGCCCGATGATCCGGCTTGCCACCACCGAGGCCGCGGCCTGACCCAAGGCGCAGGCTTTTACATCCTGACCGAACTGTGCGATTTTGCCATCTTCCAGCACAATATCGACCGTCACAGTGGACCCGCACAGCGGCGCGCGGCGCTTTACAGTCGCTTGGGGATTGTCCAGCCGGTCCGTCAGGGGAATATCGGCCGCCAGCGCCAGAATCTGGCCGGAATAGAGTTTTATCAGCTCTGCATTATCGCTCATTGGCTTTCCCTTTTGGCTGCTGGTATTCTAGATAGGCGTCTACAGCGGATATGCAAAGGATTCCATATGTCATTCGACCCTGCAACACTACGTTTTGATAACAATGGCTTGATCCCGGCGATCGCACAGGAGGAAAGCACCGGCGAGGTGCTGATGATGGCGTGGATGAATGCCGAGGCGGTGGCGCGCACGCTGAATACCGGCAAGGTAACCTATTGGTCGCGCTCGCGGCAATCGTTCTGGATCAAGGGCGAGACCTCGGGCCATGTGCAGGAACTGGTGGAAATGCGCGTGGATTGCGACCGCGATTGCCTGTTGGTGGTGGTGCGCCAGACGGGGCCAGCCTGTCACACCACCGGCGCAGTTGTTTTTACACGGGGGTGCGGAATGGCGAAGAAGTTGAAGTGATGCAGCCGATGGAATAACGTGACACCCATAGTTTTACGAAAACCTATTTCAGGAGTGTAATTATGGGAAAATCATTATTATTGGCGGCTGTTGCTGCTTTGGCAGTCTCCGGTGCGCAGGCCCAAGGGTTTGATCCAAAACAGCCTTGTACGGATATCCTCGGGGATGCGGATGAAACCACGCTGGCGATGGTTGGCGCGTGGACCTTTGGCTATCTGGCCTCGCAGCAATCGGATGCGCGGCCGGTTGATCTGGCCAATGTCGGGGTGATTTTGGGCAACCTTAGCAAGGTTTGTAAACCGGGGAAATCCCTGCTGGATTTGGTGGGGGGCAGTTCAAAGCAGGACGCTGGCCCCGCTGCCGGTAGCGAAGCCGAGGCGCGGGCGTTGTTGATGCGGTTTTTTGATCCAGGCGAAGATCTTGTGGCGCTGACGGGGGCACTGTTGCCCAAGCCTGAAGATGTGCGTGCGGTTTACAGTGATCCGCTGGCCAGCAAAATGATAGAAACCTATGCCGCCGCTTTGAAGCCGGGCATCAAATTCGGTCCCAAGCCCGAGCATGATGATTTATATATGGTCTATACCACCACCGGTAAGCTGGCGGGGGGTGATCCGGTGTTGGATGAATTTCCCGGCGGCTATCGAAAAGTGGTGCAGTACTTCAAAGCTGACGTGCCGATTGTGCGGTTCAAGTTTGTGAAAAAGGGCGAAACCAGCGGGTTGGCCTTTGACGGGCTTGTTTTTGTGAATGATCACTGGGTGCTTTTGCCTAAACCCTGGCGGTCGCTGGACTAGAGCGTGTCGCGCCTGAGTGCAGGAACATTGCTGTCCCGGACTTGATCCGGGACCTGCGTTGGTACGCAGCGAGGCCCCGCATCAGGTGCGGGGCAGCGCCAGCATCTTGCGGATGTCCGCAGGGCTTGCGCCATCGTCGCGATATTTTGCGATGGCGCGGGCATCGTCGCGTTTGGCCAGCCGTTTGCCTGCCTCATCGCGGATCAGGCGATGGTGGTGATAGGTGGGGGTTGGCAGACCCAACAGTCTTTGTAGCAGCACATGGATTTTGGTGGCTTGGAACAGGTCTTTGCCACGGATCACATCAGTCATGCCCTGCACCGCGTCATCCAGCACCACGGACAGATGATAAGAGGTTCCCATATCGCGGCGGGCCAGAACGATGTCGCCAACGCGGTGGATCAGATCACCGGTGGTAATCCGGTGGGTACCTTTGTGTGCGGGGCCGGTTTCGCTGAACTCCAGCACCGGATTGCCCAGCATGTCACAGGCTTTGGCCATATCCAGACGCAGGGCGGCGTTGCTATCCCTGTGGCCCGCATTTCGGCAGGTGCCCGGATAGATCAAACCGTCTGGTCCATAGGCGGGCTCAACCCCTTCTTGCGGGGCGGAAACGGCGGCTTCGATATCGCGGCGTTTGCAGGTGCAGCGATACAGCAGCCCCATGTCCTCCAGTTTCGTCAGCGCGTCCTGATAGGCCGGCATCCGGTCTGA
Source organism: Marinosulfonomonas sp. (assembly GCA_015488685.1). Classification (GTDB taxonomy): domain Bacteria; phylum Pseudomonadota; class Alphaproteobacteria; order Rhodobacterales; family Rhodobacteraceae; genus Profundibacter. The sequence goes on from WFNH01000016.1 coordinate 4,087, forward strand.
TTGGCGCATCACCGGCTCTGGCCACTCCAGCCCCAGCCAGTGCAGATCGTCATAAATCTGCGCCTCCCACTTTGGGCGGGCGCGGCTTTGGTCTATGTCCTCGATCCGTAGGCAGAATTCGCCGCCCGCCTTGGTGGCCATACCGTAAGCCAGCAAGGCGGAATAGGCGTGGCCCAGATGCAGCGGGCCGGTCGGGGAAGGGGCAAAACGGGTGCGCATGGGCGCCACGTTAGGCGGAGGTGTTTTGCGCGTCCAGCCATTCCTGCCACGCCGCCTTGGCGCGGTCGGTATAGGCCTTGTAGCGGGTCTTGCGGTTCTTGCGCCCGCCTTTGACATCCTCGATTGGCCGGAACAGGCCAAAATTGACGTTCATCGGCTGGAACGTTTTGGCCGCAGCGCCGCCGGTGATGTGGTTCACCAAAGCCCCCATCGCGGTGTCCAGCGGCGGGGTTGCCACGGGGCGGCCCAGCATTTCACCCGCCGCCATCCGGCCCGCGAGCAAGCCCATTGCGGCGGATTCAACGTAGCCTTCGACACCGGTGATTTGCCCCGCAAAACGGATGTTGGGGCGGGATTTCAGGCGCAGTTGATGATCCAGCAGGGTGGGAGAATTGATAAATGTATTGCGGTGGATGCCGCCCAGACGGGCAAAGCTGGCGTTTTCCAGACCGGGGATCATTTTGAACACTTCGGTCTGGGCGCCATATTTCATCTTGGTCTGGAATCCGACGATATTATACAGCGTTCCCAAGGCGTTATCGCGGCGCAATTGCACCACGGCATAGGGTTTGTCGTCGGGGCGGTGCGGGTTGGTCAGGCCGACGGGCTTCATCGGGCCAAAGCGCAGGGTCTCGCGGCCGCGCATCGCCATCACCTCGATTGGCAGGCAGCCGTCGAAATAGGGGGTGGGGTTGGGGGAGGAACCAGCTTCTCCCTCGTGGAATTCGGTTTTGTCAGCGGCCAGCAGGGCGTCGATAAAACCCTCGTACTGGGGTTTGTCCATCGGGCAGTTCAGATAGGCTTTGCGCTCTTCCTCGGTGTCGCCTTTGTCGTAACGCGACTGCATCCAGCAGGTGTCCATGTCGATGCTTTCCGCATAGACGATCGGCGCGATGGCATCAAAAAATGCCAGCGCATCAGCGCCGGTGTGGGCGGCGATGGATTGACCAAGGGCGGATGAGGTCAGCGGGCCGGTGGCGATGATCCAGTTGCCATCAGATGGCAGTTCTGTGATCTCATTGCCATCAAGGGTGATCAACGGATGGTTCAGTAGACGCTTGGTAATGGTTTTGCTGAACGGGTCGCGGTCCACCGCAAGGGCGGATCCGGCGGGCAGGGCGTGTTGGTCGGCGCTGGTGATGATGATGCCACCTGCGGTGCGCATTTCCCAATGCAGCAGGCCGACCGCGTTTGCCTCGTCATCGTCCGAGCGAAAGGAATTGGAGCAAACCATCTCCGCCAGATTGCCGGTGCGATGGGCAAAGGTTTTCACCTTTGGCCGCATTTCGTGGATCACCACAGGCACGTCCATTTGTGCGGCTTGCCATGCGGCCTCGGCGCCGGCCATACCGCCGCCGATGATGTGGAGTGTATCGGTCATATCAATGCCTTTTGTGTCGGGCAGGAGCGGGGGCCAGCCCCCGCACCCCCGGGATATTTAGGGAACAAAGATGGGCGCAAGCCTATTCTTCGGCTTCTTCCGCATCTTCTTCATCGCGTTCAGCAATCCAGGCGACCGAGACCACGACTTCGCCTTTGGCTGTGTCAAACACCTTGACGCCGCCAGCCGAGCGCGAGCGAAACGAGATGCCGTTGACCGGACAGCGGATGGATTGGCCTTTGGAGGTGGCCAGCATGATCTGGTCTTCCATTTCGACCGCAAAGGAGGCGACAAGATCGCCGCCGCGCATGGCCTTGTCCATCGCCGCAACACCCATACCGCCGCGTCCGCGCACGGGGTAGTCGTGGCTGGAGGACAGTTTGCCCGAGCCACCGGCTGTGATGGTCAGGATCAGGTTCTCAACCGCCTGCATTTCCTCGAAACGCTCTTGGGTGATGGCACCTTCGCTTTCTTCTTCGACTTCTGCCTCATCAGCACCCGCCAGCGCACGGCGCATTTTCAGGTAAGCGATGCGTTCTTCGGATGTTGCCTCGAAATGGCGGATGATCGACATCGAGACGACATTTTCGCCGTCTTTCAGCTTGATCCCGCGCACGCCGGTGCTGTCGCGACCTTTGAAGACCCGCACGGCGGTGGTGGGGAAGCGGATGGCGCGGCCACCGGCGGTGAACAGCATCACATCATCATCTTCGGTGCAGATGCGGGCGTTGACCAGTTCGACGCCCTCGGGCAGTTTCATCGCGATTTTGCCATTGGCGCGCACGTTGGTGAAATCGGACAGCGCATTGCGGCGCACATCACCGGCGTCGGTGGCAAAGAAGATTTGCAGATCGCCCCAGTCTTTTTCATCGGCATCCACCGGCATGATTGCCGCCACGGAAACGCCCGTGGGGATTGGCAGGATATTGACGATCGCCTTGCCCTTGGCGGTGCGCCCGCCCTGTGGCAAGCGCCATGTTTTCAGCTTGTAAACCATGCCTTCGGTGGTGAAGAACAACAGCTGCGTATGGGTGTTGGCGACGAAAAGGTTGGTGATCACATCCTCTTCTTTGGTCTGCATACCGGCCAGCCCCTTGCCGCCGCGTTTCTGGGCGCGGAAATCGGCCAGCGGGGTGCGTTTGATGTAGCCGCCGGAGGTCACAGTGACGACCATATCCTCGCGTTCGATCAGGTCTTCGTCTTCCATGTCGCCGGACCAGTCGACAATTTCCGTGCGCCGCCCGACGGCGAATTTTTCCTTCACCTCGCGCAATTCATCGGCAATGATCGCCATGATCCGGTCGCGCGAACGCAGGATATCAAGGTATTCGCGGATGGCAGCGGCCAGCGTTTGCAATTCGTCCGTGACTTCCTTGACGCCCATCGCGGTCAGTCGTTGCAGGCGCAGGTCCAGAATGGCGCGGGCCTGGGTTTCGGACAGGTTGTAGGTGCCATCGTCATTGGCCTTGTGGGTTGGATCATCAATCAGCGCGATATATTCCAGAATATCGCCCGCCGGCCAGCGCCGCGTCATCAGCTTTTCGCGCGCTTCGGCAGGATCAGCCGAGGCGCGGATGGTGGCGACGATTTCATCGACATTGGACACAGCCACGGCCAGACCACACAGGATATGACTGCGTTCGCGCGCCTTGCGCAATTCAAAGGCGGTGCGGCGCGCAACCACTTCTTCGCGAAAACTGATGAATGAGGTCAGGAAACGGCGCAGGGTCAGGGTTTCGGGCCGACCGCCGTTCAGCGCCAGCATGTTACAGCCGAAACTGGTCTGCATCGGGGTAAAGCGGAACAACTGGTTCAGCACCACCTCGGGGGTGGCATCGCGTTTCAGTTCGACCACCACACGAACGCCGTTGCGGTCGGATTCGTCTTGAACGTGGGACACGCCTTCGATGCGTTTCTCGCGCACCTGTTCGGCGATCTTTTCGATCATCGACGCCTTGTTCACCTGATAGGGGATTTCGTCGATGATGATGGCGTAACGGTCCTTGCGGATTTCCTCGGTGCGGGTTTTGGCGCGGATGATGACGCTGCCGCGCCCCTCAAGATAGGCCTTGCGCGCGCCCGAGCGGCCCAGAATGATGCCGCCGGTCGGGAAATCGGGCGCCGGAACATAATCGATCAGCTGTTCGCTGGTCAGATCGGGGTCATCTATCAGGGCCAGCGTGGCATCAATGACCTCGCCCAGATTGTGCGGCGGGATGTTGGTGGCCATGCCCACGGCAATACCGCCAGCGCCGTTGACCAGCATATTGGGAAACCGTGAAGGCAAAACAGACGGCTCTTTTTCAGTGCCATCATAATTTGGGATGAAATCGACAGTATCTTTGCCAAGATCACTGGTCATAGAAGCCGCGACTTTTGCAAGGCGAGACTCAGTATAACGCATGGCTGCAGCGTTATCGCCATCCATTGAACCAAAATTGCCCTGTCCGTCAATCAGTGGCAGTGACATCGAAAAATCCTGCGCCATGCGGACCAGTGAATCGTAGATCGCGCTATCACCATGCGGGTGATACGAACCCATTACATCGCCGACGGATTTTGCGGATTTTCGATAGGCTTTGTCGTGCGTAATTCCCTTTTCGTACATAGAGTAGATTATACGCCGGTGCACCGGTTTCAGCCCGTCGCGCAGGTCGGGAATCGCCCGCGAAACGATCACGCTCATCGCGTAGTCGAGGTAGGATGTTTTCATCTCGGAGGTGATCGAGATCGAAGGGCCGTCATATACATATGTCGGATTCTGGTTTTTTTCTTTGTTTTCTGGTGTTTCCGGGGTATCGTTCACGTTGATTTCCGCCTGTTCGCCTGAAGCTGTATTTTGTTACTTTGACTATACAGGATGGCGCATGTTGTGTGCAATGGGTGAGGTTGGAAAATGATGCTAGAGATAGGTTAGCATAACCCTAAAAGAATGGATTTTTGGGATGATGAGCGAGTTTGAAACTGAGGGTCGAATGTGGTTTCGCCAAATACTGTCCGAGGGCGAAGTGAGCAATCTGATTAAAACCTGCGAAATGGGCGACAATCCTGGCCTTAGGATTGCGGCGGGCGGCGCGGTTGGTGTGGTGCTGAATGAGTTTGAAAAACTGAACGAGGCATTGAACGACATATCTTTTGCGACACGTCCCGTGCGGGTCGTTGTATTCAACAAAACGGCGTCCGGAAACTGGAGTGTGCCTTGGCATCAGGATCGTGTGATTGCTGTTGCTGAAAAGCACGACGTTTCTGGGTTTGGAAACTGGTCGCGCAAGGCAGGAGGATGGCACTGTGAGCCACCCGTTAACATCCTTGAGGAGATGTTGTTTGTACGAATTCATCTGGATGAACAGGATGAGGCCAACGGCGCGATGGAGATTGCATTAGGGAGCCATAAGGCGGGTGTGTTATCCGCAAGAGAGATCAAGGATAAGATAGGCGATTACCACACCGAGATTTGCAGCGCGGCCCGTGGTGATGTGTTGGTCTTGAAAATGCTCTTACTGCATCGTTCACGGCCATCTTCGTCGCGATCACCCCGTCGAACTCTAAGAGTGGATTATGCCGCCGATGACTTGCCTCTACCAATGGAGTGGGCATGATCGCGCTTTTTGGTCACACCTTGGCCCGCTGCAACATGCCGAACAGATCACGCGGATCATCGGGGTCGGCGACCATGTCCAGATCCTGATAGAAATTACCGTCTTGTAATTGGTCATGCACATAGCGCAGGGCCGAAAAATCCTCGATCGCGAATCCGACACCGTCAAACAGGGTGATTTGCCGATCAGACGTGCGGCCCTTGGCGGTGCCGTTAATCACCTGCCACATCTCGGTGACGGGGTGATCGGGGTCCAGTTGCTGGATTTCGCCTTCGATACGGGTTTGCGGAGTGAATTCGGTGAAAATATCGCTGCGCAGCAGGATATCGCGATGCAACTCGGTTTTGCCGGGGCAGTCGCCTCCAATCGCGTTGATATGCACGCCTGCCCCGACCATGTTGTCGGTCAGGATGGTGGCGTATTGTTTGTCGGCGGTGCAGGTGGTGATGATTTGCGCGCCTTCAATCGCCGCTTCGGGGCTGGGGCAGGCGGTGATATTCAGCCCGCTGTCGGCCAGATTGGCGGCGCATTTGTCGGTGGCGGCGGGGTCGATATCATACAGACGCAGGTTTTCGATGCCACAGACTGTTTTCATCGCCAGCGCCTGAAATTCGCTTTGCGCGCCATTGCCGATCATCGCCAGCGTGGTTGCACTTTTGGGGGCCAGATGTTTCGCCACCATCGCCGAAGTCGCCGCCGTACGCAGCGCGGTCAGGATGGTCATTTCCGACAGCATCACCGGATAACCGCTGGCCACATCCGCCAAAAGCCCAAAGGCGGTAACGGTTTGTAGGCCCTTCTTCATGTTGGCAGGGTGGCCGTTGACGTATTTGAACCCGTAAACCTGCCCATCCGAAGTTGGCATCAGTTCGATCACGCCTTCTGTCGAATGGGACGCCACGCGCGGGGTTTTGTCGAACAGTTCCCAGCGGGCGAAATCATCCTGAATATAGCGGGCCAAATCGCGCAATACCTGTTCTACGCCGATGTGATGCACCAGCTTCATCATGTTGTCGACCGATACAAACGGCACATAGGCCAGTTTCGAGGGGGCGGGGATGGTCATGTTCAGTAACTCCGTGTGGGGCGGTCAAAGACGCGGCGGCCAAGCAGCGATGCCGTCAGGTCCACCATCAGTTTTGCGGTCTGGCCGCGATCATCCAGAAAGGGGTTCAACTCGACCAGATCAAGCGATGTCACCAGCCCGCTATCGTGCAGCATTTCCATCACCAGATGGGCCTCGCGAAAGGTGGCTCCGCCCGGAACGGTGGTGCCGACGGCGGGCGCGATGGCGGGGTCAAGGAAATCAACGTCCAGCGATACATGCAGCAAGCCGTTGGCGCGGGACACATCGTCAAGGAATGCTTCGAGCGGGCGTTTGATGCCGCTCTCGTCAATGGCGCGCATATCAACGCTGCGGATGTTGTTTTCCACCAGTGCCGCCTGTTCCGCCGGATCGACCGAGCGCAATCCGATCAGGCAGAGGTTATTCATCGGCACTTTGGCAGGCAGCGGTGGGAAAGCGTCAAAACCGGGCAGGCCGGTGACATATCCCAGCGGGGTGCCATGCAGATTGCCACTGGCGGTGGTTTTCGGCGTATGAAAATCGCTGTGGGCATCCAGCCACAGCACGAACAGCGGGCGTTCCGTTTCGGCAGCATAGGCGGCAACACCGGCCACCGAGCCAAGCGCCAGCGCGTGATCGCCGCCAAGGAAGATCGGGAAACTGTCGCGCATGGCTGCCTTTGCGACCTGCATCAGGGTTTGGGTCCAGCCGACGGTTTCGGCCAGCGCGTGGTTTTTGCCATCCTCGGGGATGTCCAGGGGGGCAGGGGCCAGATTGCCCATGTCGGTGACGCTGTGGCCAAGGCCTGTAATGGCCTGTTCCAGACCGGCGGTGCGCATGGCGTCCGGTCCCATCAGGCAGCCGCGGCGGCGTTTGCCGCAGTCCACGGGCGCCCCGATCAGGGTGATATTTCGCATGTTGTAAGACCTGTTCTTTCGCTACTCTCCTATGTGTAATTTGATAAATAGGCTGGTTTATAGGGGGTAAAACGGATATATCGGAGGGAGAATGATCAATATGAATACTAAAGGTTCCGATATGGATGATACTGACCAAAAGTTAATTGCCACCCTGCGTCGCGATTCCCGTGCGCCGCTGTCCAGTCTGGCGGCGGAACTGGGCCTGTCACGAACGACTGTGCGCAGCCGGATCGAACGGTTGCAGAAACGCGGCGAAATTCTGGGCTTTACCCTGCGTCTGAAAAGCGACATTGCCCATGCCCCCGTGCGTGGCATGATGATGCTGGGGATCGAGGGGCGGGGGGCAGAAAAGATCATGCACCGATTGCTGGGGATCGCGGCGGTGCAGGCGGTGCATTCGACCAATGGCAAATGGGATCTGATTGCCGAAATCGGCACGGACACGCTGGAAGAACTGGACAAGGTGCTGTTCGATATCCGCCGGATTGACGGGGTGATGCGCAGTGAAACCAACCTGCTGTTGTCCACGCGCGAAGGGAAGGGTTGAAATACTACTGAAATGGAGTTATATTTGCTTCATAACAGGAGTATCGCAAATGGCATTGACCCTTGTCGCCCCCGAACCCAAATACACCGAGGCCCCGCTAATTGATCTGACCGACCGCGACACACGCGAACGGCTGTCGGATGGCGCGGTGCGGGCGTTTTTCAACATTATGGAAGCCTGGAATATCAACGACACGCAGGCCAAGGCGCTGTTGGGTGGCATGTCGAACGGGGCCTTCTATACGCTGAAAAAAGGCGGCGGCAAACGGCTGGACGAGGACCGGATCAGGCGGATTTCCTATCTGGTGGGGATATTCAAGGCGCTGAATATCCTTTATGATCAGGAGCTTGCCGACAAATGGATCAGCCTGCCCAACAGCAACCGGATTTTTGGTGGCAAAGCACCGCTTGATTACATGCTGCGCGGTGGTCTGCCTGCGTTTCAAACGGTGCGCCGGATGCTGGATGCGCGGCGGGGCGGGCGGTGAAACTGCCGCCTGTCACCAGCATCCGCCAGCTGGATACGCATCATCTGGTGCCGTCAAAATACAGTGTTGGCGGCGACAGCGTGCTGGCACGGATTGCCGACGATGATGCGCATCTGGCCGAAATTTTCGATCTGGACCACGCAACAAACGATCGTTTGATGGCGGAAAACAACCTGCTGCCTGGGATCGGCATTGAGGAACTGGTGTTCGGGGTGCCGCATTACCGGATGGTGAATGCCGCCTTTTGCCATGCCGCCCCGACCGGGGCGCGGTTCAACGGGCCGGATCGCGGCGCGTGGTATGCGGGGTTTGTAGTCGAGACTTCGCAAACCGAAGTGGCATTTCACAAGGCGCTGGAACTGGCCGAGGTGAACTGGTGGCAGCAAAGCGTGACTTATGACGATTATCTGGCCGATTTCGGCGGCGAGTATCACGATATCCGCGGGCAGGTGGATTTTGCCGATTGCCTGAGTGCAGACAGCTATGTGGCCTCGCAAACGCTGGCGGAACATTTGTTGGCGGAAGGATCAGCAGGGGTGCTGTATCCGTCGGTGCGGGCAAAACGCGGTGATTGCATTGCCGGTTTCCGCCCCGCAATGGTCGGGAATGTGCGTAAAGGGCCGACGTACCGGTTCACTTGGGATGGCGGTAAGGTGCCCGAGATTTCAGTGGATTAGAGCAAATCCAATCCAATTGCATTCACGGCACAACCCGAACGCATTTGCGGGTGCAAACGCTGCCTCGGGTCGTGCGGTGAATACACTATTCCGATTAGATTGGATGCGCTCTAACTCCGCTTCCACGCCATCAGCCAGATCAGGGCAAGGGCAAAGGATGCAATCGCGTTCCAGCTTGCCATCGACAGGCCGAACATTTCCCACGGGATTTCATCACAGCGCACCAGTGGCGCGGCCATGATCTGTTCCAGCAGGTCTTCGGCGGATATGCCCGAGGTGCCGGAAGATGTGCAACTGGTCGGCCCTTGCCACCATTTCTGTTCAACGCCGGTATGATAAATGCCGATTGCGCCGGTTGCAGCTGCCCCCAGCATTCCGACCAATGGCCAGAATTTGCCGCGCATTATTAGCGCCAGCAGACCAGCTGCAATCGCCACCCCATGCGGCCAGCGTTGCCAGATACACAGTTTGCAGGGCGCCATGCCGCCCATGTATTGAAATGCAAAGGCCCCGAGTAACAGGGCCAATGAGCCGCCAGCGGCCAGAATAATCAGATTATTGCGTGTCATATGTATTTCACCAGATAAAAGCCGCCCAAAAGCAGAACGACGAATAGGGTGAACATAAGCCCTAACCGCCGTTCAATAAAGTCACGAATTGGTGCGCCGAATTTCCATAAAAGGGCCGCGACAATAAAGAACCGCAGGCCCCGTGCGATAATGGACGAGATAATGAAAATCCCAAGGCTTAGCCCCGTCCAGCCAGACATGATGGTGATCACCTTGAACGGGAATGGTGTTACGCCTGCGATCAGCACTGCCCACGCGCCCCAGTCCTGAAAACGCTGGTTGAATTGTTCGGCTGCGTCCGTTTTTCCATAAAATTCCAGCATCGGTTTGCCGACCACGTCAAACAGGCTGGCCCCGATATAATAGCCCAGCAACGCGCCAGTCACCGAAGCCACCAGCGCCACACCTGCGATCAGAAAGGCACGATTGGGGCGGGCAAGGATCATCGGAATCATGATAATATCGGGCGGAATCGGAAAGACCGAGCTTTCCAGAAACGCTACGAACGCCAGCGCCCACAGCGCATAAGGGCTGTCAGCCAGCGCCAAAGTCCAGTTGTATAGTCGCCTGATCATTCGTTTATTCGCCTGTTTTCATTCCATCCACCACGGCGGGGCAGCAAGGTCAAGCATATCCGCTATTGCGAGGCGTAAATCATCCGTTATTCTGCACTGGAAACTGTATGTGGAGAGTATGATGAAGTGGCAGGGACGTCGGGGAAGCCGGAATATCGAGGATCGTCGTAGACTGTCAGTGGGTAAAACCGCTGGTGTTGGTGGCATCGGGGCGCTGATCATCGTTTTGATCGGGGCATTTATGGGGGTGGATGTCAGCAGCCTGTTGAACGACCCCGCGATGTCGGGTGGGCAGGTCCAGGCAGGGGCAGGCGGCGAGATAACCGAGGCCGACAAACAGGCCGGAAAATTTGTGTCAGTGGTCTTGGCCGATACAGAAGAAGTATGGAGCAAAATCTTCCGCGAACAGGTAGGAAAGCCATATCATCCGGTTACTCTGGTTCTGTTCAAGGGGGCGACACAATCGGCTTGTGGTGGCGCCAATGGGGCGACAGGGCCATTTTATTGTCCGGGGGATAAAAAGGTATTTCTGGACACCGCGTTTTTCACCACTCTTTCACGCCAGATGGGGGCCAAAGGCGATTTTGCATCTGCCTATGTGGTAGCACACGAGGTTGCGCATCATGTACAGGATGAGCTGGGTATCCTGAGCAAAGCCAACCGCATCCGCCAACAAGTCAGCAAAGAGCAAAGCAATGCCATTTCGGTTCGGATTGAACTTCAGGCCGATTGCTATTCCGGCATCTGGGCGCGCCATGCACAGGAACAACTGGGATCAATCGAACGCGGCGATGTGGCCGAAGCGATGAACGCCGCCAAACAGATCGGGGATGATACATTGCAACGAAATGCCGGCCGGCGCGTTATGCCGCACACATTTACCCACGGCACATCCGAACAGCGCCAGCGCTGGTTTTACACCGGTTATGAAAGCGGTGATTTGGCAACCTGCGATACCTTCGGGACGGATAATCTCTAGTAAAAGTAAGAAATCCCCTTGTAAAACCGACTGCGCGGTCGATTATACTTGCCATGGCGCATTTGATCTGGATCATTGCACTTGCAACGAATCAAAACTCCTGCGCCAATGAGCTAGGATGCGAATCGTGAACAGGGAGGATACCAATGAAATTCACACTTAAATCCGCAATGATCGGGGTTATGGCCCTTGGGATATCGGCCGGGGCGGCCATGTCACAAGAGGTGACCTTGCGCTTTCAACACTTTATTTCGCCCAAAGGCTCGGTGCCGAAATTCTTTATGCAGCCATGGGCAGACAAGATTCTGAAAGACTCTGGCGGCCGTTTGAAGATCGAGATTTATCCGGCGATGCAACTGGGGGGCAAACCGCCCGCGCTCTATGACCAGATCCGCGATGGTGTGATTGACGGTGGCTGGGCCATTCCGGCCTACACACCGGGCCGCTTCCCCGAAGCCGAAGCGTTTGAACTGCCATTCATGACGTCGATGTCTGCCGAAGCTTCATCCAAAGCCGCGTGGGATTATACGGCGAAATACATGGGCGAACGGTTTGGTGATGTGCACCTGATCGCGGTGCATGTGCATGGCCCCGGTGTAATCCACAAAAAGGGCGATCCGATCACCACGATTGCCGATTTCAAGGGTTTGAAACTGCGCGGCCCCTCGCGTCAGGCGAACAAGCTGCTGGAAGCTGTGGGGGCGACCCCCGTTGGCATGCCGGTTCCGGCCTTCCCCGAGGCTTTGTCCAAAGGCATTGTCGATGGCGGTGTGATCCCGTGGGAGATTGTGCCGGCGCTGAAGGTGCATGAATTGGCCGACAGCCACACGCAAATTGGCGGTGACCGTGCGCTTTACAACACTTATTTCATCTGGGCGATGAACAAGGATGCCTACGATGCGCTGCCCGATGACCTGAAAAAGGTGATTGACGATAATTCCGGTGTTGAAACCTCGGGTTGGGCCGGTAAGGCAATGGACGATGGCGACGATATTGGTGAAAAGGTTGTGCGCGATCACGGTAATACGATTGTAACGCTGGATGACAGCGTTGTGGCCCAGTTGCGCACCATTGGTGACAAACTGACCGCCGACTGGGTTGCAGAAGTAACGTCCAAGGGTCTGGACGGTGCGGCAATGGTTGCGGACGCACAGGCGTTGGTGGCCAAGTATTCCGGTAACTAAGGGCGGGATAGCCTAGGAAATGGAAGGCCAGACAGCAATGGGTCTGGCCTTCTGCATATCAGGGGAATGACATGACCGTATTGATCGCAGGTGCCGGTATTGCCGGTCTGACATTGGGGCTGAGCCTGCATCAGGTAGGCATCCCGTTTCATATTTACGAGGCGGTCGAGGACATTCGCCCGCTGGGGGTGGGCATCAACCTGCAATCACTGGCCACGCGCGAATTGTTCGAACTGGGATTAGAGGATGCTTTGGACAAGGTGGGCTTGCGCACCCGCGAGGTTGGTTATTTCACCGCACAAGGTCAGGAAATCTGGCGCGAGCCACGCGGCACCTTTGCGGGCAATACATGGCCGCAATATTCGATTCATCGCGGTGGTTTGCAAATGGCGCTGCTGGAGGCGCTGATTGAGCGGGCGGGGCGCGACGTGCTGAGCATGGGGGCGGCGGTAACGGGCTGGCGCGAAGTGGACGGCGGGGTCGAAGTAACCCTGACAAACCGCAAAACGAACACAGGGATCGGCACCGCCACGGGCGATGTGCTGATTGCGGCGGACGGGATCAATTCGCTGCTGCGCGCGGGGTTCTATTCCGATGAGGGCCCCGCTGTCTGGGGCGGTACGATGATGTGGCGCGGGGTGACGTGCGGGCCGAGGTTTCTGACCGGGCGCAGCATGGCGATGGTTGGCAACAAGGCCTGTAAATTCGTCTGCTACCCGATTGGCGACACGGAGGGCGGCGGCAGCCTGATCAACTGGATCGCTGATCTGGAACTGCCCGCCGATTACGACTGGCTGTCGCAGGACTGGAACCGCAGCGGCAATCGCGCCGATTTTGCGCACCGGTTCGAGGGCTGGAAATTTGACTGGATCGATATTCCGAAGATCATCGCCGAGGCCGACGGCATCTGGGAATTCCCGATGGTGGATCGCAACCCGCTGCCGCAATGGAGCTTTGGCCCCGTCACCCTGATGGGGGATGCGGCCCATGCGATGTATCCGATTGGCTCGAACGGCGCCTCGCAAGGGATCATCGACGCCCGCGTTCTGGCCCGCGAATTGCGCGATCACGGCGTGGGGCAGGGTGCCTTGCAATCCTATGACGATATCCGCCGCGAGGCGGTGAATGCGGTGGTGCTGGCCAATCGTGGCGATGGACCGGACAAGATTCTGGACATCGTGGCCGAGCGCGCACCAGACGGATTTGACGATATTGAAACGGTCATGCCGCTTGGCGAGCGTCAGGCCTTTGCCGACCGCTATAAGGCTGTCACGGGAATGACGATCAAAGAATTGAACAAACGCCCCGCGATTATCGCGGTGTAGGGAACAGGAAACGGGGATAACGACAATGCTATTGGCAAAATCGGCCGAACTGCGGGTGGGCAGGTGGCTGGAATGGGTATCGCGGGCGTTTGCCTATACCGGCGGCGTGGTGCTGGCGGGAATTGCTCTGGTGACGGTGGTTTCGATCATCGGGCGGTTCTTTCTGTTCGCTGGGCTGGGACCGATCAAAGGCGATTATGAAATCGTTGAAATGGGCAGTGCCGTTGCGATATTCGCCTTTATGCCTTTCGCCCAGTTCAAACGTGCCCATGTTGTTGTCGATATCTTCACCCTGCGCCTGCCGCAGCGATTCCAGACCTTTCTGGGTTTTATGGGCGATGTGTTGATTGCATTGGCCTCTGGTGTGATCCTGTGGCGGTTCTGGCTGGGATTGGCCGAAAAGATACCCTATGGGTCAGAGGCCTTAAGGACTGCCTTGTCAATGGGTTACAAGCCGTTCTTTGCGGAAACAACGTATGAATTAAGCGTGCCGATCTGGATTCCCTACAGCTTTGCCTTTGTCGGCGCTGTGCTGTTTTTTGTGGTCAGCCTGTTTACAGTGTGGCGCAGCCTGAACTGGACACTTGAGGGACGGGAGTATCAGCCATGAGCGGGTTGGAAATAGCAATAATCGTCTTTGTGCTGATGCTGCTGGCGATATTCGTGCGCGTGCCGATTGCGATTGCCATGGGTATGGCGGGTTTTCTGGGACAGTGGGCGTTTCTGGGCAAAGCCACGCCCACGCTGGGGCTGCTGAAAACACTGGCCTATGACACATTCTCCAGTTATTCGCTGTCGATTGTGCCGCTGTTTTTGCTGATGGGGCAGTTTGCCACCAAATCGGGCATGTCCTCGGCCCTGTTCGAGGCCGCAAGCGACTGGCTGGGCCACCGCAAGGGCGGTATCGCGATGGCGGCTGTGGGCGGCTGTGCGGGCTTTGGCGCGGTCTGTGGATCGTCCCTGGCTACGGCCAGCACGATGGGGCAGGTGGCCCTGCCGGAGATGCGCAAGCGGGGGTATTCCGATGCGCTGTCGACGGGCGTTCTGGCGGCGGGGGGAACGCTTGGCATCCTGATCCCGCCCTCGGTCATTCTGGTGATCTATGCAATGTTGGCGGAACAAAACATCGTCAAACTGTTCATGGCAGCGATGGTGCCGGGTATTCTGGCGGCACTTGGCTATATGCTGACCGTGGCGATTTATGTGCGCGTTCGCCCCGATGCGGCCGGCACCGCCCCGCGCGTGCCCTATAAAAAACGGTTCAAAACCCTGTTGCGGGTCTGGCCGGTGGTGGTGATCTTTGGCCTTGTAATTGGCGGGATTGCCGGTGACTGGAACTGGTCCCAATCCGGTATTCAAGCGCTTTTTTCCCCGACAGAAGGGGCCGCGGTTGGGGCTGTGGCCACGGGCCTGTACGGTGTGCTGACAGGTGGCCTGAACTGGCGCGGATTTCTGGATTCCGTGCTGGGTGCAGCCAACGCAAGCGCGATGATATTCCTGATCATTCTGGGTGCTCAGGTGTTCAATTCTTTCCTTGCCACCACACAGGCCCCGCAACAACTGGCCGAATGGATTTTGGCGCAAGGGTACGGCCCCTATCTGGTGCTGACCATCATGCTGCTGTTTTATCTGGTGTTTGGCTGCATCATGGACAGCCTGTCAATGATCCTGCTGACCATTCCGATTTTCATCCCGATCATCGAGGTGCTGGATTTCGGCATGAACGCAGAAGACACCGCCATCTGGTTCGGTATCCTTGCGCTGATCGTGGTTGAAGTGGGGTTGATCACACCGCCGGTGGGGATGAACCTGTTCATCATCAATTCCATGGCCAAGGACATTCCGATGTCCAAAACCTATCAGGGGGTGTTCCCCTTTGTGGTGTCCGATCTGCTGCGGGTGGTGGTGCTAGTGCTGTTCCCGGGGATCACGCTGTGGCTGGTGGGCGTGATGTTCTGACGGCTTTACAATGGCGATCCAAAGAATTGCAGCGTTGGTGCATTTTCCTGTAGACGCGGGCGCGTGCTGACGCTAGGAAACGGCCTTAGTGGCCCGAGTGGCGGAATGGTAGACGCAGGGGATTCAAAATCCCCCGATAGCAATATCGTGCGAGTTCAAGTCTCGCCTCGGGCACCACTAAATCTTTTATTCTATTGATATTTAATAAATAATATTGAAGCTAGAAATACAGACTACCTTTTAGGCCACCTAATATGTTCCGCTTTGCATGACGATACATAGCGAAACATACCCGATTCATTTCAACCTATAGTCAACGCCAGATCGAACCGATAGTATCGCATCACCTAGGTATAGTCGTAACCTGGGGCATCGCGATGCTCCTCAATATGAGGAGATATCGTGATGAGGATGATTTCGAAGCGCCAATTGAAGGAGTTGGTTTTGTATTCACCGCAACATGTCGCACGTCTGGAAAAGGCCGGGAAATTCCCAATGCGGGTACAACTTGGCCCGAATAGAGTGGGATGGGTTGAAAGTGAAGTGCTGGACTGGCTGCAAAAACGATTGGATGAAAGAGAAAACACCTAAACGACGCTCCCTTTGGGAGTAGGGTGGCTGGGCTTGCAAGACTGGCCACCCGTTTTATCAGCGAAATCAATGTCGTGTTGCTTAATAATCTATGTATAGTTACTTTGCCTAAGGCTTAATACAACGGTACAATGAAAATATGGCTGATATATTAAAACTGAATCTTAACTATTGTTACGGAATTGGCAAACTTGATACTGAGTTGCAATTCACCCACAAAGGGTACGCAATTTATGCCCCAAATGGAGTGATGAAAACTTCGTTTGCTAAAACGATGATGGATATTTCAAATGGCAAAAAACCAAGTGATTTGGCCTTCCCTGATCGTGATAGTACATGTGAAATTACCTTGAATGACGACCCGATTGATCCCGAAAGCATTTTTGTAGTTAAATCTTACGATGAAGATTATTCTTCAGAAAAGGTATCAACTCTTCTTGCAAACCCTGATTTGAAAAAGAAATATGAGAATGTTCACAAAGACATTGGAGTTGCTAAGAAAAATTTAGATAAAAAATTGCGGGAGCTTTCTGGTTTAGGCGCAAGAGAAAACCTTGATCCACTGATAGAAGATATTTTTGGTGATCAATATTATGATGCCTTACTAAAACTTAAGGATGAGCTTGAAAATACAGAAAGTGCTAATTTTAGAAATGCAAACTATAAGATTTTATTTGCACCAAAAGTGACTGAACTTCTAAGAGATGATGTAGTCGGTACTATGGTTGAGGATTTCGCTAAGAAATATGAAGAACTAACCGAGACTTCGCCAATCTTAAGGCAAGACTTTCAGTACCACAACGTCGATCAAGTTCAACAGCAGCTTGAAGCTAACAAATTTTTCAAAGCAGGTCATAGTATAAATTTAGTTGATGAAAATACTGATGAGAAGGCTGAGCTTACTTCAGACCAGTCACTTCGGGACAGAATTGAATCTGAAAAAACGCGTATTCTTGACGATGATGCACTTAGGGAGAGATTTGAAGCATTTAATAGCAAGTTAAAAAATAAAGAACTTCAAACTTTTCGTGATTACATTACTGAAAATCAACACTTACTTCCAGAGCTATCTGATTTAGAGAAATTTAGGCGCAAACTTTGGTTGCAATACTTTCTTGAATCGCGCGAGGAATATGATGCATTGATTTCCAAGTACGAGGAAGGGCAAGCAGAACTGGCTGTTATAGTTTCTGATGCCGATGCTGATAAGAATGATTGGGACATTGTGATTGCAGAGTTTAATCAGCGGTTTTTACATCTCCCTTTTCACCTTTCAGTAGAGAATAAAGCCGATGTCATTCTTAAAGGCACAGCCCCTTCAATTGAATTTACCTTTGATGATGGTAAAGATAAAAGAGTTTATTCGGCTGCACAGCGTAAGGATTTGCTCCGTATCCTAAGTACAGGAGAGCAGCGCGCACTTTATATCCTTAATATTATGTTTGTGGTTCATACAAGGTGGCAGTCACGTCAAAAGACACTTTTCATTTTTGATGATATTGCAGATTCATTTGATTACAAAAACAAATTTGCGATTATTGATTACTTAGAATTTATTATTAAAACTGAAGACAATGATTTTTTAGCGATTGTTTTGACTCATAATTTTGATTTTCTTAGAACAATTGAAAGCAGAAAAATTTGCCCAGCCCACCAATGTCGGCATGCTTTCAAAAATGATGATGAAATCATGTTAGGTGAATTCAGGCAGTCCGATATTCAAAACCCCTTCCAAAAATGGAAAACAAGATTGGCTGAACCAGTCATCCTCATTGCATACATCCCTTTTCTAAGAAATGTGATCGAGTACACGCAAGGGAAGAAGCTTGGAGACGGGACTGAAAACGACAACTATATCGCGCTAACAAACATGTTGCATTATAA